>CAZVJA010000039.1:0-33449 GCA_964626885.1 uncultured Planctomycetaceae bacterium | reverse complement strand
CGAGCGTCAACGGATACGCCAATTATATGGCTCGTCGGCGTCATTGACTCCTGCACCGGTGCAACGGCCAGCCGTTTCACTGACAGTCGTGCCGGCACAGGTGCCGAGCAGCACTCCGGCTTCCGCCGTGGTCGAGGAACTCAAACCGATTTCAGAGACACCGGTACACCCGCAAGACAAAGACCTGGTGCGAAACGGACTCAGCAGTCTGCGCGAGGTCGCAAACCAAGCGGCCCGCTCCGCCGTCTTGAAGCACACGAAGAAGAAACTGCGCAAGCACAGCCTAATCAAAATCGGCAGCGCGATCGTGGCCTTCCTGACAGCGGGAATCGTGTTCTCAGGAAGCATTCCCGTGACATCGATGCTTGGCTGGGCTGCCATCGGCATCGGCGGCATCATGCTTGTCGATCTCGGGCATTGGATCTACGTGACCCGCAAGAATGTTACGCGGTGAAACCGCCGCGCGACCAGAAAACGGCACGATCAGGTCGATCCAGCCCGAGGTCAATCGCGCTCCCCGTTCACGTTTCCGCTGGTTGCACGCGCCCGTCTAAGTTCAATACCAGGGCAATCAGCGACGGCACATTCCGTAACGCGGCTTTCGTCCGGCCGGCAAAGTACGAGGCGACCCCGATGCACAACAGAAGGCAGACGATGAAGGTCGTCGGCTCAGGAACAACCAATACCGCCGCCATCAGACAGTAAACCATTTTGTCGAAAATCTGGTCGGCCATGGTGGGGGGCTCTTGGCGAAAAATCCGCAGTTCGGGTCACACTGGCTGCGTTGGCGATAAATTGCCGAAATCCCGGCTCTTCTTCCCGATTCTAATTACCCAGGCCGGGCAAAGTCGAGCAGTTTTACCGCGATTTGGGCTTCCACCTGCCCCGCTTTCAGTCCCTCGAAGACCTACCTGCGATCTGGTACATTCGATGGTTCGCAGGGCGCTCCACTCGGGTTCCAGCGAGTACCACGTTTTGCCGCAGAAAGCGATCAGGAATGGCCAAATCAGCGACGGAGAAAACTCTGACAAAGGCTCAGAGCCTGCTAAAAAAGGGGGTCGAGGAAGATAAAATTACGGCAACCGCGGCCGGGAATCTCGAGCGCTGGATTACCGAACCTCCCTACCGGCCGTATACTCCTCGCCTGCTCGAAATGATTAATAATGAGGAGTTTGCCCGCCTCGATGCCCTTTTCTGGGAGACCATTCCGTTCGGCACCGGCGGGCGACGCGGTCCCATGGCGGAATTCGGCTCCGCGACGATTAACGAGCGTACAATCGCTGAATCGGCCCACGGATTGGCGACCTATCTCGCATCGCAAAAGGGAGCATCGGGTGGTCGAGGTGTAGTAGCCTGCGATACCCGCAACCGTTCGACAGAGTTCGCACGACTGACGGCGACAACACTCGCCGCGAATGGCCTCGAAGTTTTTTACTTCGATGAACCACGCTCCACCCCGGAGTTATCTTTCGCCGTCCGCCACCTGGGTTGTGACGTCGGTGTTATGATCTCGGCATCACACAATCCTCCCGCTGACAACGGCTTCAAGGCGTATTGGTCGAATGGAGCTCAAGTCCTTCCGCCACATGACAAGGGAATCATTGAACGTGTTTACGCGGCTGGCGAAATCCCGAAGATCGATTTCGATCAGGCTGTCGCCGAAGGAAAAATTCGGATCGTCGGCGAAGAAGTCGACCAGGCATATTTACTTTCAGTTCTCCATCTGAGTCTCTCCGATGCCCGCGACATCTCCGCGATCTTCACACCGCTGCACGGTGTCGGCGAAACTTCGGTATGGAACGTCATTCAACGGGCGAAATTTTCTGGCGTGGAAATTTTCGAACCGCAACGATCACAAGACGGAAATTTCACCAACGTTCCCGATCATCTCCCGAATCCGGAACGCCGCGAGGTATTTGAACCGGCGATCGAACGGGCTCGTGAAACGGGCGCCGAAGTGATTCTTGCATCCGACCCGGATGCCGACCGGTTGGGTGTCGTCGTGCGCGACAAACAGGGGGAATTCGTCCACCTTACCGGCAACCGAATCGGCGCCCTCATCGCTGACCACATTCTCCGTAAACGCGCGGCTCTGGGCACCTTGTCGGTGGAGAACTACGTCGTTGAAACCGTCGTGACGACTCGTTTGATCGGTGCCATTGCTCGATCGCACGGTGTGCGCGCGATTGACGACCTGATGGTCGGCTTCAAGTACATCGCCCAAACCATGGATGCCGAAGGCCCGGATAAATTCGTCTTTGGAGCGGAAGAATCTCTGGGGTACCTGACGGGGCAATATTGTCGCGACAAAGACGCCGCGGTTGCGGCCTTGTACTTATTAGAACTAGCCGCTGAACTCCGCGCGGAAGGGAAAACCCTGCTGGACCGCTTGGATGAACTATTCCGCGAGTTGGGCTATTTCGTGGAAGCGCAGATATCCGAGGTCTGCGAAGGATCGCGAGGAAAAGAGCAGATCCAAGGTCTGATGAAGCGTTTTCGTGAGTCGCCCCCTCAAAAACTCGGCGGAGTTTCGATCGCGCGAATCCGCGATTTTAAGCTTGGAGAAGTACGCGCTTTGCCGGGAAACAAGAAAGTTGAAGAGTTCACGGGTGTGCGAGCAGACTTGCTGTTTCTCGACAGCGCTGAGTCGGAGGGGAAGCGGTTTTCGGTCGCGGTGCGTCCTTCAGGAACCGAGCCCAAGATCAAGTTCTATTTCTTTGCACAGGCAGTCAGTGACGATCATGCCGCACTGGACGAATTAAAGACGGAGACGGACAGCGCGATGAAATCATTGCAATCCGCACTCTCGAAATGGGTCCGGCGTGCCATTGCGGAACAGAAGTAGCGAGCACTATTTAGATGGTAGAAGACAAAATCGGTATCTGGCTAGTGGGTGCCTGGGGAGGCGTGGGAACCACCTTCGCAACCGGGCTCGCCGCCCTTCAACGTGGTGTGACGAGCACGGCTGGACTCGTGAGCGAACTTCCAAGCTTCGCCGCCCTGGAACTGGCCCGATGGAATCAGTTCGTCGTTGGCGGCCATGAAATCCGAAAAACCAGCTACGCCGTCGAAGCATTGCACCTGCACAATAAGTCGCGTGTGTTCTCTCGCGAATTGCTGCAACAGGTCGGCCCTACGCTCGACGAATTCGATAAGAACGTTCGCACCGGAACGCTGATCAACGTCGGGTCAACCATCGAATCCCTGGCGTCCTCAGCCACAGTGAAGACGCGAGGTGAACGTCCTGCCATTGCCATGGAGCGGATAACGGCCGACATTCTCGAATTCCGTGAGCGATTGAATCTGGCGCATGTCATCGTGGTCAATGTTGCCTCGACGGAACCTCCATTGGAAGAAACTTCGGAAAGCATGAGTTGGCCTGATTTAGCGCAAACGCTGGACGATTCGCCAACCTCGACGGTTCCTGCCAGTACCTTGTATGCAGCGGCGGCCATGCGCTGCGGTTGTTCCTACATCAATTTTACCCCTTCGGTCGGCTCAAATCTGCCGGCACTCCACGAGTTGGCACTGAAGCAAGGTGTGCTTCACGTCGGGCGGGACGGCAAAACCGGGGAAACGCTTCTCAAAAGCGTGCTCGCTCCGATGTTTGCCGCGAGAAATCTGCATGTGATGAGCTGGGTCGGCCACAATATCTTCGGGAACATGGATGGCAAAGTCCTGGACGATCCGGTCAACAAAGCCAACAAGGTCCGTTCCAAGGACCATTTGCTTACCGAGATTTTGGGCTACAAACCGCAGACGCTCGTCTCGATTGAATACATCGAATCGATGGCGGATTGGAAAACGGCCTGGGACCACATCCATTTCCAAGGCTTCTTGGAAACACCAATGACGATGCAATTCACCTGGCAAGGATGTGACTCTCTCCTGGCGGCGCCGCTCGTGCTGGATCTTGTTCGCTTTACCGAACGAGAGCGGCGGCGCGGAAAATCGGGGGTGATGACCCACTTGAGTTCGTTCTTCAAGAGCCCGATGGGGACCGATGTCCCCCCAGAGTTCGATCGCCAGTATCTCATGCTCGAACGGTGGGCCGAGGACGTGGCGGGAGAACAGCGACAACGCTAATGCTGGATTACCTCGCTCGAAAGCAAGATCGATGCGAAAGTTCCGCGCCTATCTGCAACTGATGCGCTTTCCCGCCCTCTTCACGTCGATGGCGGACGTCCTCTTGGGGTTTCTCCTGACGCACCAGACGTTGGAACCGGTTCACACGTTCCTCACATTGCTCGGTGCTTCGTCTTGTCTGTATCTATCTGGCATGGTGTTCAACGATTTTTTCGACCGACATATCGATGCGCGGGAGCGTCCGCATCGGCCGATTCCCGCACGCCTCATCTCCCCCAGGTCCGCTGCGTTTCTCGGCGGGTGCTTAATGGTCACCGGTGTACTGCTCGCGGGACTCGCCAGTTCAAGCAGCCAAAGGATGGCATTACTCTTGGCCGGAGCTGTTCTCCTTTACGACGGTGTCCTCAAGAACACACCCCTTGGACCGCTAATCATGGGAAGTTGCCGGTTCTTGAACGTCATGCTTGGGGCGAGCGCGGGTTACTTCGTATGGGTTCGACCGCAACTTTATGCAGCGGGAGCACTGGGAATTTATATCGCTGGTGTGACCTGGTATGCCCGGCAAGAAGCCGGAATCAGTCGTCGTTGGGCGCTATTCGGCGCAGCTGCGGTTATGAACCTTGGATTGGTGGGGCTGGCGGCATTTGTCGCGGTCTGGCAAGGAGAAGCGCATTGGCCCGGCGAGTCGGAGCCTAACCCTACAATCGTGTTCGTCTTTCTCGCGGCGATTGCCGCGATGATCAATTTCCGTGTCACAAAAGGGATCATCCAGCCCTCGGCTGGAATTGTTCAACGAGCCGTCAAGACATTGCTGATGTCGATCATCTTGCTCGACGCCACGCTGATTTTTTTCAAAACCGGACGCATCGAGCTAGCACTGCTGACCACAGGGCTCATGATCCCGATGACCGTGCTCGGGCGTTGGTTGTACATCACCTGAAGCGAATTGGCCGCGATCAGAACGGGGGCTGGAATCCCAGTGCCTGGTATCGAGCCAACTCCAGAGTATTGGTGATTTTCACGGCACTGATCGCATCGTAGGCGATCATCACCTTGCGGGCACCATAGCTGTCCGGCTTATCCCGCTCGACGAGCAACACCCCTCCGGAGATCAGAAAATTGCTGAAGGGGATGTGTTCCTGGAACGCCACAATCAGGCCTTCTCGAGGAATGCTCTCAGGCCAGTTCTCGAACACCGCTCGCCAATGCTCGCCGGAATTCATGTATCATCCTCCTTGACGTTCGACCCCCTTGGTCGACCGCAATTTTCGCGAACTCCAAAAGGAAGAGGGCCCGAGTTGACATGGTGGCAACTCGGGCCAGATATTCAAACAAAATGACCCCAGGGGGATTCGAACCCCCGTTGTCGGATCGAAAATCCGATGTCCTAGGCCTGGCTAGACGATGGGGCCTTTGATCAACAGCACAATTTAAGGACGGCGCCAGGTTTGTCAACCCGCCCGGCATCTTTGGCCAATTCAACTGCAATGGAACCCAAACCGCTAGCCAGCGTACGGTGAATTCGAAAGAACGCACCTTCATCCTTGATGGAACACACCAGAAACGGGCCCAATCTGACTCGAGCGAGCAGAAAACCTACCCAGCAACCAGGACGAGGCTCCCAACGTGAAGTCAGGGCACAATCACGCACCGGCTGGAGACACACGCGGAGGGGGTTCCTTGCCTGACTCCTGCTCCGACTGGATTGAAGCGTGAATTTCGCTCCGGTGTATTGGCACCTCTTTGGGCGCCTCAATGCCCAAGCGAACTTTGTCTCCACGAATCTCCACGACGGTAATGACGATGTTCCCGTCGATGATGATACTCTCGTTCTTTTTCCGTGAGAGAACCAACATAGCGCGCACTTCCCCGAAGAGCTCTTCGGAACAAACCAACCCTCTCGGCCACAAAGTGTGGTCGTCCACGGATATCACATCCGGACCCAGGACGGCTCTCTCAGCAACTGAGCAAAATACCGAGAAGCTTGGGCGATTGTACGGATGTCCGTACTCAGGGTCAAGGTTTGCACCGACGAATTAGCGCGCAGAGAAAACCGCCCGTCCAGTGCGGCACAGGCCACACGCAGCCCGTCACGCACCACAAGGCATTTCTCATCAGGGAGTTACAACGAGAAGGAACGCGGAAATCCAGCCGGCTTCACACCGGGAGCGGGACATCCGCGTTCCCATATCGTGAAACTACACCATGTCCTTCAATGCCTTCAAAGGACGGATTTTCACCACATTGCGAGCCGGCTTGGCCTTGAACATTTGCTCTTCGCCAGTGAACGGATTGATCCCCTTGCGGGCCTTCGTAGCCGGCTTGTGAATCACCGAGATTTTCATCAGCCCCGGCACACTGAAGACTTCTGGACCCTTCTTCGAGAGATTCTTGGCGATCAGCGCTGCGAGGCTGTCCATAACGGAGGCGACCTGCTTCTTGGCCAGGCCGGTGTCTTCAGCCAGAGCGTTCAAAATCTCAGTCTTGGACATTGCCTTCTTGTCACCGTTTTTCGCCATCGCGCACTCCTGTATTAGTTGGGAATCCCCATGGTCCTGAAACATTTCCGTCGAATCCGAGTAGGTAGTAAACTCTCGTGAAAATCAATTGTCAATGAATTTCACCGCTGTTTTTCCGGAGTTTTTTGCATTTCCACTCGGTTTGAGCGGCAAAAATCCCTGGTATTTACGCAACTCGTTGGGGCGGGGCGACCCCAATAGAGCCCGAAGCCAACGAGATCGAAGCACGCATTGACTGCCAGAATGCTTGTAAACAGCGAAATTATTTGCGTCGCAGACAGGTTTCGGTTATGCCTTAACTTTGAGATGCAAATTGCAAAAAGACATTTCTTCATTTTTCCGGATCAGTGGAAAGCCACGTGGTTCCCAGTGAGGTTGTTGATCGAAGATCGCACAACCCGGATGGCATGTCAGGGGCTCTGCGCTTCGCATAATCTTCGACCGCGAATCCCGTGATTCAATCATCCTTTCGGAAACTCCGCCGATTTCGGTAAGGATTTCGTTGCATGGCGCCCGATGAGCTCGATCGCTTGAGCACCACCGGCTCGGTCGCCCACTTCATCTTGGTGGTTGAAGATGACGAGGAGACAGCAACTTTTCTCAAGGAATTGCTCGAACGCCATAAATATCGCGTCGCCGTCGCGAAAGACGGGGGCCAAGCGCAGGCAACGTTTGTCATGCGGAAACCGGACTTCGTCCTCCTGGATCTGATTCTTCCAGGCGAGAGCGGATTTGAGATCTGCCAGCGAATGAAGTCGACGAACGAAACGGTACCCATCCTGATTCTTTCGCAGATTGAAATGCGCGACTCGCGTGCACTCGCAGACCGAGTTGGCGCCGATGGATACCTCACCAAGCCGTTTGACCCAAACGCGCTGCTCGAGAAAATCGAGGAAATCGCCCAGCGCAACTGGCGGAAAACACACAGCAACCAGCCAAAGGAAGAAAAGCGAATCCGATTCTCCTGCCGCTGTGGAAAGCGCTTTAAGGTGAGTCCGACCCACCGAGGAAAAAAACTCACCTGTCCGGAATGCGGGGAGCCCGTCGAAGTACCAATGCGGGCATAAATGGGCTAACAGTCACCCGCACCGTTCAACTATGATTCCCTGGAAATCCACGTCACAGGACATGCGGACCAATTTCATTAGTCAACAGATCGATGAGTGAGTTAATCGTTCAGTCCGGCAAACATCAGGGGAAACGGCTGCGGCTGCCCCCCGACGGCGAGGTTCTGATCGGTCGCGACCAGGACTGCCAGGTGCGCGTCGCTTCCAGCGATGTCAGCCGGCATCATTGCGCTTTGAAGCAGACGAGCGATGGATTACTCGTCCGTGATCTCGGGAGCCGAAACGGCACTTATTTGAACGACGTGCTCATGGAGGAAGAAACACTACTTCAACCAGGCGATCTGTTGCGCGTTGGTCCGATCGTCTTTCAGGTTCCTGGCGGGAAGACGGACCTTCCCTCCGCGCAAGCAAAAGATCGAGCAAAGGGCGCCGCCCCCCTTTCAGATGACGATATCGCCGCATGGCTTTCTCAAGAAGCACTGACTTCGACCGATGGACGCGTCGCAGGACCGGGCGATACGACGATTATTCCGACGATGCCCAAGGCAGATAATGATTCCGATGAGTCTTCGGGCGACGATGAGGAAGCGGGAAGAGCGGACAAAGACGAAGAGATCAAAGAACCGCAGGCCCGTCAGTTTCGGAAGATCGCGGAAGAAGCTGCTGACATCATTCGCCGACATTGGGAAATCGTCAAAGCAGAAGAAAAAATAGAATGACTGGACCGACGGTTCATAGACCGTCCGCGAAATAAGCCCCATAGTTCATGGCTGCTTGCCGATACCGCGAGTGGCTTGACCTCGGGTAAGGTTTTGGAGTTCCTGGAGCCCATTTGTGCGAATTGTGGCGGGAAAGTTTCGTCGGCGAAAACTGCTCGCCAATCCGGGGATGACCACGCGCCCGATTACCGATCGCGTGAAGGAAACACTCTTCGAACGACTGACGAACGACCTCCCCGGCAAACGAGTCGCCGACATCTTCGCCGGAACCGGTACGCTTGGGTTGGAGGCGCTGAGCCGCGGTGCCAGGAGTGTCGTGTTCATCGAAAAGGACCGGCGCGCGTTTGATCTGCTGCAACAGAATGTCGCGATGATCGGCGCGGAGGATCAATCCCTCTGCTGGAGGACCGATGCAATCCGTTCGTCCTTCCGTCCCAAGGGCGTGCCGCAGATGTTGCCGTTTGACGTCGTATTCTTTGACCCCCCCTATCGCATGATTGACGACCTGCAGCCCGGTAGTCCGCTCTTTAAGTCGCTGGAGCGATTGGCGCGGGACGAAGTTACTTCCCCCGACGCGCTTCTCGTACTTCGGACTCCTGAGCATTCTCAGTTTGCAGTCCCGCCGGTCTGGGGAGAGCCGCGCGAATTCGATTTTTCGACAATGAAAGTTCACATTTATGCAAAGCAAGCTCCATCGTCATGAACGTGCTCGACCGTTTTCGATTGGATGGGAAACGCCTCTTCATCACCGGTGGCAGCCGCGGCTTGGGTCGTTCGATGTCACTGGCAATCGCGGAAGCGGGGGCAGACGTCGTACTCGTCGGTCGAGATCCTTCAAGCCTGGAGAACACGGCGGCTGAAATTCGGGCGCGTGGACGTGAGGCGAAGACGATTCAAGCCGACGTCGGAAAACCTACCGAGTGCGAAGAAGCGTGTCGAACCGCGCTCGAGAAGCACGGACCAATCGACATACTCATCAACAATGTCGGCGGAAGGCGAATCAATATCCCCACGGAAGACCTTCCGCTCGCGGAATGGCAGGCAATCATCGACCTCAATCTCACCAGCACGTTTCTTTGCACACGGTTGATCGGCAAGTCGATGATCGATCGGGGCCACGGAGGGCGAATCATCAACGTGGCCTCCATCTCCGGGATGGTTGCCAATCGCGGAATCGGCGGTCGCAGCTACGAAACCTCGAAAGCCGCGGTCATTCAGTTCACGCGTGCAACCGCAGCCGACTGGGCTCCGCACGGCATCACGGTGAATGCCATCTGTCCAGGCGGGTTTATGACGGAACCCAACCAGCGCTGGTCAAAGGATAACCCGGAAGTCATCGCAACCTTCAAATCCCTTATACCGGCCGGCGATTTTGGCAATCCGGAAGATCTGGGTCCGCTCGCGGTTTACCTTGCCTGCGATGCGTCTCGCTATATGACCGGCGCGGCATTGGTCATCGATGGCGGATATACCCTCTGGTGATAACGGCAGAACGAGCGGTCGCTCCTGATTGGCCGCCTTTCGAATCAGTGGAAAAATGAACGCCAGCCCGAAGATTGTTCTCGAAACCGCACGGCTGCGGTTGCGTGAAATGAGTCTCGAAGACCTTGATTTCGTCGCGGAAATGCTGGCCGACCCCGATGTGATGCGATTCTACCCCAAATGCTACTCGCGGGACGAAGCGGAACACTGGATTCAACGGCAAGTCGATCGTTACTCGCGTGACGGTCATGGGCTCTGGCTGGTGACGGAGAAACTCACCGGACTACCGGCGGGACAGGTCGGACTCGTGATGCAGACCGTGGAGGGTGTTGCGGAACCGGAAGTCGGCTACCTCATCCACCGACCGTTCTGGCGCCGAGGATGTGCGGCCGAGGCGGCAGGGGCAACTCGCGATTACGCGTTCCATAACCTTTCTAAACCGCGAGTTATCTCCCTGATTCGTCCGAATAACTTGCCGTCACAGGGAGTGGCCCGCAAGATCGGCATGACTCGTGAACCGCGGGTTGTGATGCACGCGGGTTTTCAGCACTGGGTCTTCACAAGCTCGCACCAGGACTGAGCGGCGAACGTCGTCACTGCAGTGATGAGGGTTCAGCCGTCTTGCCAACGTAATTCTTGTGTCGTTCCTGATATCTCGTGAAGTGACACCGCTTATGATGAATTGCGGATTCGGACGACAACTCGTCCGGCAATCTGTCCAGATAATATCCGGCGGACCTGACCGTCAATTTCAGACAGAGACACGGTTGTGGAAATCTCTTCCAACTGCGGCAGCTTCCAGTCACCGGCATGCTTGTTCCAGATCGCAAGCCGCTTCTCTCGGGCAGTCCAAGCGGTATCGATGCCGGCGAGCGTTACACCCCGCAGAATGAAGGGGTAAACCGTAAGGTGAAGATCCGCACCACCAACCAATCCGCAGGCGGTGACACATCCGCCGATATTGGTTGTCCGCAAGACGGTAGCCAGCGTGTTTCCCCCTACTGTATCGACCGCACCTGTCCACCGTGCCGACAGAAGCGGGTTTCCTCCCGCGACATCAACTTCTTCACGCCCGATGATTTTTTGCGCACCAATTTGTCGCAGCCAGTCATGCCGATCCTGTTTGCCCGTAACGGCTGTGACTGAATAGCCAAGTGTGGAAAGCAACTGAACCGCGATGCACCCGACACCGCCGGTCGATCCGGTGACGAGGACTTCGCCAGAGCCTGGCATTACGCCGTGTTGTTGAAGCGTCATGACAGAAAGGGCGGCGGTGAATCCCGCGGTACCGTATCGCATCGATTGTTCGAGCGTCATCCCATTCGGTAATGGAATGACCCATTCGGCTGGCACGCGCACATACTCCGCCCAACCTCCCCAGCGGCCGGCACCGAGATCGTAGCCGGTGACGAGCACCCGATCACCGCGCGCGAAGTTGCTTGAGCGGCTCTCGACGACCGTTCCCGCCGCGTCGATGCCCGGCACGTGCGGAAACTTGCGGGCTACGCCGGGATGGCCGGTCGCGGCGAGTGCGTCTTTGTAATTCAACGACGAGTATTCGACGCCGATGAGCACCTCACCGTCGGGCAACTCGTGTATCGGCCGTCGTTCAAACCCAGCTTCGATCTGATCTTTGCCGGTCTTGCGAACCAGGTAGCATGAAAAGTCGGACACGATCTCTGGTCCTTCAAAGGGCGTTTTGCCGAGGAAGTTACTCACCTTATAGGTGTTGTGTATTGTAACATCAGGGTTGAATGGATCGCTCGTGGGATCGATTACCACAAGAATTTATCGTGTGCCGAATCCAGAAGCAGATCGAGTCGGTTGGAGATTAGCTGGTTCACTTGTGAACAACCCGGGGAACGCCAAATGAAACGCCCAGAGTTTACCAAGGAAGAGCTGTTCATCATCAACTACTATTTGGCGAACGAGTTTCGCCTTCAAGACAACGTAATCGCTTCACAGCTCGGCTATGTGACACCTTCCTGCGTTATTTTCGTTCTGGGAATTCACAGTGAAATCCCGCTGGTTTCGGTGATCGGATTCCTGTTAATCCTGATTTTCCTGATCTGGAATTCCTGGCGTGGGCTTCGGTGGGAACGCGTTTATCGTGGGATATTTCTGAAATACGAATCGGTTTTCGATTCGCCGAATAACGGTTCTCCGTCCGCAAAGCCGGACGGCTGAGAAGATAACTCGACAATCGGCGGAATAGTTGTCAATAACTTCCGAAACGCCCTGGCGCACGTTGACCCATCTCGAATCTGTGGAATAATCGCGAACTGTTCCGAGTGAGTTTCGCGCGAATACTACTCGCGGGAATTCACGTTTGCCCAGTTCCCATACTTCTACCACGGACTCTCTCATGGTCGCCTGGAACGAGCTGACCGGTTCACCAAATTTCGACGTGAAGCCCGACGGCGCCACAGCCGAACGGCGCGGGCTCGTCTCTTGGGACAATCTCGACGACCTCGTCGCCGAGGTCTTCCCGCCGACAGAAGCAAGCGGCTCTACACTCGGGCAGATCGCGGGAGCTGCCTTTCCCGGTCGGCCCTACCTCCGCGCGGAGTCGATTCGCATCCAACCGTTCGGCGACCGGATCATCGGACCGGATACATCGCAGGATTTTTCTTCATCCCCTGTGTATGAACAGGCGGTCTTCACAATTCGCTACGCCACCCCGACCGCCGCGCAGAACGATGACGAATCGGACGACGAAGGAGACCCCGTACCATTTTTGCGGCATCGCTGGTCGGTCGGCGGAGAGTTTCTCTCGCTACCGGCGTCAGGACTCGAATGGGCCGCCGCGGGGGATGTTGTCCCGGAAGATATCAACGCCGGGGTGTTCGTCCCGACAATTGAGCACGAAATCACCATACCGCGTATCGCCTCTCCCCCCTTCTCCGTCATCCGGGATCGCATTGGTACCGTGAATGTTGCGGCAGTCTCGTTATCGACCGGAGCCATCGATCCCGAAACGTTGTTGTTTCTTGGAGCGGAAATCGAGCGCGAAGTCATGTCGAACGGCGAACGGGCCTGGGGAGTTTCGTATCGATTCAGCGAACGTCGCGTCTATCCCCAGGACCAGGATGCCGAAGCCGTCGGTTTCGGCGGGTGGAATCACTATTGGCTTTCCAGCAGTGCTGACGGTGGGTGGTATCGCCTGCTCCGCAAAAACAGCTCAGGAGGTGATCAAAGCCTGTTTCGCAAAACAAGTTTCTCGGAACTCTTTCAAGCTGAGCCTGTGTAATGCCCGGCAATCAACCACTATTTCCTAAGTTGCATCCGGGCGACCGGCTGCCAGCCGAATTCCTCAATGACATCACGGGATCACTGGCGCGGATCGGCCTGTACGCCGACCAGGTCAACGGTATTGCGACTTCTGCCGGTGTGCATCGCCGTCCGGAGCCCGTTGGGCCGCGGCTGCGCACCTTTCAACTCGTGGAACGGCTCTCGCGCACGACAGTGGCCGAAGCGAACCGCATGGTGTGGGACGGAACCGACTGGAACGAGCAAGGAGAATCGGTTGCAATCCACGGGGATCTTTTTCGCGGATACGGTTTCGAAGCGGATATCCTCAAAGCGATTTACGACCCGATTGCCGCGCGATGGTACGCGCTCGGGTGTGGTCACATGTTTGTCCGCGGGAAAATCGGCCTGGCACCGGGTGGGGAACCGACGGAACTTCAAAGCGGCGGATCGGCTCCGCTCGACATCTGGGAATGGGACGAAGATTCGGATGAATGGGCTGTCACCGACCCACTGAAAACGATCACGGTTCGCGAAGCGGTCGGACTTGATGCTCCGCTAGCTACCGGGGAATTGTGCTTCGCTACCTGGCACGAACAGGGGCAATTCTGGATTGCCACACTCGCGCCTTGTCCGGAAGGCTGAACCACAAAAACACGAAATTCACGTAGCAAATTTTGAATTTCACCTCTGGTTTCTGGTCTCCCACCTATGTACTGGCTCTTCTCCATCACCCGATGCTGCTGCCATGCCGCAGCGCCAAACGCGTATTGCCTCGGCGGTTATGGAGGTTCGTCGTCACCCTTTACGGAAATACGGAACCACGACGGCTATTACTCCACGACTGATGTATGGCAATCCCGTACGAATCTTCCCTCTCCAGCGCGGCAAGCGCATGGAGGTGCGGTTTTTAATGGTCTCGGCTATGCCGTCGGCGGGCAATCGAGCAGCGGTGAGATGGATAACAACGATGAATACAATCCAACGGTGGATGCTTGGGCCACGCGCGCGGATCTCCCGGCTCCGACGCGGAATTTCATGGCAGCCGTCGGGGCATCTTCGTCGGTGTTTGCGTTCGGTGGGTTTCATCAGGCCGGTGGACCGAATGGCTATCTCGATTACGTCCAAAATGACGGATACAGCCCCGGGAGCAACAGTTGGTCGTCAAAAGCCGACATGCCCGCCCCCTCTCGCCGTAGCGGGGCGTCCGCGGCCGTCTTAGGCAAGATTTTTTCCTGGGGCGGTTACGACGGCAACACAACACAATTTGGCGGGTCGGCAATTCGCGACAATGACGAGTACGATCCATCCTCAAACAGTTGGGCATCGCGAACCGACTTGCCGACTCCCGCCCGCTATAAAATTCAGGGAGGCGCGTCGGTCGGGGGGAAGGGGTACGTTGTCGGGGGCGCGCAATCCGAAATCTCCGGACAACACAACGGGCTGGACGACTGCGACGAATTCGACCCGTCAGCAAATGCTTGGACTTCAAAAACCGGCAGCGGTTTGAATCGCGCCATGCTCGCTGTCACGCAAACGAGCGACGGTCTGGTGCATGCGTTCGGCGGATCACACCAGACAACTTTCTTCAGCAGTTCGCATCAATGCTACAACCCTACGACCGATGCCTGGCTCTCGAAGGTGAACCTCCCTGCTCCCCCCCGCACCGATTCGGCAGCATTCGGAATGTGACCTCGGGCTTCGGGCTTCGGTAAGTCAGGCTCCAGCAAAAAGATAGTGGCATCCGCCAATGCACAGTGAATTCCAGATCGAGCATTTCATCGTCGGCCGCGGCAATTTCACGCCATACGGGCGTTACAAACAAGCAGTACGTGAAATGGAGAAGCGCGAACGCGCCGCGGAAGAATTGCTGCTGACTATCAACGATCTAACACTGAAATTAGAAACCGTCCAGAGGCGATGGTGCGTGACTCGCTGGCAGCGAAGGAAGCGTGACAACGACCTGAATCGCACTCGGATGTCGCTAGCGTCGGCGCGGCGGATGTTCGAGGAAAATGAATTTGAGTTGCAGCAGTTTCGCGATTTGGCGCAAAAGGTGCGCGTTAAACTCGGGCAGATGACGGCCGAGCGAGCTCAGAACCTCGAAGCGGAGATGTGGGACGCGAAATTGAGAGCGATGGTGGCTACCGACCTGATCGTTCAGGGAAGGCTCTCCGGTCCGACGCTTGATCTGCTGGTGAGCATTCCGTCGGTGATGCGTCAGTCGATTTTGGCGGATATGCGGGAAACCCTGGCGGCACTGCGTGACGGTCGGGACGGACCGATGGTCCAGGCGCTGCTTGGTGTCAGCGAGATGAATCTAGCCACCGATCTACCCTGAGCGCAGAGTATTCGGAACTCGATCTGTGCCGCGCGGCAATCCCGAAACGCTTCTATGAGATTTCCCTTATGCCTCGTTGTCACGTATCCTGATGATCTGTTTCAGTTGCGTCGTCTCGAACACTTCTCGCACGTCGTCCGATGGATTACAGACCGAAACGGCGACACCGAGATTTCGCATCGACGCAATCACTCCCAGCATCCCACTGGGTATCAACCGCACCCCGGAGAGATCGAACGTTAACTCCTGGCAGGCGTTCTCTCGGACAAGTCTTGCCAAGAATTGTCTCGACTCTGCGATGCAGTAGTCGCTGGGAACATCCCGACCGCCGAAACCGACAACAGTCTTTCGTCCCGCTTCATAGACTTGCAGCCGTGGAGACGAAGACTGTTTTCCCAGAAAGGATGAGTCTCCGGAACTCGTTGGCTCCCGGTCTAAAGGTTCGCTGCCGTGAGAAATACCTGAATCACGATCGATCACGCCTGAGTCACTGGTCATGGCGCACGCTCCGGGGGAAGGGAGAAAATAATCCCGGCTTGGAAATGAATCAAATCGCAAGGCGGCGCTGCGCCTCAAGATTACCGCGGCAGCCCGGTTCCTGCAAATATTTTCTCGGACAGCGGCTGTGCTACGTTTCCGTATCGCAGACGTCGATGATCGAATCCAGATCGGTGAACGACAATGTGTCGCGAATTTCGTCCGACGGATGGTGAACCGAGACGTCAACCTTATTGCGAGTAAGTTCGGCCATAAGCCCTAACATCAGGCTGGGAACCACCTTCACTCCCGCCAGATCAAACGCGACATCGGACGCGCTGTGCTCTTGTATCATCTTCAGCACTGCGTCACGAAACGCGGTGAACCGATGGTCATCCGGAATCCGCGGAAGCGTGAATCCGATGACTAGCCGCTGGCCCGTCCGCAAGACTTTGTACATCGGCTGCGAAACCGTCATTGGCCCTTCACCTTCATTTTACGATGCTCTTTTGTGCGGTGGCGAGTTTGTGAGCGTCCCGGACCTCGATGAAGCAGTCCGTAAAACCCCAAGCCGCGACCGCCAAGAACAGCAGACCCGACAGCACCAGAAATACCCACCCCTGGGTATCAACGGTTGCAGTATTTCTGGCGAGAATCGCCCGGGCTCCGATTCCCGCGGATAGCACCGAAATTAGAAGCATCGAACGAAATTGCGGCATCACCGCTCGGTCGACAAACTCACCGATTCGGCCGTCGATGATCACCAGCCCGATGACGGCCCCTGTAATCAACGCCATCACGAGGACGTGCAGTCGAACCCAATTGCGTCCGTCATCTGTCGAAAGTGTTCGATCCATGCTCCTCGCCCTCGTTGTTCCTCATCCTTTGATGATCCAGGCACTTCAAGATCTCTATTCCACGCGAAGCTGTCAAGCACTTATTCCCAGGAACCCCCGGTGTCGAGTTTTCTATTCACGCTTCCAATGGTCGGTTTTTTCGGAGCCGAACGAACACACCCGGACTTAACCCGCGACAGGCCGCAACACGGCTGGTAACATGGTTTTTCCGCGATATTTCACAAAATCACCTGAGAAGGAAACCGCAAAGATCATGAAGCTGCTCGTACCGATTTTCCTTTTGCTTGTGACCGCTCTGCAGTCGTTTACTCCGATTGTCGAAGTGAGAGCGGAAGACCCGTTCGCCGCCAATATCCGCCCGACGGAACACCTCACCCCCGACCAGGAGCAAAAAAGTTTCCGGCTGCCGGAAGGTTTCTCCATTCATCTTGTCGCTTCCGAGCCGCAGATCAACAAGCCGCTGAATATGGCGTTCGACGCCAAGGGACGTCTTTGGGTCACCGATACGATTGAATACCCTTACCCGGCTCCTAAGGATCGCCCGGGTCGGGACACCATCAAGATACTGGAAGACACCGACGGCGATGGTCAGGCCGATCACGTCACGACGTTTGCCGACGGTTTGAATATTCCGATCGGGCTGTATCCCTATGAAGGGGGATGCGTCGTCTTCAGCATCCCGAACATCTGGCATTTGAAAGACACTGATGGAGATGGAAAAGCGGATGAGCGGACCGTGCTCTACGGTCCAATGGGAGTCGACCGCGACACTCACGGCATGAACAACGCGTTTCGCCGCGGATTCGACGGCTGGCTTTACGCCTGCCACGGCTTCAGCAATGAAACGACCGTGAAAGGGAGCGACGGCCACACCGTTCACATGCAGTCGGGCAACACCTACCGCATGCGGCTTGACGGTTCCCGCGTCGAGCATTTCACCTGGGGACAAGTGAACCCGTTCGGAATGACCTTCGATCCGCTCGGCAACCTCTTTACCGCCGATTGCCACAGTATGCCGATCTACCAACTTCTTCGCGGTGGCTACTACCCCAGCTTCGGCAAGCCCCACGATGGGCTCGGCTTCGTCGCTCCCATGATGGGACATGGGCACGGCTCAACGGCGATCTCCGGCATCGCATTTTACACGGGTGAGAATTTTCCGGAATCGTTTCGCGGGAACATTTTCACCGGCAATGTGATGACATCACGCGTCAATCGAGATTCGCTGGTGTACCACGGTTCGACGATAATCGCTCAGGAAGAACCCGATTTTGTCGTGACCACGGACCCCTGGTTCCGGCCGGTTGATATTCAACTCGGCCCGGATGATGCCCTTTATGTCGCGGACTTCTATAACCGCATCATCGGTCATTACGAAGTTCCGCTCGATCATCCCGGGCGCGACCGCACGAGCGGACGTATCTGGCGAATCACCTATCGTGGGAAGGATTCGACTTCAAAACCGCCCCGACAGATACCTGATCTTCATTCGGCATCCGTGAATGAATTGATCGCAACACTGTCCGATCCCAATCTGACTCGCCGTAATCTCGCGACCGACCAGCTTGTCGATCGAATCGGCGCTGCCAGCGTGGATTCCATACGGACTGCTTTCCACGACGCAACGGACGCGCACACCCGGCTGCACGCGTTGTGGGCACTTCACCGATTGAACGCCGCCAGCCCTCGCGAATTCACTTCGGCCGCGCGAGATATGAGCCGTGATGTTCGAGTGCATGCAATGAAGGTTCTTTCCGAGACGAAGATGTGGAGCCCCGCCGAATACGATTTGGCTCTGGCCGCTCTCTCGGATAGCGATGCGTTCGTTGCAAGAGCCGCGGCCGACGCACTCGGACAACATCCACGCTACGAAAACGTTAGAGCACTGCTCGATACCCTGAGTACCGCCTCGCCTGAGGACAATCACTTAATTCACACGATTCGCATGGCGCTGCGCGATCAATTGCGCAATGCCGATAACTTCCAACGACTGAGTATGACCGATTTGAAGCCGGCGGATGCACAAGCAGTGGCTGGTGTTTCGGTCTCGCTCCCCTCGCCGGAGGCCGCCATGTATTTGCTTCGATATGTGCAGAAGTATTCGGGAGAACCGGCTTCGGTCTCGGAATACTTACAGCATGTGGCCCGTTACGTCCCGGTCGACCAGACAGACAATCTCGCCAAAGTCACTCGCGAGAAGTTTCGATCCGACATCGATTTTCAGCTAAGCCTGCTTAGCTCGATTCGACGCGGCCTCGAACAGCGCGGTGTCGCTCCTTCCTCAACATTGAAGGAATGGGGCGAAGCTCTCGTCACCAACTTGCTGAATTCGACACAAACCGGCTCTCTCACCTGGATCAATACGCCATTGGAAGGGAAACCCAACCAGGAGAATCCGTGGGTTTTGCAACCCAGAACTTCCAGCGACGGGGTTGCCGACGCTCTCTTTTTGTGCAGCCTTCCACGGGGCGAACGACTGACCGGAGACTTACGTTCCAGCTCCTTCACCATTCCTGAAAAGTTGAGCTTTTTTATCGCTGGGCATGATGGCGTTCCGGAACGCCCCGCGCGAGGCCGGAATATCGTCCGCTTAAGAGATGCTCAGACTCACAAGATTCTCGCGGAAGCCGCAACACCGCGGAATGATGTTGCCCAGAAGATCACTTGGGAACTCAAGCCGCATTCCGGCCAGAAGGGATACATCGAGATCATTGACGGCGATGAGGATCGCGGCTTTGCATGGCTGGCCGTCGGCCGTTTCGAGCCGGATGTTGTGTCGTTGCCATCTCTCGATCCCAGCGTCACGACGAATCGAGTCCGAGGAGCCGCGGAGATCGTCGCATCGCTCGGCCTCGAAACACAGCAAGATGTGCTGAAGAAGCTGCTCGTGTCCGGGAACGCCGACGCGCTCTCTTCCGAGGCCATTGGCCGAGCGCTGTTGCACTTTCAACCCGATAGCCGGGTCGAATCGCTCGTGTCGATCGTCGGAGATGCATCCATCTCTTCCGAATCTCGCAGAGCAATCTGTGAAGCGACCGCCAATCGGAATTCCGGGAACATCGAAAAGACGCTTGAGAATTCCTTCCGCACCGTGCCTGCCCGGTTGCAGGAACGGCTCGCACAAACTTTGGCTGGCGATAAAACGGGAGCGGAAATGTTGCTGAAACTTGTGAAGGCTGGTATCGCTCCACCACACCTGCTGTTGAGTCCCGCCGTTGCGGACCGACTGCGTGCGCTCAATTTGCCTGATGGCGAAAAACGTATTGCAGCCCTCACGGCGGCAATCCCGTCGCGGAATGAGGAGTTAGCGAAGCTGATCGAGATTCGCCGTGCCGGCTATTCCCGAGCAAAGCCGTCCCTCGAACGAGGAGCAGAGCTATTCAACAAGCATTGCGCCGCCTGCCATCAAGTGGACGGTAAAGGCGCGCTCATCGCGCCCCAACTTGATGGCATCGGCAATCGTGGGCTTGAGCGTCTGCTCGAGGACGTGCTTGATCCCAACCGGAATATTGATGCGGCGTTTCATGTGACCACGCTTGTAATGGACAGCGGCAAGGTACTCTCTGGCTTGTTTCGACGTGAAGAAGGAGCAACGCTCGTGCTCGTCGACAACCAGGGAAAAGAGTTCACGGTAACCACTGCCGACGTGGAAGAGCGGAAGAAATCCCCGACTTCCCTGATGCCGGCGAATGTTTCAGAAATCATGAAGGAAGATGAGTTTTATGATGTCGTTGCGTTCCTGCTTTCGAAACGCGGAAACGCCGCAACGGCCGAAGCCGACACGTCGAAGGTACCGAAGCCCTAATGGAACCACGCATCAGCTTTATTACTCTTGGTGTAGCCGACCTCGCACGTGCCACAAAGTTTTACGAGGATGTTCTGCAACTTCCACGTAAGCCATCTTCCACTGCCATTACTTTCTTCGAACTTGGAAAAACTTGGCTGGCGCTCTATCCAAGAGAGGCTCTGGCTGAGGATGCCGGAGTGCCCGCGAAAGGCTCTGGCTTTCCAGGTTTCACTCTGGCGCACAACGTTCGTTCGGAAGCCGAAGTTGACGAGCTCCTGAACCACGTAGCTGCTGGCGGCGCGCGAATCGTGAAACCGGGAGCGCGGGCCGATTGGGGAGGCTACTCGGGATATTTTTCCGACCCGGATGGCTTCCTGTGGGAAGTCGCTTGGAATCCACACTTTCCGCACGTTTGAGAAGAAAATGCCTCGCTGTCGATGAATGCGCGAAGTGGGCAAAATACTTGTCACCTCAACAGGGATCTGCCGCGATGATGGCCAAATTGGCCTGGTTCCTGATGCTACTGCTGTGCGGATTTGTGGCAGCCTACGCCGATACTTTTCAGCTCGTTCCGTCGCTCGGATCATTTGGGTTGAGAGCGAACATCTCAATTTCTGAACATGCTGAACGATTCCATGTCTGACAATTCCTCGCAGAACATACTCGCGACTTCCGTAAAACACGATGGTCGTTCGCACTTCTACGCGCTTATCGCGATTGCCGCCGTCGTCGCGTTGACAACAGTGCAACTGCGTTTACAAGGCCGGCTCTGGTGGTGTGCCTGCGGCGGATGGAACATCTGGTCAGGAGATGTCTGGAGTTCGCACAACTCCCAGCATCTGCTCGATCCGTATAGCTTCACGCATGTATTGCACGGGGTGATCTTTTGCGGCCTGCTCAAGAGGCTCTTTCCGCGATGGCAACCGATCTGGAGATTACTCGCCGCGGTGGTCGTGGAATGTCTTTGGGAAATCGTGGAGAACACCGACTTCATTATCAACCGCTACCGCGAGGCGACGATGTCGCTCGATTACTTCGGCGATTCTGTCATCAACTCATTGGGGGACATTCTTACCTGTACTCTCGGGTTTCTGCTCGCGCGGCGCATCGGCATCTGGCGATCTGTCGTCTTTTTCCTTGTTACCGAAGTTATTCTTCTCTTCTGGATTCGTGATAATCTCTTCTTAAACATCGTGATGCTCGTCCATCCGTTCGACGCCATTAAGGCTTGGCAGATGGGGCAATGAATACCCGCGACCGGTGGACATTCTCGGAATGCCAAAATTTCTCCATTGAATCATCGCTCCGAAACGTACTTCCTGGTAAATCCCGTCTCTGATCACATCTGTTCCTGAGGATTCAGGCATGATGGACGATGCAGCATCCGAACATTCCGGCGACTTCGCCCAGCCGGAAATCTCTTCGCCGCAAGGCACTACGCGACGGCTTTCGATTGAAGAAGAGGCTCGCCTCGCCGTAAAAGAATTGCCGGTCCGGATTCTCGATCCCCCGATTCGTTGGATCGAACTGGCTGGCGTGCTGCTGTTGATTGCACTGGCGGATCAGACCATTTATCGCGGAGAAGGATTTGCGGGATTCGCGCTGCTCTTTACCGCTGCGCCATTGCTGTTCTGGATCAGTTCCAGTCGTCGCTCGAGGCAAGGAAGTGTTTGGGTTACGGGTGGCATGTTGCTGTTGTTTTCCGCGAAGCTCCTCTGGTGCGGTTCGGCGATTTTGTTGGTTGTCGGCTTCACGTGGCTGGTGGCGTTCACCATGTCGGCGGCGGGGTATTGTCCCTATGTCCCGGAGGTGCTGACCTACGCGGCACAATCGCTGCAGGCGGGGCTCCTCGCAATCATCCACTACGCCCGTCGATTGAATTCCATCGGCGGCCGTTCGCCGCGCGTGGGGTGGATGAGTTTCATTCTCCCGCTCGGTGCCTTTCTGGCATTCAGCACCATCTTTGTGCTCGCTAATCCCGATCTTTCACTGAGATTCGGCGAACGGATGCAACAGATTGTCAATCTGCTGCAAGATTGGATCGAGCACTACTCCCCTGATCTGCTGGAATTCGGATTTTGGGGCGTCTCTCTCTGGGTGATTCTCGGGTTGCTGCGTCCAGTCTACTCCGGGGTTGTGCCTTCCGACTCGCAAAGCAACGGGCACATGGAACGGGAGCTAGCGCCTACCGAATCGCCCCTCTACGCTGCTTTCCGCAACACTCTGATGACAGTGGTCGTGCTATTTGCGGTGTATCTCGTTTTTGAATTTTCGACGCTTTGGTTCCGCGATTTTCCGAAGGGATTTCATTATTCAGGTTACGCACACGAAGGAGCGGCTTGGCTGACTGCCGCGCTGGCACTCGCCACGCTCATTCTGTCGTTGGTGTTTCGTGGTGGCGTGCTGCGCGATCCGCGTGTCGGGAGGTTGCGGCGGATGGCCTGGATCTGGTCGTTCGAAAACATGGTTCTTGCGGTTGCTGTTTATCACCGATTATTCATCTACATTGGGTTCAATGGCATGACCCCCATGCGAATTACCGGGCTGTATGGGATGACTGCCGTCGTCGTCGGATTTGTGCTCGTCCTGGTCAAGATCGCCCACAATCACGGCTTTCTTTGGCTTGTCCGGCGGCAATGGTGGACACTCGCCATCGCGTTCACCTTGTTGATGCTGACTCCCCGCGACACGATCGTCGTCGAGTACAACACGCGCCGAATTCTCGGGGGCGATCCCGCCCCATGTGTGCAGATCAGCGTGCACCCGATCAGTAACGAAGGTGTCCTGTGGCTAAAGCCCCTTCTTGATTGCGAAGACCCGATAATTCGCGAAGGGGTTGCTGCTCTTCTCGCGGAGCATGAGGAGAAGTCGGAACGGCGCGCCGTGCGCGATCAGAATCTCGGATGGACGGCTTACCAGATTTCCGACCGGTTGGTACTCGACCAGCTACACGATAACGCCGCTTCGTGGGCAAAATACAAAGACCACGACGCGCGTGAATCAGCGCTGAATGAATTCCATGCCTACGCGTACCAGTGGTATTGAGTACTTCCGCCGAAGCAACCTTTCACTTTTGACCTTCCAAGCCTTCGCGCTGCGTCAGATCAAATGCCGGATCGGCTGGCCGTGGAACAGGATCGGCACGGGGCGTCCGGAAAAGTCCTCGAACGTCCGCGTCCAGTCGATTCCCAAGTGGCGGTAAACCGTGGCCATCAGATCCTGGGGCGTGACGGGGTCATGCAACGGGTATTCGGCCTTCGAGTTTGTCTGGCCGACAACCTGACCCATCCGCAAACCGCCGCCGGAGATGAACGCACTGAACGCCTGCGGCCAATGGTCGCGTCCCAGACCAATCTGGTTTGAGAAGTTCGTCGGGGCATGTGATAGGCGCGGCGTTCGTCCAAATTCGCCGCAGGCGATCACCAAGACTTTGCGATCAAGCCCGCGGTCATAGATGTCATCGATCAATGCCGAAAGAGCCTGGTCCATCTGCGGCAATCGCTCACGCTGCGCGAAATCGAGGTGAAATGCGCTAGCGTGATCGTCCCAACTGAAATGCTTCGTAGTGTCGTTCGGTGCGGTAGCATCGACGTTAATTACCGCTGCTCCCGCTTCCGCCAGTCGCCGCGCGAGCAGACAACTTTGCCCCCAGCGATGCCGGCCATAACGATCCCGAGTCTTTGTGTCTTCTTGATTGAGATTGAAGGCATCGCCCACCTTCCGGCTGGTCAGCAGTGTGAAGGCCGCCGTGCGGAACTCGTCCGTTCCCGTGAGCGTCTGCGACAGATCCAGATCTCGACGAAAGCGATCGAACTGTGCAATCAGCGATTTGCGGTCGTCGAGACGACGGTTATCAACGCCGGCGTTGAGCGTCAGGTTCGGCGGTGCAAACTTCTCGGCCGAGGGATCGCCAGTATCGAACGCCTTGTGGGACACACCGAGATAGTTCGGCATCGTCATGAACGGAGCCCGCTGTGCGCCGATGTATTGCGGCAACCCGTCGGGGCGCGGACCGCGCACTCGGCTCGCAACCATGCCAAAATCGGGATGCTGCGAGCGGGCTTGCGATGTAGGATCGGGAACGCTGGGGGTCTTTCCGGTGAGCACTTCGATGCTGCCGTCATTGTGGGCTGACATCTCGTGGTGCAGCGAGCGGATGATCGAGAACTTGTCAGCCCGCCGGGCCTGCAGCGGCATGTACTCGCAAATGTCGATGCCCGAAACATTGGTGCGAATGGGATGCAGCGGTCCGCGGTACTCCGCCGGGGCATCAGGCTTCATGTCATACGTTTCGAGCTGGCTCGGTCCCCCCCACATCCAGAAGAGAATGACAGATGTTTCCGGATCGGGAGTGCCTGCAAACGCCCGCTGTTTCAGCAGATCAGCCAGCGTTAAGCCGCCGAGTGCGAGCGTCCCCACGCGGAGAAACTCGCGTCGTGGCATAGGTCCGGGGCAGAGGCTGTTTTTCATTGGATAACGCCGAGTTCAGCTGCAAGCTGTCGCGGAACTAGGAACCAAAGACGCGAAACATATCAACAACTACTTGTGCATGGTACGCCCATTCGAGGGGGGAAGCAATGGCGGTTGGGATGAAGGAACGCGAAAGGTCAATGACCCGAGATCTCCGATTCAGGCCGGCGCGCGTGGTAAGCCCCCATACCTGCAAACACAATTGCAAATGTCACGTAACCCGCCGCGATGCCGTATCCTCGAAACGGAAGGGTTCCCTCATATGGCTGGGTGAAGGCGAACAGAAAGTCGATCACGTTGCCGTTGAGCTGATACGCGTGTGTCAAACCAATGGCCGCAAACAACGCGGCAATGATCGACCAGACCGCAGCGGGACGAAATTTCCGCTCAATCAGGTTCGCGCAGATCGCGGCGAGAATCATACAGGTAAAAATGTAACCCCGTTCCAAGACGATCATTCCATGCAGCAAGAAACCATTCACGTCTGCGGCGGCACTCTTCGTCAGGGTCTGTTGCATGGTCGGAGTCTCGGAAGCAGCAATGTTCAACGAGATGAATGCCCCCTGCACAAGCGTCGCGCCCCAGGCGGCAATGGCGGGGAACAGGCCGACCGCGACAGCCGGTGCGTGCGCGGTGGGAGTTGTTTGAAACGCCTGCGCCGTGATGATGATGCCGATCCAGAGGACGATCGCCATGCCGGCATCAATCGGCACGATGCTGCTGATCCAGCCAACCGTCCCAGATAGGCAGATCAGGGCGATCACGATCCCATTGAGCGTCGAGTACCCCGCCCGCGCACCGAGTTCTTTCCAGCCGGGATGACCAATGTAGATTGTCGTGGGAAAACAGCTCCCAAAGAGCGCTGCGACAATCGTCCCCGCGCCGTTGACCGCCATCGATACTCGCGTGTCGAATCGATCCCCGGCTGCTTCCGCCGACTCGATATTCTGTAAGCTCCCCAGCACGTTGAACAAACCCATCGGCACGATGACCGACAGAAAGCCGATCCACTCCCCCGGCGTCGAAAGCACCGAAAGGAGTTCTCCCCCGGCGAAATGCGGCAGGTGCAACCCGCGACTGTTCCACGCGGAACGAACCGCCTCGACATTCATCGGTGCTCCGGCGAACGAAGCTGGCAATATCGAGGGCAAGACCCACGCAGAGAGCGTGCCGGTCGCCACTGCCACAAACCCGCCGGGGAGGCCGAGCGGAAAACCGACACGTGCGAAATAGGTCACAAGAATGATCGCCAGCGGGAGCATGGAGACCAGCGGCCGATTGAACAGCTTCAGCGCGAACGTCATCGAGATGAAGCCGATAGCAATCCCTGCCAACGTCGAAAGAAGTGCGGCCCGAGGGGTGCGGCGGCGGATTCCCTCGGCGACGAATGACCCCAGAAACTCGATCAGCCCGCTTCCGAAACAGGCGACGAGCCCCATTTTCCAGGCGAGTTCGGCATCCCCAGTCCTGTGATACACCGGCTGCATCACGAAGAAGATGTAGACCAGCAAAGAGGGAGTATTGATGCCGTACGGGAGTGCCGTTACATCGCTGCGGTTTTCCCGGCGGGCAAGGTGATGAGCCTGCCAAGCATAGAAGATGTTCCCGACGATGATGCTGAGGGCCGCTCCCGGCAGAATATAATCGACGAGCAGCGGCGAATCGCCGCCGATGCCGCAGCTCGCACAGAGGAGCACAATCAGCAGCAGTTGCACGAGGTTGTCGATGAACAACCCGAAGAAACCGTCGAGATCCCGTTTGCCGAACAGCGGATACAATGCGGAATTCATGCCGGCAGACTACTGACGGGTGCAAGCAACGTCAAGAAAAAGCTCATTTGCAGCGGATTGTTCACATTCAGACGAAACATCCGTTTTGCTGAAGGACGATTGCCCCCAAGTCGAGGCGTGTTATGATCGAGTAGCCGTCGCAACAGAATTGAAATGGGCGGCGCAGGTAACCGTTCTCGCGTCGAAATTCCGGAATCTATTTGTGCCGATCAATCCCGAGAATCCATTGTTTCCTCACAATTATTGGATGAGCAAAGCGCTCGACCAGGCACGGCTGGCGTTCGAGGCCGGCGAAGTGCCGGTCGGCGCGGTGATTGTGCATGAGGACCGCATCATCGCCGAGGGACATAACCAGCGCGAAACGCTCCGCGATCCGACCGCCCACGCGGAGATGATCGCCATCACCCAGGCGGCCGAAGCGCTCGGTTCGTGGCGGTTGCTCGACTGCGTACTGTATGTGACGCTTGAACCCTGCCCGATGTGTGCCGGGGCAATCGTCCAGGCACGCATCCCGACGGTCGTGTATGGAACCGACGATCCGAAGGCCGGGGCGTGCCAATCGTTGTTTAATATTACGAGCGACATCCGGCTGAACCATCAGGCGGTTGTTCTCGGCGGAGTGCTGCGGGAGGAAGGGCGGACCCTGCTCCAGGAGTTCTTCGCGCAGCAGCGTGCTCTGGGAAAGAAGTAGAGGACGTGAAACGATGCCCTCCGCGACTTCTCAATTTCGTTCCGGCTGCAAAGAAACAGCGAAACTATTTATCCGTTCGGCCTGGCGCTTTGTCTACCCGGACTATTGCCCACGGTGCGGGGCCGACCACGACGAAGAGAGCAGCCGATTTTCCGACGGACCCCGGTTTTGCAACTCCTGCCGTGATGAGATTGCTCCCGTCATTCGGTCGGGATGCGTTCGTTGCGGGGCGCCAGTGGGGCCGTATCTTGACACCTCCAAGGGGTGCGCGTTTTGTCACAGCGATCAGCTTCACTTCGAGACGGCGATTCGGCTGGGAGTGTACGAAGGGGCGATGCGCGAAGTCTGCCTGCAGGCGAAAGTGGCCTCGGGGCCAGCGCTGGCTGCCGCGGCCGGGGCACTCCTTTGGGAACGGGAACGGACAGTCCTGGAGAGTTCCGGAGTCGATCTTGTCGTCAGTGTTCCCCGTCACTGGACGGATCGTCTTCGGCGGGTTCCCCATCCGAACGAAACGCTTGGGCGCGTGTTGTCACGATATTTGCACGTTGAGGAAGGAGGCCCTATATTGGCGAAGACCCGTCGAACGCCCGCGCAAGCGTCACTTCCGCCGAGTCGACGACGAACGAACGTGCGCGGGGCTTTTCGAGTCAAAACACCCTCTCGAATCGCTGAACGGAACGTGCTACTGGTCGATGATGTGATGACAACGGGAGCCACGGCCAACGAATGTGCAAAAGTCTTGCGCCGTGCTGGGGCGAAACGGGTCGTTGTTGCGGTGTTGGCTCGAGGGCTGGGACGTTGACGTCGTTTGAACGGCTACCGCGCGGTGTCGAAGAATCCTTCTTGAGCGAGTCCGCGCCGTGAGCAGATCTCCCCTTCGAATTGCAACGCGTGCGAGCGGTCTCGCCCTTTGGCAAGCGCGTCATGTCGAAGAGCTTCTCTCGTCAGTTGCTGGTGGAATCGCGATAGAACTGGTCACTGTAACCACCACCGGTGACCGCGACACGTCGCAACCTCTGGAGAATTTCGGAGGCGTGGGGGTCTTTACACGCGAGGTCCAACACGCCGTTCTTGATGGCCGGGCAGACATGGCGGTTCACAGCTTGAAGGATCTCCCCACCGAGCCGGTCGAGGGGCTAAAGCTGGCGGGTGTGCCCCGGCGCGCTTCAATGACGGACGTCCTCGTACTTCCCAAGGGACAACTATTCATTGAGAATCCACTCGACGAGCTTTCGACAAACGCCAGGATTGGAACCGGCAGCCTGCGTCGCCGTGCACAACTTCTTCATCGGCGTCCTGATCTCCAGTTGCTTGATGTGCGCGGCAATGTGGAAACACGCTTGAGAAAACTCGATACCGGCGAATACGACGTGCTCGTGCTGGCGGAAGCAGGCCTGACGAGACTCGGCCTGTCAGACAGAATCAGCGCGAAGCTCGGGCCTCCGGTGATGTATCCGGCAGTTGGCCAGGGGGCATTGGGAATCGAATGCCGCTGTAACGATCCCGATGTGATTGCACTGTTAAGACAGATCAGTGACGAGCAGACGGCGGCGGCGGTGCGCGCCGAGCGGCGATTGCTGGCGGAACTGCGGGCTGGATGTCACGCGCCGGTTGGGGTCGCGACGTCCCTCCACGACGATCGGCTGTCACTCGAGGGGGTCGTGCTGAGTGCCGATGGTCGCGAGCGATTTGTCGCCCGGGCCGAGGGAACCGTTGCGAATCCTGAGACGCTCGGTGAAATGGTGGCCCGGGATCTTCTTGCCCAAGGGGCCGACGCGCACTTACGAACCTGAGTTGCGATACGGCGCGCGAGCTCTTCGTTGTGATTTGTGAAACTCCGTCGCTACGCCTTAGACCCAGCGCACACTAACGAGACTTGAGCTTGTCCAAGTCAACCACCGGCGTCATGTCGGCGTGCCGTTCCGGGATGGGGTCTGTCACTGAAAAATAAGCGTCGGTTGCCAGACCTTCACCGCGGTTCAGCTTTTGCAGCTGATGCGGCTGCATGCCGTGCCAAAGGTTCGATGGCGAGAATTTCTGCATGGCAGGAGTGCAACCGGGCACCATACATGTACCGGCGATCAGCAGCACGGGAAGACAGAACCGGAATGCAGATAAGCTCGAGTATTGGCGCGACATCGCGCATCCTCCCTGGGAGTGAGCGAGAATGCTCCCGGAAACTGGGCAAATACGAATCATTCGTGGAAATACGAGAGAGGGAAGTGGCGGGGATAATACCTGCTTCGATCCGATCCACCAAGAGCATTTTCCCGCGGTACTACCGGTCATTTCCAGGAGATTCTCGGTGGTTTTCGAGGGGCCGCTGACCTGAACCGACAAGCAACAATTTCCGCGTTGCTTGTATCCCCGCCCTGCTCTGCTGACAATCCGATCTGCGGCTTTTCGTGAATCGGAATTCCCACGAAGTCGGATGACTTCGCTAGTACGAATCGGAGAGTACGTTTGAATCGAGACGATCACCTCGCTCTGGTCCGTGAATACACGCAGAGCGATAGCCTGATCAAGCATATGCTGGCGGTCGAGTCGGCGATGCGCGCCTACGCGCGGAAGTTCGGCGAGGATGAGCAACTGTGGGGCACGGTCGGACTACTGCACGACTTTGACTATGAACGCTGGCCAAACCCGCCCGACCACCCACTGAAGGGCTCCGAGATTCTGAAGTCGCGCGGCTATCCGGAGGTCGTCATCTACGCCATCAAGTCGCACGCCGACTATCTCACCGATTGTCCCCGTCTCTCATTGCTAGACAAAGCACTCTACGCGTGCGATGAATTATGCGGTTTTATCACCGCGTGCGCGCTGGTCCGGCCGACGCGGCTCGAGGGGCTGGAACCCAAGAGCGTCCGGAAGAAGATGAAGCAGCCGTCGTTCGCGGCGGCTGTGAACCGGGACGACATCATTCGCGGCGCGGCTGACCTGGGCGTCGATCTCGAGGAGCACATTCGGTTCTGCATCGAGGCGATGCAGTCTGCGGCGGAAGAGTTGGGTCTCAAATCGGGTCTCATCTGATATACTGAAACTTAGCCGTGCCCATCCCCGAACGTGACTTCACAACGAGAGGATTTTCCCATGGCCAAATACATCACACTCATTAAGTTCACGGACCAGGGGATCAGGAACATCCAAGAAACCTGCCAGCGGGCCACCCACTTCAAATCGACGGCGAAAAAGATGGGTGTGAAGATCAAAGAAACGTACTGGACGCTTGGTGCGTTCGATGGGGTACTCGTCTTCGATGCGAAGGATGACGAATCGGCGACGTCGGCCATGTTGGCGCTCGGCTCCGTTGGAAACGTTCATACGCAAACCGTCCGAGCCTACGAGTCCGAGGAGATGTCGAAGATTCTCTCCAAGGTACCTTCATGAGTGATACTTCTCCGTCACCCGGCGCACGGTTTCGAGCGGCACTCGAAGACCGGCCGTTGATCATCCCTGGCGTTTTCAATGCGTTGGTGGCCCGAATGGCGGAGCGGGCCGGGTTTCGGGCGGTCTACCAATCGGGAGCAGCGCTCTCCGCCGGTCTGGCGGCAGTGTCCGATACTGGGATTACCTCGCAGAAAGAGTTCGCGACGCAGGGGGGCTACCTCGCCCGCGCGGTGTCGCTTCCCGTGATTTCGGATGCCGACACGGGATTCGGCGACTCGCGGGATGCAGCCCGAACCGTCGAGCTGTATGAATCGGCGGGACTCGCTGGCCTGCATCTGGAAGACCAGGAGTGGCCCAAGCGGTGCGGCCATCTGTCGGGGAAGTCGCTTGTCAGCACGACAGAGATGGTTGCGAAATTAAAGTCGGCGGTGGCTGCGCGCCGCGATCCCGATTTCGTCATCATCGCTCGCACCGACGCCCGGGCGGTCGATGGATTCGATGCAGCGGTCGAGCGCGCGCAGGCGTACCTTGAGGCTGGTGCCGACATGATCTTTCCCGAAGCACTCCAGACGCGCGAAGAGTTCGTGCGGTTCGCTAAGGAAATCAAAGCCCCGCTGTTGGCGAACATGACCGAGTTCGGGAAAAGCCCCGCACTCTCCGCGAATGAGTTAGCAGAGCTAGGCTATGCGGCGGTGCTGTTTCCGGTGAGTCTCTTCCGCGTGGCAATGAAGAGCGTTGAAGAGGCTCTCGGTCGACTGGCCAGTGAGCGAACTCAGCAGGGATTCCTCGATCGAATGCAGACACGCGCGGAACTCTACAACTTGTTGGACTACGAACCGTAGTCCCGACGGTCCCACTTCGCGATACTGCGGCGATTCCTTGCTTATCTCACAACGCGCCCGCCGTTTCACTCAACGCTGGGGCGGCATCATTCGAGCACGAGCCATCGCTTCTTCCGCTTCGGGAATCCGCCCGCAGCGCTGATAGATGACCGACAGCTGCGTGAAAGAGAAGGGATCCCGCGGCTCCAACTCGGTGACGCGCAGCGCATGCTTGATGGCCTCGTCGAACCGGCCAAGCTTTTGCAGATGCACGCCGAGCGCGGAGTGTGCGAGGACATAGTTCGGATCGACGGCAAGCAGTTCGCCGAGCTTCGCGACTGCTCCTTCAAGATTCCCCTGCTCCTTCAGAGCGACTGATTCGTCATACATTTCATCGAGCGTCGGCATGTCGGCATCCTCATGGAAGGTGATCGCACACCACGAAACTCGCGGTGGGATCGCAACGCAATTTCTTGTGATGTTCGGTATCATAATCGTTTCCGGTGCGCCGTTCCAACCGCTGCCATGAAGCAATCCGGGGCAACACGAATATACAACGATTCTTGGTGCTGGGAAATCGGCGCAACAAGTTCCACGTGAAACGAGACAGGCATCGAAAGCGCGCCGTCGAATGAGCAATCGCGTTTCAAAATCTCCTCCAACGCAAAGCGAAGCGGCGCTCATCGCGCACGATTATCCAAAGCGAACCGAATGGATGCTCATCGCAATGATCGTGCTCGCGGGCTTCGCGCTGCGCGGTGCGTACCCATCGCGGATGTCCGTCGAGCATTTCGACGAAGGAGTGTATGCGTCGAACCTCGTCGCCAGCGAAGCGAATGATTTCCGCTATCCATTTCAACATCTGTATGCCCCCCCGTTCTTCCCAGCGCTCATCGAGTGGTCGATGATCTTCTTCGGTCAGACCTCATTCGTCGCAATGCTGGCGAGTCTCGTGTTCGGCAGCCTGACGCCACTGCTCTCCTGGCATGCGGGGCGACGCTGGTTCGGCGCGCCGGCCGGACTCGCATCGGCGGCGCTCGCGGCATTCAGCGACTTCCACATCATCTACAGCCGCACGGCGCTTACCGATGCCCTGCTCTGCTTCTGCTTCCTGCTGGCGGTCTATCTCACGTGGGAGGCCTATCGCCGCGGCCAGACGATCTGGGCGGTGGCTGCCGGTGGAGCAACGGCACTCGCCTGGTGGACCAAGTACACCGGCTGGCTGCCATTGGCGGTCGGCATCTCCGGACTGATTCCGTGGCTGATATTCCATCGCCTACCAAATGGAACGCATAGGCGAACGATCGTGCTTTGGGTCATCATCGCGATCACGGCCGGTGCTTTGTGGAGCCCATGGTGGCACACGCTTCAGCAGTATGGGGGGTATGAAGTCGTCTCCGACAATCATTCCCTCTACGTCCACCTCGACAAATGGCTATCTCAGCTGAAGCAGCAGGCAGCCAATCATCGCTACTTCAGCGGCTGGCTGAGCTGCGGAGGTGTTTTTCTGGCAGCTGTGATGGCTGATCTGGGATTACTTTTGCAGGTGCGAGATTCCACGTGGAACCGCTCGGACAACCGGAGAGCCTCTCGGGGAATAGCTGTATGCATGATGGCGGCTCATGTCGCGGTGGGAGGCGTGCTGATCGCCCTTTCGATCTGGCTGGGTGCAAGCGCTGCACTGGCAGTCGCGGCTCTCCTCGGCA
>CAZVJA010000038.1:0-33703 GCA_964626885.1 uncultured Planctomycetaceae bacterium | reverse complement strand
GCATGGCGTTTACTACGCGATCAAACAGGCGCTCGAATCCGGGAAATACAAACAGCGTAATGAGGAATAATTGCCCCGGGGCGATCGCAATAAGTCCGACCTCCGGCACGTCTCCCATCCGCGTCGAACAGCGACCGTAGCCGCGTGCAGCGATTTCGAAGACCCACCATTTCGGCCAGCCATGCCTGCTTGACACTCTCCCCCGCCGGTTTTATATTAACCCGTGAGTTAATTAACTTATAGGTTTAATACATGCCGGCCCTGCAAGACCAACTCAGCCAGAAGTTCGCGGCGCTCGCCGATCCGACGCGGAGAGCCATGCTCGCCCGGCTCAGCGAAGGGCAGGCCAACGTCTCGGAAATCGCCGAGCCGTTTCTGGAACAAATGAGCCTGCCGGCCGTCACCAAGCATCTGAAAGTGCTTGAAAAAGCAGGTCTGGTCACCAAAACGCAGGACGCGCAGCGTCGGCTGTGTGATTTGAATCCCGAAGGGTTCAAGGATCCGATCAATTTCATCGAACAGTACCGACAGATGTGCGAAGAGAGTCTCGACCGGCTGGGGGAATACCTGAAAACCGTCACTGCCAACGCGAAACAACAGAAGAGGAAACGAAAACATGCCCGCAAGAGATAAATCAAACGAGATTCACATCACGCGAGTTTACGACGCGCCGGTCAAAGCCGTGTGGGAGGCATGGACCGACATCAACCAAGTCGTGCAGTGGTGGGGACCGCGCGGCTTTACGCTCACCTCGCACAGCAAGAGCCTGAAGCCGGGGGGGATTTGGCACTACACGATGCACGGACCGGACGGCGTCGATTACCCCAACAAAACGCTGTACCACGAGGTCGAAGAATATAGGAAGCTGGTGTACGACCACGGCGGCTACGACGACCGGCCTCCCCTGTTTCGAGTGACGGCGCTCTTTTCCGAGTCGGACGGCAAGACGACATTGGAATTTCGGATGTCATTGCCCACTGCGGAGCAGGCAGAGGCGACGCGACAGTTCATCAAGAAGGCTGGTGGTGACGCGACGTGGGACCGGCTGGCGGAGTATCTCAACAAGACCGAGCACGGTCGAAACAGCTTCGTCATCAATCGCAGTTTCGCGGCGCCGATTAGTCTGATGTTCGAAATGTGGACCGATCCGGCTCACTTTGCGAAGTGGCTGCCGCCGGTCGGATTCGACATGCAGCTGCGCGAGGGAGACATTCGAGAAGGGGCAAGCTGCTTCTTCCAGATGAGCAACGGCGCGGGAGTCAGCATCCATGGGAAAATTGAGTACCGAGAGATCCGCAAACCTGGCCGGCTGGTTTACGTCCAGCGGTTTTGCGATGAAGCAGGCAACATTGCCCGCCACCCGGGTGCGCCAGAATTTCCCGCAGCGCTGCAAACAACCGTTCTCCTGACAGCCGAAGGTCCCGATGCGACACGCGTGACAGTGACGATGGAACCGTTTGGCCAAACCACACCGCAGGAAATCGACGCCTTTATGAACGAGCGGCCCGGCATGACTCTGGGTTGGACGGGCTCGTTCGATAAACTGGAATCTGAGCTGACGAACATTGAAGAATCGGCGTGAGGTGAAATTGAGGGGTGGCCCAGACGCCCCGCATCTGGGTCGCGGAACGACAAGAGGCGTCTCTTCGGCTGATCCGGGACGGTGAGGCTGAGCCTGTCACAACACACGACCCCTTCGAACGAAGTAAAAAAACGTCGAACGGATCGGGCTCGACACCGGCGAAGCTCACGGAACTCACATGGCTGCCGCGAACGAGGAGTTTGCCCATCGAGAGGGGGTTAATGGGGAAATTGACAGGCTTTGAGTTTTCGGATGACCGCCATGAGATCATACAACGGCGACCGACGGCCCATCAAAAACCGCTGTTTGCAAATTTTGGTGCTTTGGCTGAAGAGCCGCCAGCGAGAAGGCTGGTGGTTCTTATTGCGATGTTTTGGGTGCGGTTAATCAACCTGCCATGAAGCGCGTCGTGCCACAAGTGGTCCAGACGCCACCCACAATCGCAATCGATCCGACGACAAGTCGTCGGCTTGGGTAGCCGCGCACGTTCGCACGAGATTCGGTCTGACGGAGCCCTCAAGTCTCATTTCCAAATGCTAACCCCGAATTCTTGAATCCTGACTCCTGTCCCCTTAATTCCATGCCTGATCCCCGGCTCTCCAAACCCTTTAGCCCCCTGCGGCGCTTCATCTTACGCAATCGCATAATTGACAACTGATCCGTTGTCCGATTATAGTCATACTGCACTGCTGTCCGCGTGCATCGGATTCTGCGAAGCCCCGTTGCCCCTGTGACCACCCCCGCGGCGGTCCTTTAGGAGACGCTCATGCTCGTCATCCCCGGCGGAATCGGCAAGGACACCTGCGACGGCATCACCCGTCGCGATCTGCTCCGAGTCGGCGGCTCGACCCTCTTCGGCCTCAGCCTCCCCACGCTATTTCAAATGCAGGCATCGCGCGCGAATGAAGACACACGCTACGGCGGCCCCGGATTCGGCAAAGCGAAGTCGGTTATTCTCGTCTATCTGCAAGGGGGCCCCAGCCATCTCGACTTGTGGGACCCGAAAACCAACGTCCCCGACAACGTCAAAAGCATCTTCGCAAACATCGACACCAAGCTCCCGGGAGTGCAGTTCACCGAGAACCTCCCGAAGCTCGCGCAAGTGAACGACAGATTTACGATGATCCGCTCGATGAGCTACACACCGATCGGGCTGTTCAACCACACCGCCGCCATTTACCAGATGCTCACCGGCTACACGGCCGACAACGTCAGCCCCTCCGGGCAGCTTGAACCGCCGAGCCCCAAGGACTTCCCGAACTTCGGCTGCAACATCACCAAGCTGAAGCCTCCGGAAGTGCCGATGCTCCCCTACGTGATGATGCCCCGCCCATTACAAGAGAGCAACGTGATCGGCAAAGCGGGCACCGCCGGGTTCCTCGGCCGAGCGTACGATCCGTACTACCTGTATCCGCCCGGCGACGACATGGACATGGCCAAGATGGAAAAGATCAGCGTCGACGACTTGTCGCTGCGGAAGGAAGTTCCACTCCCCCGTCTCGAACGCCGCGCGAAGCTGCGCGACACCATCAACGCCGGCCTGCAGGATCTCGACAAAGCGGTCTCCAGCTACGCGTTGAACAGTTATTACGACAAAGCATTGAGCCTTGTCCTTTCCGGCCGCGCCCGCGATGCATTCAACCTCTCCGCGGAAAGCGCCGAAATGCGCGACCGTTATGGCCGCAATACGTTTGGCCAGAGTTGCCTCCTGGCGCGGCGATTGATTGAGGCGGGCACGCGCGTTGTCGAAGTCAACTGGCCGAAGATCGCGAACTCCGACAATCACTCCTGGGACGTGCACTCCGGCCTTTCCGATCGGATGAAGAAGCAGAATTCGCCGATGCTCGACGCCGGCCTCGCGGCGCTGATTGCCGACCTTGACGAACGGGGACTCCTCGCGGAGACGATGGTGGTGGCGGTGGGCGAATTTGGCCGCAGCCCGAAGCGCGGCGTGAGCACATCCGGTAACAGCAACACGGATGACGGACGCGATCACTGGCCGTACTGCTACACGGCTGTCGTGGCAGGCGCGGGCGTGAAGCGAGGCTTCGTGTATGGCAAGTCGGACGCCACCGCCTCGGCCCCGGTCGAGAACCCGGTCCATCCCAACGACCTGCTGGCGACCGTTTATCACAGCGTGGGACTCAATCCCCGTCGGACGGTGTACAATCACCTCAACCAGCCGCGTGAGATGGTGAAGGCGGATGCGGTGATGGGGATTCTGAGCTGAGCAGCACGCTCAGAGTCAAACTTGAAGAAACTGATCCGGCGGTTTGGTGATGCTTCACCAGGCCGCCGGTTTCATTGTAGAGGTAATAATGCCGAAATCAGCGAGGAAGACCAAACGAAACTCAGGCCATGTGATGCATGAAACTGACCGGATGTAAACCAAGATTGTCCGGCTCGCAAATCGATGATAGGCTTGATAATAGACCCACGACTCCAAGACAAGCTGACGTTTGCATGATTCTCTCAACGCGAATCCAAGTTCCGTCTCAGGGCGAGCTCGAGGCACTCTGCCGCAGGTGGAGAATCCGGGAGGTCTCGCTGTTCGGGTCGGTTCTGCGCGACGATTTTAGTTCGACCAGTGATGTCGACGTACTGGTGTCCTTCGAGGAGGATGCTCCGTGGAGCTTGTGGGATCTCGTCAAATTGCGCGACGAATTGAGCACGCTTTTTTCGCGTCCCGTCGATCTTGTCGAGTTGGAAGGGTTGCGAAACCCCTTCCGGCGGCAACGGATTCTCCAAACACGGCAGATCATTTACGACGGCGGAAAAGGATGATGTCGTCTATCTCTGGGACATGTTGACCGCTGCGCGCGCCGTGGAGGGATTCGTCAGCGGTCGAAGCTCCGACGAGTATCTCGCAGACTTGATGCTGCGGAGTGCCGTGGAGCGGCAAATTGAAATCATTGGCGAAGCAGCCCGGCGAGTTTCCGCGGAGTTCCAATCGGAACATGCGCAGATTCCATGGCGGCCGATTCAGGCTCAACGGCACGTCCTCGCCCACGATTACGGTGAGATCAAACACGACCGCATTTGGCGGGTTGCAACCATTCATGTCCCCGATCTTATTCGTCTCTTGGAGCCACTGGTCCCCTCTTCAACCGCCGAGGAAGAATGAGCTGGCAGCCTGTTTTCTTACGATCGAAAGGCAGTCGTTCCTTAGCCGGCATCCAGGCGCCGTTGTCAGGGGGTGATCAGGCTATTAAGCTGCAGTGATCGGAAATCTTGTCGGACGAACTCACGCTGGAGTTGCTCTTAACAAATGCGCATCGGGATCTTCGCCGACGCTCACGATCATGTCGATAACGTCCGCCACGCGGTCGCGGAGTTCAACCGCGCGGGGTGCGGGCTGGTCGTCTTCGCCGGCGATTTCGTCACGCCGCTGGCGATTCCCCCGCTCCGCCGGCTCAAATGTCCGATGATTGCCTGCTTCGGCGACGCCGATGGAAACAAAACCGGCATTCAAGGGGGAATGCGAATCGTCGGCACGCTTGGCGAGCCTCCGTTCGGCTTCGTCACCCCGGACGGCGTCAAAATTCTCCTCACGCACGTGCTCGAACAATTGCGCGGGCATGTCGAAGGCTGCGACGTCGTCATTTCGGCCCATACGCACAAACCGTCGATTCGCCGCGATGCCGAAGGGCGACTGTTTCTCAACCCCGGCGAACTGAGTGGGTGGATGTTCAGCAAACCCTCGGTGATGATTCTCGAAACCGAGCCGCTGAACGCCCGGATCATTCCGCTCCCGGAACCGGCTCCGGTCCCGGTCATCGACGGTTGATTCCGACCCGTCATGGCGCTATCCACCGAGCCGCATCCATTGGCCGGGTGAATATCTCCCGCGGAAATCTCCCGGATTGTCGCGATTCGGCCGAGAACTTTGTGTAATTCGCCGTGAAATAGTCGCGTTCGGCCAAGGATTTCCATTATTATCCCATTTGGGTGGGGCGCAAGCGCCGCAGGTTGAATCTCCGTTCAAGGCAACAGGATCAAGGACGAAAACAGAGAGCATGGCCAAAAAGGGGGAGAACGGTTACTGGGTCGGTTTTGACCTTGGCGGCACCAAGATGATGGCGGCGGTGTTCGATGCTTCGTTCAAGCCGCTCACGAGAAAGCGCAAAAAGACCCGCGGCTTCGAAGGAGAAAAGGCGGGACAGGAGCGCATCATCACGACGATTCAGAGCGCGCTCGAGGAAGCAGGGGTCGAACCCGCCCAACTGAACGGGATTGGTGTCGGTTGTCCTGGACCGCTCGACCTTGATAAAGGAATCATGCTCGACGCTCCCAACCTCGGTTGGACGAACGTTCCACTCAAGGCCACGCTCGAAAAGACCTTCAAGTGTCCGGCGGTGATCGCCAACGACGTCGATACCGGAGTGTACGGAGAAAGTCAGTTTGGGGCCGGAAAAGGGGCGCGCTGCATCGTCGGGATCTTTCCCGGCACGGGAATCGGTGGCGGCTGCGTGTACGATGGTCGAATTCTGCGCGGACGCAAGAGCTCCTGCATGGAGATCGGCCATATTCAAGTGATTCCGGACGGTCCGCGCTGCGGCTGCGGACTGCGGGGCTGCCTGGAGGCGGTCGCCAGTCGTCTGGCGATCTCGGCACAGGCGGCACAGGCCGCTCACCGTGGGCAGGCGCCGCATCTGCATGCGATCATCGGCACCGACCTCTCCGACATCCGCAGCGGCGCGCTCGCGGAAGCAATTCGCGAAGGGGACACGATCATCGAATCGATCGTCAAGGACGCGGCTCGCCACATCGGCATCGCACTGGCCGGAATTGTGCATCTTCTCTCTCCCGATTGCGTCGTGCTCGGCGGGGGGCTGGTCGAAGCGATGCCGAAGTTGATTGTTCAAACCGTCACCAACACCGCCAAGGAACATGTGCTGCCATCGTTCCGTGAGACTTTCAAAGTCGTTGCGGCGGAATTGGGAGATGACGCCACAGTCATGGGGGCGGCTGCATGGGCACGCACGGAGCTGGCGTCCCAGGACTCGCGGAAGTGAATCCATGCACAACCCACGACGGGAATTTGCACGATCTGAATCCGATGTCGCGGATATGTAGTAGAGTTATGAAGATGTTGAGCTGATTTGGAAACTGAGATGGACGCCGTGACTCGCGACAAGCCGGAACCCGCACCCGCCGACGCATCGCGGGGAGTCCGTCCCGTGGCGGTGATCGACGTCGGTACCAGCTCAATCCGCATGGCCATCGCCGAAATATCCCCCACCGGCCAGGTGCGCACGCTCGAGAAGTTGGCGCAGGCGGTGCCGCTCGGAAAAGACACGTTCACCACCGGGTCTATCGACAAAGACACGATGGAGCAATGCGTCGATGTCCTCAAGAGTTACCGACGCGTCCTCCAGGAATACCAGATCGAACGGGAAGACCAGATTCGAGCCGTGGCAACCAGCGCCGTGCGCGAGGCAGCCAATAAGCTCGCGTTTCTGGATCGGGTTTACATCGCCACCGGCATCCACATCGAGCCGATCGATGAAGCCGAGGTGAACCGCATCACCTATCTGGGAATCGAACCATTCCTCCAGGCCGAACCATCGCTGGCGAGTGGGAATACCGTCATCACCGAAGTCGGTGGCGGAAGCACCGAGGTGCTGCTGGTCCAAAACGGAAACGTCGCGTACGCGCATACCTATCGGCTTGGTTCGTTGCGGATGCGCGAGACGCTGCAGGCGTTCCGGGCACCGGCGGTTAAGGTTCGTTCGATCATGGAAAGTCAGATCGAGCGGACGATCGAGCAGATCGTTGACCATATCCCGCAAGATGTCCCGGCGGATTTGATCGCCCTGGGGGGCGATGTGCGTTTTGCGGCGTCGCAGCTTCTGCCGAAATGGAACCCGGACAAGCTGGCCAAGCTGCGGGTCTCCGCACTGGAAACATTCACGAACAAAATGTTGAACATGTCGGTCGACAAGCTGGTTCAAAAGCAGCATCTCTCGTTCACCGACGCGGAAACGCTGGGTCCCGCCCTGCTCGCCAATGTGATGCTGGCCCGCGCGATGAAGCTGGACCAGATCTACGTCACGAACGTCAATCTTCGCGACGGGTTGCTGAAGGAAATGGCGAACCGGGGGGTCTGGACCGAGTCGTTCGCCAATCAAATCATCCGCTCGGCGGTGGACCTCGGCCGGAAATTTAACTTCGATGAAGCCCATTGCGTGCACGTCGCCCATCTCTGCCGGCTGTTGTTTCGGGAGCTGCAGCCGGAGCATCGCCTGGAGCCGCGATTCGAGCTGATCCTGTACATCGCGGCGGTGCTGCATGAAATCGGGCTGTTTGTGTCGGCGGCCAGCCATCACAAGCACACGATGTATCTCATCAACAACAGCGAACTGTTCGGACTGACGAAGAAAGACGTGCAGCTGGTGGCTCTCGTGGCGCGGTACCACCGCCGGGCCTCTCCCAAGCCGACGCACCCGGGCTATGCCACACTTGACCGTGAGAGCCGGGTCGTCGTCTCAAAAATGGCGGCCATGCTCCGCGTCGCCGATTCGCTCGAGCGTTCGCATAGCCAGCGAATTAATAATGTGCTCTGCAAACGGGAGGACGGGCGGCTGGTGATCTCGGTGCCGCAGGTCGATGACCTGTCGCTCGAACAACTGGCGCTCAAACAAAAAGGGGCGCTGTTCGAGGAAACGTTCGGTTTGAAGGTGCTGCTGCGGCAAGAACGAAAGTAGACAGGATTCGGCGACATGGGCGACACGCCTTCACGATATATCAATCGCGAACTGAGCTGGCTGGAATTCAACGCTCGCGTTCTGGAAGAGGCACGCGACGACGGTGTTCCCCTGCTGGAACGGCTCAAATTCCTGGCGATCACCGCGTCGAATCTCGACGAGTTTTTCATGGTCCGCGTGGGCGGCCTGCAACTGCTGGCACAACAAGAGAACGCCAAGCTCGATCCGGCGGGCATGTCACCTCAGCAGCAAATCGAGGCGGTCAGCCAGCGCACCCACCGCATGACGCAGGAGCAATACAACTGCTTCTTAAACGAAATCGAACCCGGGCTCGCCGCGGCGGGAGTTCGCCGACTGCGGCCGACGGAACTGACTGAACGTCAGCGATTGTTCATCGAACAGGCATTTACCGATGAAATCTCGGCCGTGCTGACGCCGATGGCCATCCCCGCCGCTGACGATTTTCCCCTGCTGCTGAATCAAACTCTCAATGTGTGCGTGCGGCTCGCCCCCGCGCCCGAGAACAACGGACATCCGCGATTCGCCATCATTCCCTTCGGCCGGACGACATCCCGCATCGTCACGCTCCCTTCCGACGGCGGATACAGCTACATCCTGCTGGAAGACGTGGTGCGGCTCTTCCTGGAGCAGTTTTTTCCGGGGGAACCGGTCGAGGCGTGCGTACCGTTTCGCATTACGCGTAATGCCGATCTCAGCATTCGCGAGGATCTGGCTGCCGACCTGCTGGAAGAAATGCAGGAAGTCCTCGTGGCGCGCAAGCAGGGGGACTGCGTGCGGCTGGAAATCGCCGATCATGCCGACCCGGTGTTGCTGAGCTTCTTGACGACGGCGCTCGACGTCCGGCCTGAGGACGTCTACGCGCTGCCCGGTCCGCTCGATCTGGCGGCATTCATTCGTCTCGCGGACGTTCAGGGCTTCGACAACCTGAAATACGAGCCGTGGCCGCCCCGTCCCTCGCCGGAAATCGACTTGAGCGCGGGGATGTTCTCTGTTCTATCGCGGCGCGACGTGCTGCTGAACCATCCCTATGAAAGCTTCGAGCCGGTGGTTCGCCTGGTCGAGGAAGCGGCCGATGACCCCGACGTGCTGGCGATCAAGCAGACGTTGTATCGCACGAGCCGGCAAAGCCCGATCGTCGCGGCACTGGCCCGCGCGGCGGAGCGCGGCAAGAACGTGACGGCCATTGTCGAATTGAAAGCCCGCTTCGACGAAGCCCGCAACATCGAATGGGCCCGCAACCTGGAACAGGCCGGCGTGCAGGTGATCTACGGTGTCAAAGGTCTGAAAACGCACGCCAAGCTTTGCATCATCGTTCGGCGCGAGCCGCATGGAATCGTGCGGTACGTCCACTTCGGCACCGGCAACTACAACGAAATTACTGCCCGGATTTACAGCGACCTGAGCTTCATGACCTCAACGACGAACTGGGAGCCGATGCCTCCAGCTTTTTCAACGCCGTGAGCGGTTATTCCCAACCGCAGCGGTTTCGCAAGATTGAAGCGGCCCCCATCGGCCTCCGCGAGAAGCTGCTGGAAATGATCGAAACCGAAGTGGAGCGGAAGAAGCATGGCCAAAAGGCGCAAATTATCGCCAAGCTGAATTCCTTGTCCGATCCCGAGATGATCGAAGCGCTCTACCGTGCCTCGAACGCCGGCGTGAAAATCCGGCTGAATGTGCGCGGCATCTGCTGCCTGCGGCCTGGCGTGCCGGGCATGAGCCGGAACATCGAGGTCGTCAGCATCGTCGATCGATTTCTCGAACATAGCCGAATTCTGTATTTCCATCACGGCGGTGACGAGCGGGTGTTCATTTCCAGCGCCGACTGGATGCCGCGGAATCTTGACCGCCGCGTGGAGTTGCTGATTCCCATTGAAGACCCCTCGCTGCGCGATCGCCTCCTCGAAACGTTGAAAACCTACTTCCGCGACAATGTGAAGGCGCGGCAACTGCTCCCCGACGGCAGCTATGAGCGCGTGAAGAGTTCTGGAAAACGGGGCGAGACGCGCAGCCAAGAATTCTTGTACCGCGAAATCTGTGATCGCGTGCGAGAAGCGCAGCAATCTCAGCCGACCGTCTTCGAGCCCTACCGCGCCCCGCAAAGTACGACATGAGGAAGAATGTTTAGGGAGTAGTGGTTAGGAATTAGGGGAAGAAGCGATTGGGCATTGTGGATTGCGGATTGCTGACCCAGGACTCCGGACCGGGGACTTTGGACTTCTTTTCCGTCTTCTGTCCTCCGTCCTCTGATTGGCCATTGATCCGACGACAAGTCGTCGGCTTGGGAAGAGTCTGATCCCCTCCATCTTCCTCCCTCCGTTCTCCGTCTTCCGTTCTCCCGCTGACAGCTAACCGCCGAAAGCTCCCCCATGAAAACCTTGCTCCTCCTGCGACATGCCAAGTCGAGCTGGAAGGATACGAAGCGGGCCGACCATGACCGCAAGCTGAGCGCGCGCGGCAAGCGCGATGCCCCGCGAGTGGGGAAGCTGCTGCGAAAGGAAAAGCTGGTGCCGAGCCTGATTGTCAGTTCCACCGCGCGGCGAGCCCGGAAGACCGCCGAAAAAGTCGCCAAGGCGAGTCAATGCCGCCGTCGGCCGGTTTTAACCGACGCCCTCTACATGGCTGCGCCGAGTGAATACCTGGCGGAGTTGCGTCAGCTGCCGAAAAACGTGCGGCGTGTCCTGGTGGTTGGCCACAACCCAGGACTGGAAGAATTGCTGACCCAGCTCACTGGCTCTAACGAAGCGATGCCGACGGCGGCACTCGCCGTGATTGAGCTGGAAATTGCCGACTGGTCGCACGTCACGTCGCGCACCCGCGGCCGGCTGGTGAAGATCTATCGCCCGCGGGAGATGGATTGAGCGTGTCGAAATCAGAGCCCCAACGATTTCCTCAACGCGATATCAACCTGCTGCATGAGGCCGGGAGACAATCTGCCGATCCACCGGGCTTGCGATTGGCGAATTGTGATCAGATTCTCGCAACTGATGGCAGAGGTTGTAATCAATCCTGTTTGTTGTCCTTCTGGTGTCCCAACATCGACGATAACCTGCGTTGACTCGTGCGAACGCGAGAGATTCGTCGTGATGAACGCGACGATGGTGTTCTGCATCCGAGAGTTGTTCGCGTCATTCTGGACGACTAGAACAGGACGCAACTTAGAACCGCCCCGGGTGACAAAAGGGAGAGTCACAAGAGCGACGTCACCGCGCTGTAGGGTCATGATTGGCGCCGATGAGCGTCGTAGTCGTCGTACATTTCCATGCCGGGCGCGTCAATGTCGTCGGCAAGCGCGGCGTGAATCAACGGCAGGAATTCTTCGGGATCAAACTCACCCCCGATGATCAGGGCCTGAACTTTCTGATACGCCTCGGCTGGAATCAGTACGTACTGATCCTGCGTCGCGGTGTCCACCACGTAGATCGCTTCGTTCGGATGCCGTTGAACGGCTTCTCTTTGCTCGTCGCTTAGCTTTGGCGCCATAAATAAATCTTACCATACTGCGGCAGGGCGAAGAAGCTGAAGTTCCTGCAGAGCTTCAATTACGCCCACCGCATCCTCTTATGATGAGTCCAACCACCTGACAGTCCAGGCCCGGTTGGACGACTGAATTCATCTATCGATCACCGGAACCGGTCAGATTCAGTTGCCCCTCTGGGGCTATGAAGATTTCTACCACCCGCTTTCCCAGCCCTCAAGGGCCGGGCTATTTTCGGATGTCCCCACGGAACAACGCCGTCAACGATTCGTCCGGCTTTCGTCAACGCATCCCGTCCGACTACCCAAAATGCCCCGTCAGGTAGGCATTCGTGTCGGCCAGGTGGGGGTTCGTGAAGATGTCGGCCGTCGGGCCGTACTCGATGAGATGCCCCAGATACATAAAAGCCGTGTAGTCGCTGATGCGGGCCGCCTGCTGCATGTTGTGCGTGACGATCAGAATGGAGTATTCCCCCTTCAGTTCCTGAATGAGGTCTTCCACCTTGCTCGTGGCGATGGGATCGAGGGCGGAACAGGGCTCGTCGAGCAACAGCACTTCCGGCTCACCGGCGATCGCGCGGGCAATACAGAGCCGCTGCTGCTGACCGCCCGACAATCCAAGCGCGCTCTCCTGCAGGCGGTCCTTCACTTCGTCCCATAGAGCGGCACCTCGGAGGCTCTTCTCGCAGACTTCGTCGAGCACCGCACTGTCCCGCTCGCCGTCAATCCGCAACGGGTAAATCACATTCTCATAGATGCTCATGGGGAACGGGTTCGGCTTCTGAAACACCATCCCCATCCGTTTGCGGAGCTCAATCACATCGACGTGCTTGTCGTAAATGGAATCGTCGTTGAGCCGCATGTCGCCGCCGATGCGGACGATGTCGAGCAGGTCGTTCATTCGGTTGACGCAGCGGAGCAGAGTCGATTTGCCACAGCCGGACGGGCCGATAATCGCAGTCACCTTGCCGGAGGGTATTCCCATGCTGATATCGAACAGCGCTTGTTTTGAGCCGTACCAGAGGTTGAATTTCTCGACCGTGAGCACGAACTGCTCGTCGAGAGCCGCTTGATGAATCTCCGGGGGAACCCATTCTCCCCGTGCGACCGCGGCGAGATGCCCTCGCAATACCGCGCGACTCTTCGACCCAGCCGGCTTCTCGGCAGTTGCCAGCAAGGATTTCGCGGCAGGCGCAGCCGGAGCCGAGTCCGGTGCGGCGTTGTTGGAGGAGGTGGCCGACCCTTTCGATTCCATTGTTGATCGTTCCGCTTTCTCAACCGCGTCTGAAAGTTCCGACGGTTGAAGGGAAGCCGTCGCGTTTCTTTGCTGTCCGTTTGTTAAGACCGCCGCTCCCGGAGCGGCCGTGCTGGAAGCGGAGGCCGTCCGGTCTCCCGCCAACATCTGATCGTCCATTGTGACAATCGGCCGGGCCAAATGCTCGCGAGTTTTGGCAATACTCTTCCCGGAAATCGTCATCGGTCCGGCTCCATGTTCAAAACTTCGCCGACAGGAACTTGCGGCGCAACCGGCCCCGGAGCCAGATCGCGAACAAGTTCAAGACGGCAATAATCGTGATCAGCAGCAAAGTTGTGGTGAACACCATCGGTTTGGCCGCTTCGCTGTTCTGGCTTTGAAAGCCCAGATCGAAAATATGAAATCCCAGATGCATGAAGCTTCGTTCCGGATGAACGAAGGGAAACATTCCGTCCACGGGAAGTTCCGGCGCGAGCTTGACCGCGCCGACCAGCATCAGGGGCGCGACCTCACCCGCTCCTCGCGCCATCGCCAGGATCATTCCGGTCATGATTCCGGGCATGGCCCGAGGAAGGACAATCCGCCGAATCGTCTGCCATTTGCTCGCGCCGCAGGCGTAGGAACCTTCCCGCATCGAGTTGGGCACAGCTGAGAGCGCCTCTTCCGTCGCCACGATGACCACCGGCAACGTCATGAGCGCCAGAGTGAGCGATGCCCAAAGAAGGCCCCCTTTGCCGAACGTGGGGTTCGGCAAATTCGCCGTGAAGAACAGTTCGTCGAGCGATGCTCCAACAACGTAACAGAAGAAACCGAGGCCGAACACGCCGAAGACGATGCTCGGCACCCCCGCGAGATTGTTCACCGCGATTCGCACGGCGCTGACCATCACCCCGGCTTTCGCGTATTCCCGCAAATAGAGTGCCGCCAGTACGCCGAAGGGGACGACAGCGAGCGACATCACAAGCGTCATCACGATGGTCCCCCAGATCGCGGGGAAGATTCCTCCTTCGCTATTGGCTTCGCGCGGCTCGTCGGAAAGGTATTCCCACCAGCGGGCAGTGTAGAGAGACATTTTGCCTCCCCACGTGAGTTGGTTGGGGGCGTAGGCCCGCACAATATTCGCGAGAGGAATCGCCTGCTCCTGCTCGCCGGCGGTCTTCAGCACCAAGTTGTACCGCGCATTTTCGGCACGCAGCGTCTCGATCTCCTGCAAGATTTGCTCCGTCTGCAGGCGGGACTTCTCCGTGACGTCGAAGAACGCCTCCAATGCGGCATGTGCGTACACCGGAGCAGTCGATAACTTGTCGCGTGCCGCCGCGAGCTTTGGGGTCAGTTCCGCCAGTTGTGCCTCCAGCTCCTGATTCAACCCCTGCACGAGCTCATTTCCAATGGCCATCATGCCCGCATCGCCATCGAGCCAGCGTTCGACCTGCCGCACGAACCGTTGATTGAGAGTCTTCTGCTGTTCCAGCGAGGCTCGTTCTCCGTCGAGTGTCCGAATCTCATCCGCATCGCTCAAGAGGGGCAATCCAGAGTCAATTTCGGCGGCTCGAACTTTCAACCGGGCCGATTCCACCTCGGCATTGATCCGGCCGATCTGGTGCTTTTCGATATGACGGATGCGCGCAGCGTTCTCGCGGATTGTGGCGTGGTGAGCGTGGTACTCTTCCCACGCCCCGTCCGCGCCCTCGCGCACCAATCGCATCGCGGTGACGTTCGCATCAGCCGGTACCTGATCGACCGGAATCGCTTCTCCCGATTCCAACAGAGCCCAGCGGGAGTTCCCCGCACCTTTTTCCGGAGAAGAATCGAGCAACCGAGTAAAATTCTTTCGTCGCATGTCGTGCAGTTTGGTGGAAAGCGCCTGCAGCGCGGTATCCACCTGCTTCTGGCGGTCCTCACCAACACGCTCGCGATGCGATTCCAGAAACTGAATGACTCCCAGAAGCTGAACTTCGTCCCCAGGAATCGTCCGTTGCTTCTGTTCTTCAAAACGGACCGGCTCTCCGTAGAAACGTCCCCACTCCATACGTTCGACAACCACGGCCCATTCCGGCAGAGACTCTCCGTCGGGGGCAATATCAAAGTCGTTCACCGTCTCGAAGTGTGTGCCGGTAAGATCGAAGTTTCCGGTCCGCAACAGCCGCCGGCGGACCTTCGCCGATTCGGCCCCCGCCAGCAATTGCCCTGCGGACGCACGGGGGGCGTCCGGCAATCTTCCCACCGCTTCCGAGGTGAGTTCGTGCTGCTCCGTTCGCGAGACTTCCCCCATTCGCGCCGTTCCGTCGAGCAACTGGACGCGAATCACCGGGAGCGGCCAGAAGGTTGTTGCCCCTTGAACGACAATCAACGCGATCAAGCCGATAATCATGTAGATCGCGATCGCCAGCGCACCGCCGGTCAGCCAGAGCATCGATTCGCCGCGCGCCACGAGCGCCGTCCCGGAGCGTTTCACGCGTCCGGTGCGTCGACGCCAATCCGGCTTCGTGTCGGCCGGTGCGGGGGAATCGATGACTGTGCTCATTTGAATTTGTGAGGAGCTAAACTTAGTTCAGGTGGAACCAAACAGGGAGGGCGACGCTCCTGCGGAGCCGCCATAACCAGAGATTTCCGCTCGTAGCGGCTCGGCAGGAGCCTCGCCCTCCCAAATACAATGTTTTGAAACCCTCTCCAGCAACAATTGGTCACAACTGATAAACGCGCCGCCGAAATCGCAGCCGCACCAGTTCGGCAATGGTGTTCACCAAAAAGGTCAGCAAAAACAGGGTCAAGGCAGCCAGAAACAGCGTGCGATAGTGCGTGCTGTTCCGCACCGCCTCGGGTAATTCGACAGCAATATTCGCCGAGAGCGTGCGAAAGCCGTTAAAGATATTGGTTTCCATGACGGGGATGTTTCCGCCGGCCATCAGCACGATCATCGTCTCGCCGACGGCGCGCCCCAGACCGACCATTACCGCCGAGAACAAGCCGCTCATCGCGGTTGGAATGACGATGCGGGTCGCGGTCTGCCAGGGAGTCGCCCCCGCTCCCAGCGAAGCGGCTCGCAATTGTTCAGGAACCGACGTGAGCGCGTCATCCGCAAGCGTGTAGATCAACGGCACGACGGCGAATCCCATTACAAAACCCACGATCAGCGAGTTCCGCTGATCATAGGTGTCGATATACGAACCGCGAGGATCCCAGCCGATGACCGTTAACAGCCACGAGGCGGTCAGCGCGATTCCGAGAGCCAGGAGTGAACCGACCAGAAACTTTAATCCGTTGAGCGATGCAAACATTCGCCGGTTCAAACTTGCTGATCGACGGACCAGCCACGGCGTTGCATAGCGGTTGACAAGAACCGCGGCCGCAATGCCGCTCAGCGGCAACAGCAGCAGCATCCATCCGCCCGTGCCGGTCCCGACGCCGCCATTCAACCAGACGATCAGGTTCCCGGAGAACAACCACCGCTCCACCAGCGGCCCGGTCCAGAATCCCGCCAGAACGCCGACCGGCAGGAGAGCGCAAATGATGCCGAATCGGTACTTCACCAGCCGCGCTTCGAGCTGGTGCGGCAACATCTGCCAGAGATGCGCCGCGACGAGGAGCGTCAGCGGAATCGTCACCAAACTACTCAGAATCGCGGGAATGGCATCCCGCACGAACGGCGCAAGTACCAACGCGGCCAGAAAACCGAGCACCACGCTGGGAAGGCTCGCCATCAACTCGATCGTCGGCTTGATCTTCGCCTTCACGCGCGGATGCAAAAACTCGCTCGTGTAAATCGCCGCCAGCATCGCGATCGGAATGCCGAACATCATGCAGTAGAACGTCGCTTTCAGCGTGCCGAAGACCAATGGCACCAGGCTGAGCTTCTTCTCGAAATCCTCCGTCCCGCCGGACGACTGCCAAACATGCTCCGGCTTCGGGTAACCCTCATACCAGACTTTTCCGAAGAGCGTCCCCAGGCTCGCTTCCGGGTACTTCGGATCGAACTCGAACGCCGCAATGTTGTTGCCGGCGATTGAGAAGACTCCGTCATCCTTGGCGGCGAGCAACAGATTGTCGATCGGCTTGCCGGTCGCATCCGCATGACGAACGACTCGGCGATCGCCGGGAACATAGAACACCTCAAACGAACCGTCGGAAAATCCGGCGGCCAGCATGCGGCTCCGTGATGAAATTCCGAAGCTTGTCACCGCCGCTCCGGAGCCGGCGAAGCGATGCGCCACAACTCGCTGCTTGCCGTCCGCGGTACCGGCATCCGGTGCATGAATCAAGAAGCTTCCCGTGACATTTCCCCGGGAATCGCCCGCGATCAAAGTTGCACCGCCCAGCAAGAAGTCGAGCTTCGTCAATTTCGACTGGCCGTCTTCGACGAGGTCGGCCTCTTCCGCCAACACCGGTTTCGCCGGGTCCGCGAGGGCGAACCGCAACAATCGCCCATCATCCCACGCAACGTATAACTGATCTCCGCGACCAGAGAGTCGAACAAACCGCGGCGCGGCTGTCGCGGATGAATCGCCGCCAGGCGGATCGACGGGAACATCAATCGATTGATCGATCTCGTAGTTGACTTGCGTTTCATCCAGCAGGTTCTTGGTTTCGCGAATTGAATGCAGCCGAACTTTTCCATCCTCCGAAAGAGTGCAAACCAGCCGCGCGGACGACGTCATCGCCTGATCGAGCTGCGTCACCGCGGAGGAAGAGGCCGCGAGCGGCATCGCGGCGACTTGCACTTCGACCGATTGAGCGCGCAGCTGCCCTTGAACGGTCCGCTCAATCACTCCTTTTTCATGAACCGCCATCTGCCCCGCAGCGAGCGAGCGAAGCTCCTCGGGAAGAGTCTCCCCATCGACAAAGCTCGAAGCAAACTTGATCGTCCCGAGCCGGATGCTGCCATCTTCAAATCCGAGCGCCACCTCGGGTCGTTCCACGACCTTGGCAAACGCGGAAAGCTTGGCCCCGTCGACGATCGGACGTTCGTCAATCACCGTCCCATCGTCCGCTCGAAAAGTCCGCAGCGATCCAGACGGCGAGAGTGACCAACCAAGCACGCGGTATTCATCGACCGCCACATGCAGAGGAGCCGTCTCACCCCAGGCCACCTGGAAATCCTGGGATTTGTGGAGACTCGCGGGGAGAAACAGCGGCAGCACTACCCAGATGAGAAACAGGCAGACCGTGGAAACGGCCACGATGGTGCCGATGCCGCCGACGGTGATCAATCCGCGCGCGAAAAAGTCCATTGCGCGGACGCTCCGTTTTGTTCGCCGCGCACGAACCCGTCCGGTGAATGTCTTTCGTTCGCTCATCGGAAGTCCATCTCACACCGGCGGAGTTACGGCATCGTCTCGTCTCTCAGGTCTCGGGCACGGCCGTTCTATTTGCCGTCGAGCCCGAATTGCGTCCGGTACTTCGCCGTGGCGCTTGCCGAAAGGGGAATGTAGCCGTCCTTGATGACTGCCTCTTGCCCCTGCTTGCTCAATACGTAACGGAGAAATTCACGTCGCAGCGGGTCGAGTTTGCTGTTGGGCTTATGATTGAAGGTCAACAACAGAAATCGCGCCAGAGGATACCCACCGGTCGCGAACTTGGGGTCGGCGGGAACCGGCTTGCTCTTGGGGGTTGCGGAGAGCGGGACCGCCCGCACGTCGGCCGTTTTGTAGCCGATGCCGCTGTAGCCGATCGCGAACTTGTCGGCCGCAACCGCTTGCACCACGGCGGCACTCCCCGGCTGTTCCTTGACCGAATCCTTATAGTCCCCTTTGCCAAGGGCATGTTCTTTGAAATACCCATAAGTTCCCGAAGCCGAGTTGCGGCCGTACAGGCTGATCGGAGCGTTCTCCCATTCTCCCTTCACCCCGAGTTGCCCCCAGGTGGTGATTTCTTCCGAAGCTCCCAGCTTTCGGGTCTTGGAGAAGATGGCATCGATCTGCTGAAGCGAGAGGCTGTCAATCGGGTTGTCTTTGTGCACATAGACGGCAAGCATGTCGATGCTCGTGGGAAGCACTGCCGGTTTGTAACCGCGCTTCTTTTCGAATCCATCGATCTCGTCGGGCTTCGGCTCGCGGCGCATCGGACCGAACGTGGCCGTCCCTTCAATGAGCGCCGGCATCGCCGTCGACGAGCCTTTCCCTTCGATCTCGATCTTCACGTTCGGATACGACTTCTTGAATCCCTCACCCCAGAGGGTCATCAGGTTATTCATGGTGTCGGAACCGACGCTCTTGATGCTCCCCGAAACCGCGGCGGTCTTCTGATAACTCGGGAGCTTCGGGTCAACGGATGTTTGCGCACTGGCAGACCGCACAACTGCTGCCGCCAGAAACAAGACAGCCACTGATATGACAATCTGACGAACCCGAACCATGCGTGATACTCCTCTGTTGCTTCTGTTGGTCCATGGAGTATTTCGTCACGTCGGCTCGAAATTTCTCCCCGCGGCATTGGCCGAGGAATCAAAATCGACGACGGAGTCAAGCGACGAAAAATCCCTCGATTGGGGCCGCAATATTATCCGCGCGAGACAGGTGACACACTCCTGCCGGCCCTGTCAATGACCCAAGATCCTGTAAGGCAGGACTCATTAGACCTCAGGATTGTTAAGAAACGGTTAACCAGGCATGAGTGTCGGGTGAAATGGGCCAGCAGGGAGGGAAACCGGCACAATGGCGACGGGAAACCGGAATCGCAACGTTTGTCAGAGTCGCGACTTAACGTTGACCGTTGATCCGGCCGCATGGACCGTTATGGTCATCATCCGATCAAGGTTCCGTCTGTCGTTGCCGCCAACCGTCGTCGGTGTCAGTGGTGGGAGTCCAGCGGTAGGTCGGCAGGTTCGGAAAGAGTTCCGACTTTGATCCGGCACTGGGAGAGTACGGGCGAATCGTCAGGTCGGGTTGGAATCGATCCCCCGTCCCCGGTCCTCCGGAAGGTTTCGCGGTGGACTCACCAGTCGGAACCCATTTGACCTTCGACGGATTCGCCTCGCTCGCTCGACGTTCATCGGCTTTCGACATTCCGCCGCCCTGCTTGAGAGACGGTGAAACATTCGAGCTGACCGCTCCATTCCGCCAAACCGTCTGTGCCGGAGAAGCCTTGTCGCGCAACGGACGGATGACGGGGCCATCATGATTCACAGGTTGAATCACATTGATATTCACCTCACGCTTGGGTTCCATCCCTCTCTCATTCGCCACCTCAACCTGCGGACGTTCCGGTTTACGCGGCGCTGACTCGCTTGCCGGGATCGGCGTCGCCGAATTGCGGATGACCTCTCGTGGAGCGGCATTCCGTGTCACATCGGTGCCCGGTTCCGCTCCCTCGGAAACGGAATCATCCGTGCGGGCTTTCCACGCATCTCCGACTTTCGTGGTGGGCTCCATCACATCGCTACGCGGCACCGAAGGAACGATATTCGGTACCTGAGTCGGTAAGTGTGGTGCTGAAACGGGAATGCGTCGGTCTTCCACAAAACCGGTAGGTTTCGGTTCAATCAAAGCATGCTTCCGCGGATTCGGTGGCGAAGACCCACTGTTCGCCTGCGGCAGGGGAGCCTGCTTCGGCACCGGCATCGGTGGTTGTTGGAGCATGGGTGATTGTTGGGGCATGGGGGTACCGTCTATTGCCGGCCCTTTCTGTGCGGGCGGATGTTCGACCGGCGGCGCTGGAGGAACAGCGGAATCGGCCGGATAACCCATCGTGGGGGCCGGTGCCTGCATGTCGTTGCCGGTCGGCGGCAGTGGTCCCTGCGGACCAATCGGGCCGGCATAACCGTCGGCGACAAACTCAGCCGGCTCAGTATGCAGGAAGGGGTTGTCGCGCGCATGGCTGCGTGCCCAGGCGCGGCGCATTGCCTCCGGGTACGCTTCGGCGTCCCAGAGTCCCTCGGCAACCATCACATTGTCGTGCTCCAGCAGTGCTCCCTTGCGGTATTCCAGATCGGTGATCGCCTTGTTGTACTCCGTCAGGCTGCGGTAGTACGCAACTTCCGCCTGCGCGCGGCTGATTTGCGATCGCAACAACAGGTCCAACGATCCCTTGCCGCGTTCGTATTCCACGCGGAAGGCCTGCGTCCGATCTTGAGCGGCGCTCCATCGATTGAAGTTGGTCTGCGCGGTCTTGTACCAGCGATCGACCGCTTGAAACGCGTTCGAAAGTTCATGGCTGACTTCGAGCTCCTGCGCCGCCAAGGCCGCGCGGGCACGCGCCACGCGCAACTCATAGTGCTTGACCTGGGCATGCGCGGCACGATAACCAATGGGCATGCGAAATTCGAATCCAAGGTTCCAGCCGGTCTGGTCCCCCTGCGTCAACGTACCGAATCCGCTACGCAGGCCGTGCGGCGTCACGCCGTCGTTATCATTGCCGTTCGTCCAGAGCGTGTCGCCGAACCCGTTCACCTGATACGCGCTGACAAAGTCGAGTTCGGGGCGGGTCAGGCTGCGTGACGCCTTTAATTGCTCTTCGAGGCTCTTGATCTGCCATTTCTGCTTCCGCAGCTCGATGCGTCGAGTCAGTCCTTCCGCCAACGCCATGTGCCAGTCCGGCCGGTACTCGGCTCTTGTCGGCTCGTCCGACGGGCGAATGATCCGTCCTTCATTCACCGAAAGCCCCAGCAGCCGGCGAAGTTGACCTTCCGTCGAATAGAGATCGGCCAAAGCCAATTCGGTCCGCTCCTGGCTTTCGAACAGGTTATCACGTGCCTGTGCTTCATCGGCCAGGCTTCCCCCCTCGCGACCCACTTCATAATTCGCCTTCACCACCCGCCAGGTTCCGATGGCGCTTTCCAACGAGATCTTTTCGGCGCGATACGCCCGATAGGCCAGCGACAGATCCCAGTAGGTGTTTTCCACGTCGCGCAGCAGATTCTGCACATTCAATTCGAAATCGGCGATCGAAATGTCGTTGTTGATTCGGGAAATAACCACGCCCTGCGCCGTACCAAGATTCTGCCCGCCAGTCGCGCCGAACACGCGCGTGTACGCGGTTCCCGACTTCGCCAACAGAGGACGACGATACTCCGCCCGCACATAACCCTCGTACACCGAGCTGAACAACCGGCTCGGCACGTTGTTCCCCGAATAATTCCAGTTATGAATGACCGCGAACGAACCGCTGTCGGCAAACTGCTTTTGCAGCCGCTGCGAGAACGCGCCGGTTTCATCCGTCAGCGTGGCCCCGGGGGTCAAGCCCCCCGACAGGAACTGGTTGTTCTGCACCTGCTCGCTACGGCCCCAGAGCATCGAGGTGCTGAACTGCGCGTCGAAATCCGACAACGCCGCTTCCACGCCTCGGCTGCCGAAACGCACGTCGGATTCTTGAATCGCAGGATCGTAAGACGACGCAACCGCTTCCGGGTTGACCATCAGCGGATTACGCGGCGACAAAAACTGATCACGCTCGCGGATGATGGTGATGTTCGACAGCGCAATCTGCTGCGCTTCGATCAGCGGCATGTCCCAAATTTGGCTGGGATCGTTGAAATCGAGGTGGCGAATCCGACGTGGCGGGCTGGTGTTCGTCGCAAGCGGATTCGGATCCTCGCAGATGGTCGGATAGTTGATCTCCGTCGCGACATCTTTGTAATGCTCCAGATTCGCGTCGCCGACGTATTGTGTCCCCTTCCGGAAATCGGTGCAGCCGGCGACAAGGACTGCCAGAACAACGGCTACCAATCGCCGTCTTGTTTGGCACTTTTCCATCGCCTGTTCCCCGATTCCTCGTTCGCGCGGAGACTTCCCAATGCTCCGCGCAGAAATGCCGGTTGAGCCCGGTGTCGCCGGCGTCTCGAACGTCGGAAACACGGCGCACCACGTCCGGACAATGGACGTAGCGCGGCGCAGGCTCATCCGCGCAATCGTTACAGGCAGTATCGACGGAATAATCGTTAAACTTTGACCGTTTTAACGTCCGTCGAGGCCGGTGGGGAACGCCGTCAACACCTCAAGTCCTTGCGGCGAAAGATGATACACCTGCTCGACCCGGACTCCCGCCCGAAGCTCAGGGGAGTACAATCCAGGTTCGACGGTAAAGACATCCCCCACCTGTAAGGTGTCGTCCCAATGGGGGTTAAGTCGCGGTGCCTCGTGTTGACCCATGCCGATGCCGTGCCCCAGGTGATGCGGGAACGACCAGCCGCGAAAGCCCTCCAGCAGACTCTTCGCGGATTCGTAGAGCCGGCGACAGCTCGCACCTGGTTCAGCGGCCGACTCCACATCCGCCAACACTTCGAGGATTTTTGCATGGGCCTCCCGCTGAGCCGAGGAAGCGGAACCGACAATCAATGTCCGGCACATGTCGCTGCGATACCCCCGGCATTCGACGGTGACATCGAGAATCGCCGCCTCCCCTTCTCTGGCAGCCCTTCGTCTCGGCAGACTTCCCACAGCGCCGATTTGAAAATCATTACCGAAATCGCCGATCCCTTCACCAAGATGTAAAACAGCCGCTTGTTGCATGCCTGCAAAGAGCTCCACCTCGGTCCTTCCAGCGCTGAGTTCATTCACCGCGAATGCGTAGGCTGCTTCGGTCGCCTCGATGATCCGCTTCAGGAATGCCACTTCATCGGCATCCTTGGAACGGCGAAGAGTTAACATTGTCGGAGCGAGATCGACAACCGTTGACCTCGTTGCGTCAGAATCTACGCCTGCAATCAATTTCAGCGGGATATCGAGACCAATTCTTTCCTGTCCGCTCAGACGCCTGCTGAGCGCTTCGACCGACGCCCCCAATTGATCGTCGACCAGTGTGCCTAAATGATTCGACGCGTAGAGCACCGTTTCATCGGCAGCCACGTCGTAGTCCGGAGGAAGCGGAATAGATAAAACTGTCGGTCCGTCACGCTCGATCAATAGCACCGGCGAAAAGATCCGCCGAACAAAATAGCCGGAAAAATAATAAACGTGTCTCGGATCGACGATCAGAGCAGCTTCGACTCCGAGTGATTCGATCTGCCGGCGCAGTCGAGCCTGCCGCTCTCGGCATCCCGCCAACGTCAGGCCGATATCATTCGGTCCGGCAGACATTACAGCACGTCCTCAAGGTTGCCAGCGATCGAGACAATGGGATCTAGAGCACACCGAATTTCGCATACGCTTCCGTCGCCTTCATGCCTCTTTGTATCGCGGCCCGCGTGCGGTCCTCGTCGTGGACCTTGTTCCACGCGCGTTTAATCGCTTCGGTTTCGATGCTTAGCGGAACGACCACAATTCCATCCCGATCAGCAAACACGAGATCCCCGGGCGAGAAGCGAACGCCGTCGATTTCGACGGGAACGTCGACGTCAATCACCCGCTGCCGATCCTTGCTGTCGTACACACAGGTTCCACGAGCGAAGACAGGAAATTGCATGGCCGCCATTTTTCTCACATCCCGCACCGCCCCGTCGACCACGGCCCCCACGCATCCGCTGTTCCGCGCGGCGGTGGACAATAACTCTCCCCAGACCCCGGAACGCATCGAACCTTGTGCCGCCGCGATCAGCACGTCGTCGGGACGGCAACCATCCACGGCAGCCAGTTCGAGTTCATACGGCTTCGGATCGGGATGCGCCATCTCACTCCAGAGAGTTGTCTTGCATCGACCGACGAGCACACCGTCCACCGTCAGCGGAGCAAGCGGAGCGCGGGGCGACTGCCGAGAATAGCCGAGCGAATCGAGCGCGTCGCAAACAACCGCACTAAATAGATGCTCGCGCATCATCGCGAGAGTAATCTCGCCGGTCTCCGAACATACCATGTCGAACTCCCACAAATCCCATAGGCCAAGAGTGGCGGAATCTTCGTGTCTCCATCATAGTGATTGCGCGCCGCCGGTTGAATGATCGATCGCCGCGATGAATTGGAGAGTCGTCAATAACACGGCGCTCGTACGATTCGGCATCACGGATTCCGGCGGCCATGCTGCCTGGGCCACCCTTCCCGAGGAGCTTCGATGACGCAATCGATGACCTTGTCCGCAATTGAGATCACCGGCTCCGCACCCGGTCCGCGTCTGCTGATAACAGGGGGAGTGCATGGGGATGAATTTGAGCCGATGGCCGCAATTCGCCGCCTGATCCGCGAGTTGAAGCCCGAAAAACTTTCCGGAACGGTGGTCCTCGTCCCCGTGGTCAATGAGCCGGCGTTCCTGCAGGGAAGCAGAACCGCGGAAGATCAGCTCGACCTTGCCCGCGTTTGCCCCGGCAAGCCCGACGGCAGTATCACCGAGCGCGTGGCCCATGCGTTAAGCAAGCTAATCCGCGGTGCGGATTATTACATCGATCTCCACACCGGCGGCACGACCCTTTCGGTTCTGCCGTTGGCGGGGTACTCGCTGCATCCCGATTCGGCAATTCTCGACGCGCAGCGGCGCATGGCACGGGCCATGAACCTCGGCGTGGTATGGGGGACGAGCCCGCTCCCGGGCCGATCCCTTTCCGTCGCGTTTGAGGCCAACATCCCGGCGATTTATGCCGAGTATCTTGGGGCTGCCACATGCACCGAAGAAGGAATCGCCGCCTATGTCGACGGCTGCATGAACGTGATGGGCGAACTCGGGATGCTCGACCGTCAGCCGCCGGCATCGCGCGTGCAGCACGTCGTGGAGGACAATCGCCCCGGCTCGGGGCACATGCAGGTGCAGAATCCTTCTCCACTGACGGGCTTCTTCGAACCCGCGGTTCGATTGGGAGCTTCAATACGTGCCGGCGACACACTGGGAACTGTTTCAGATCCGTTGGGAAACCGCACCGAAACAATCCGCTCTCAGCAAACCGGCATCGTGCTGGTCTTGCGGACCTTCAACCGGGTTCGGGAGGGAGAGAGCCTGGGTGTGATCCTCGAACTGCCGCTGCCGGAATCCAAGGTTTGACAAAACCACGCAGTTTTTCGCCGATCTTCGATTTTTTCGGAAACTGGTCCGCCCGCGGATTTGGATTATTCGTCGCACATTCAGGCTTTTTAGTTGACCATCAACGACGGATGCTGCATTCTGGACGGCGCTCCTATCGAGCCGATTCTCAACCGATTTCATCGGGCCTAATCCGTGCAAGACTCAACCAACCCCTCGACACCAAGTCCATCACCCGCCGCGCCGAAAATGTTGTCGGGCGCGCTCGTCGTGCCGGCGGTGCTGTGCGGCGTCATTCTGGTGCTCATGGGGGGCCTGTACTTCGCGCAGAGTCGGCGGATTGAAGCGGAAGCAATCAGCACCCACGCACTGAACAACCTGCAACAAAGTGAGCAGCGTGCTTCCAACGCCGAGGCAGCACGGAATCAGGCGGAAGCCGATCGGAAGCAGGCATTTTTGGAACGAGACGAGGCTGTTGCTCAACGGCAGGCTGCGGAAAAGGGGACTGCGGCCGCCGAAAAAGAGCGAGCCCGCGCCGAACAGGACCGCGCGGAGGCAGATAAACTTCGTGATGAAGCGTTGACTCGCGCAAAGGCTGCTGAAGAAGAACAGCAGAAATCGGCAAAGGCCAAACTTGCCGCCGAAGACCAGGCGCGGACCGTGCTCGCTCAGAAAGAGAACGCGGGAAAGTTATTGTCAGAAGCGATGAAGTCGCTTGCCGCCGCCGAAGAAGCCCGCAAGCGGACCGAGCAAGACAAACAACAAGCCGACGCCGCAAAGCTCAAGGCGGAGGAAGCACAAAAGCAGGCAGCGGCGGCTGCCAAGGAAGCACTTGCGAAGAAAGACGAGGCGGAGGGATTGCGAGCCGCCGCCGAGAAGGAACGTGACGGCGCTCTTGCCGCGCAAAAGAAAGCGGAAGCCGCGCAAAAAGAAACCGCGGCTCAGTTGACCAAAGCGGAAGAAGAACGAACGAAAGCAATCGCGGCTCGCGATGCGGCCGTGGCGGACAAGGATGCCGTCACAAAGGTCCGGGAAGAGATGACTGCGGCTCTCAAAGCCTCGACCGAGACTCTGAAGCGGGCGGACGAAACCTTCAAGCGTTCGGAGCAGGAACTCAAATCGCATACGGCCGAAATCGAAAAGCTGGCGAACGCGGTCAATGCATTGCGCGCGGAAATTGAGAAGTTCAAAGCGGAGCTGGAGAAGTCCAAGAAAGAAGACAAAAAAGAGGCGAAGTGAGGCAACCGGCTTATGCCCCTGCAAGCTCAACCTGTCGAAATGGACGAGGCACGCGAACTTCTGCGATCGGCGGGGTTGCGCTGCACCGCTGCCAGGCTGGCCGTGCTGCAACACCTTCGACAGGTCCAAGCCCCTGTCTCGCATGCGGAGGTCGCGGAGAAGCTCGTCCCGCTCGGCTTCGACAAGGCAACCGTCTTTCGAAATCTGATCGATCTTGCGGAAGCACGGCTGGCGTCGCGGACCGAGTTAGGGGATCACGTCTGGCGTTTTGAGCTGCGCGAGCCGAACGACCCGGATCATGCCCAGCATTCGCACTTCCTCTGCGTGGAGTGCGGCCGAGTCACCTGCTTGACGGAGATGGAGTTCGACGACGCCGCGCACAGGCAAACGGCCAAGATCGGCCGCGTGACCGAAGTGCTGCTCAAGGGATACTGCAACCGCTGCCAGTGATCGTAGCTGGACTGAGCGAAGGGAAGTAAACCCCGGGATTTCGGGCTGCGTCTTTAACCCCGGCGACCCGCCGGAAGCGGCCGGCTTGTATTAGCGATGCCCGTCCCGGAATCGCGAGCGGTCATTTAGAGAACCCCGGATCGTGCCGCGGACGACTTATTTGCCGGCCGGCGGGTGCCGCTCCATTTTGGCGATCGGATAATATGCGGTGGAGGCGGCGGACTGGCCGAAGTGGGTTCCGATGCGGGCGGGTCCATTTTTTTTTTGCGGCGTTCGGGTCGCATGCACAAAATCGCCGGAAGCGTCAGAAGCTCGCCCCCCAGCGATGCCACCATCTGGGCCGCCATCAGGTATCCAAATCTTGCGGTCGGGACAAAGCTGCACAGGCAGAGCGCCAGCATTCCCAGCGCGCTCACCACGGTCGAGCCGAGAAGCGGTTCGCCCGTATGTTTGATGGCCGCGAGCGCCGCCTGTGCCGAGGTGTCGCCCGCCTTGAAACGTTCCTGGTAGGTGACCAGAAAATGGAATGTGCAATCGACGGAAATGCCGAGCGAGATGCTGCCGGTCATCATCATTCCGATGTCGACCGTCATGCCACAGTAGCCTATGATCCCGAACACGATCCAGATGGGGATGATGTTCGGCACCATCGCGATGAGCCCCGCGACAACCGATCGCAGCGAGAGGATCATCACCAGCGTGATGCTGAGGAAAGCCGCCGTGAAACTCTGCCAGAATCCGGTAAAGATCTCCCGCTGGGCATTTTCCAGCAAAGGGGCGACCCCCGTGAACGTGACTGGCTGCCCCGCCAATGACGCTGACAGATCCGAATAGACCTGCGCGCTCGAGACTTCATTGTCGCGGCGAATGCGGGCCGAAATCCGCCAGAGCCGGTAGTTATCCGCCAGGTAGCCGTCGTTCCCTCCCGATGCCCGCGCCGTATTGAACAGCTGCGCCAGTTCCACAGGGCTTTCGGGAAGTTGCGCGGGGAAGAACGTGGCCGCGGACAGTGTATGCCGAATGGCCGGGTGCTGACGCATCTTCGCTTCGATTTCGCGGACCTTGTCGAGCCGCTGCGCGAACGGAATGTCTTGACTTTCGAAGTTGACGATCGCCTCGACCGAATCGATGCTGGTCAACTCACGTTCGATCCGCAGCGCGTCATTCCGGACCTTTGAGGTCTCGGGCAGGAACTCAAGCGCGTCGATGTGCGACTCAAGCCGCACGATGCCTATTCCTGTCACGCACAGCAGCACCACCGCGCCGGCCAGAACCTGCTTGCGATTGTTATTGATCCAGCCCCCCCAGTGCGTGAAGTCAAAGCTTTCGCGCGTCGAACGGATCGTGCAATCGGGCCAGACGACGACCAGTGCCGGAGCGATCCCCAGACCGGTGAGCAACGCCACGACCGACCCCACCGCGGAGGCGGTTCCGAACTGACTTACCGGAAGGATTGTGCTGACGTTCAACGACATCAACCCGATCAAGGTCGTGAGCGTCGACAGAAAGCACGGATTCCACGACTCCCGCAGGGCGGTACCGAGCGGATCGGCGGCGTTCGCATCGCGCGCCGACGTGTAATAGCTCAAAAAGTGTATGGCAATCGAGAGACCGGAGATTAACACCATCACGGAGAGCGCCCCCATGATAAAATTCATCTCGAGTCCGACGAGCAGGATCAGCGTCTTGGTGAAGTAGATTCCCCAGGCGGAGACTACCAACAGCGCCAGCGAGAGCCCCCAATGCCGCAGGAAGTAATACAGCATCAACAGGGAGATGCCGAGCGTAATGAAGAAAAACCGCCGGCTTGATTCCGGACTTCCCAACCTGTCCAGTTCCGTGACGATCACGGGTGAACCGGCAAGCGCCACCTGATCGCCATCGAGCTGACAATAGGCGACTTGCTCGCGGACTTCGTTGATCGCCTTCAGTCGATTCTTCGCCCCGGCCGGCGTGAGAACCGCGATCATTCCCGTCATTTGCCCGGAATCGGAAAGAACCAGACCTTGCAGTCGCTTCCGCGCGTCTTCCTCGCCGACCCCCAACTCCTGCATGCGACTCATCAGCCGGGCGGGAGTCCAGCATTTGTCGATCCCGTCCAGTTCTTCAAGTCGGAGCGCGAGCGCTTCGACGAGCTTATCGTCGGCGATCTGGCTATCGATTCCCACAACGACAGCGTCATCGACTCCGAAGTCGCGCCGAAAGCGGTCGTATGAAGCACGGACGTCGGTCCCTTTCGGGAGCCAAGTCTCCACGTCGTTGTTCGACTTCAGACGTTCCGACTCAATAACGAGATACGGAAAGCTGATGACGACCAGCCACAGCAGGGCCATCCCGTACTTGCGATAGAAGCGGGAAATCATCTCGGAAATGGCTCCTCGGAGGCTCGTCGTGCAGCGCGGTCGGTATCAACCAGCTTGAACCCGATCCACAACATCTCAACCAGATGGAAACGCGGGAAGGGGCGCGTGACCTTGTCCATCCGTTGATCGGAGTGTGGTCGTCGGGTATGGAACTCAAAAACTGGGGACCATACAGAATCTCGACTAGGCCCGTGGCAAGCGATCACCCAAACCTCGGTGTTTACGGGGAGTTGCCCCCAATGGAAGTCCCCAAGCCGCGCCGGCCAATCTGTCGGCAGGTCTTTACAAAACTTCGCGAGCGGAACGCTTTTCGCGGCCGGAAAACTTTTCCAATTTGGAAACGCCGAACATTCACACATCGAGCGAAGGGATGTGTCGGGCCGTGTTCTACTACAAACTTAGCAGATACAAGGGGATACGTTTGCGGCATCGGTCAGCGACTCTGCGTCACCCAGGATGTGGGTTCGAAACGGACGCGAACTTTCAGAGCAACAAACGTGCCCGGAGTTCATTGCGAGGCCGCACGGAGGTTATTCCACGTCAGTCCGGCAACGGCTCGCCGTGCGTCTCGGGAGCGAACCAGATGACCACCAGCCCAACCAGATAAATCAAGCTCATCGCCGAGCAGGCCATGGCGTAGTCGTCGTGGAAAACATCTTTCATCAGTACAGCTGTTTGCAGTGCGCCGACCGCCGCCAGAATCCGCCCGAAGTTGAATGAAAACCCTTGTCCCGTCGCCCGGACCGCGGTGGGAAACAATTCGGGGAGATACAACGGCAACCAGCCGTAAAAAGAAGCGGTGCAGGCCCCCGCGAGGAAAATCGTCGCCAGAAATAAAGCGTTGAACTCCACGTTTCCCCGGTAGAACAGCAGCGTGCTGCCGAGCGACGCCGCACACAACAGACAATACATCCACCTTCGGGACATTTTGTATCCCAGCGTGGCGGCGACGATTGTACCGAGGATCGCCCCCAAGCCGGAGGCGAATTGTGTGTACGCCTTGGCATCGGGATTCTGGCCCTGCGTTAACTGATCTGCCCAGTTCGGCGCCCATTGAATGGAGGCCCACGTTCCAAGAAGCGCAACGCCGCTGAGGGCGGCTCCAACGAGCATCCTCCCAAGGACTGCCCCCTCTCCCCAAGAAACGAGTCCCGCCCCGGTCCCGGCACGCTTCAAGTATCTCCGCACCGGATAGGTAAATCCTACAACGGCGATCGCCAGGCCAACGATTGATCCCACGATTCGCACCGCGAGGGAATGGTCAGCTCCCCAGAGATAGATCATCCCGAGCGGCCCGCAGGCCCCAATCAGCACGCCGAGCAGATCGCGGCTTGCCCAATGCGACGTGGCCCCCGACCCTTGCTCGTGAAGCCAGCGGTGCGATTCCGGAACGAGCAATCGAATAAAGAACGTCAGTAAAGCAGGAAATGCACCGAACAACATCAGGATTCGCCACCCGGAATTGGCGACGAGTTTTGCGACCGCCCCTTCGGAGAGCCCGATATTCAACAGGCCCGCTTCGATGGAATGCAGCACATCGGTCAGGGCCACCCCAACAATCGCGATCGCCATGAATCCAACGTTCGCCGCCGCCCCGATCAATCCCGCCAGCCAACCGCGCGATTTGTTGGGCCAGAGCTCCATCACCAGCGAGACTCCCAGCGACCATTCCCCTCCCATGCCGAGAGACGCAACGAACCGATAACCGAACACTTGCTCCGCGCTGCCGGCGAAGCCGCACAGACCCGTGAAGATGGCATACGTCAGCACGCTTAAAGTCATGGCGCGCACTCGGCCGATGCGATCTCCCAGCCATCCGAAGAGCACGCCCCCCATCGCCGCCCCCACAAGGAAGCCGGCGATCAGCACACCAAACCAATGCCCGACCATGGCATCGTCGACCGGCAGCCCGTCAGGCGTAGCGAGCAGATCACGCAGCGCCGGTCGGGCCACGAGCGGAAAGAGCCCCATCTCCAGACCGTCGAACATCCAGCCCAGAATGGCCGCGAGGAGCGCCATCCACTGGCCACGGCGATTCTCTCCCCCAGGCGAGAGCTCCTTCATGTGTTGTCGATCGGAAGGAGGCACGCTCGTCATGATGAGTTCCTTGTCGCTTCACCCCACAATCACGCGAGGCTGACGTTCTGGGTTCGGCTCCGCTTTCAAAATCAACTCGCGCACCATCCAGGGGACATTCCCTTCCCCGAACAGCACGAAGCCGATGTTCGCGGCCAGCGGCGTTTCATCCGACCAGCCGAAATGGATTTCCGGAGGCTTGCCGACCTTCGACAATTCCAATGCCACCGAGGCGATGACGTGGGCGATGGAGTTGCAGCCGGTGATCCGCAGTGTAATCCTTCCTTCCCGCTCCGTCACTTCCATCACGGGGGCTTGGTAGAACTCGCTGACATCCCCCCGCTCCGCCTCGATGAACACCAGCGGAAGATCACTCTCCAAGTGATGATCGCGGCGGGTGATCTCTTCCTTGGCTTCCAGCCCGCGGCGGCCGGGACGGTGCGGCACGAGAATCGGAAATTCGATATGCCGCATGCTGTCCCACAGAAACTTCGATTGATCGTCCTTGTATCGAAAACCGACAAATCGCAATTCCGTGCTGCGCATCGTTCGCGAGACAAACGACGACACGACGATGGCCGCGATGAAGCAGCCGGCGATCTTCATCCCCGCCGGTTTTTCGATAATGATCGCCGCCGTGGTATACAGGAATACGAACGTGACGAGCAGATACCCGAGGTGCAGGCGACGCCACCAGCCTCCCGCGCGCTCGCGCCAAACTTCAATCACGGTGGCGACGGAGGCGCTCGACATCAGCACCACCACGCCGGTCGCGTAGGCGTCTCCTTGGGCCGAGACGCTCGCGTCGAAGATCCAGGTCACGACCACGTTGATGGCGGTAAAGAGCAAGACCAGCGGCCGTACCGCCCGCGTCCATTCCGGAGCCATGCCGTAGCGGGGAAGATATTGCGGCATCAGGTTCAGGAGCCCGGACATGGCGCTTGCGCCGGCGAACCACAGAATCACCACCGTCGAGATGTCATAGATCGTGCCAAACACTTCGCCAAAGATGGGACTGATGGAAAGCTCTCCCTCCCCGTGGGCCAAATATGCCAGCGCACGGTTGGCGGCCTTGCCCCCGGGTTGCACATCGGTCGGCGCCCGCAATTCGGCCGGGTCGATGAGCGTGGCGGTGACAAGAGAAGAACAGAGCAACAACACCGACATAATCACCGCCGCCGTCAGCAGAAGTTTTTTTGTGTCGCGAATGCGCCCGCGCAGCCGTTCTTGTTCGGTCGCTCCCTCGGACCGTATCAAGCCCATCACAGCCACGCCGGTTTCAAATCCTGAAAGTCCCAACGCCAGCTTCGGGAAAAAGATCAGGCACAGGAGGATGATTGTGATCCAACCATGTCCTTCAAGCGGGGCATGCGACAGATGCCAATTGCCCGTCGTGACGTCGGCATACCACTGAGTCAAAATCTCCGAGTGAGTGGCCAGATAGTACAGCCCGGAGAAAATCAGAATGCCGTTGACCAGCAGGTACCCTCCCACGATCAGCACCGCAAGCCCCATCACTTCGCGGAAGCCGCCCTCGCCCCCGAGGCTGGCCGCCAGCGCCATGTACTCGTAGTCCTCCAGCGCCTCGCGCACCAACTTGAGCCGGATCGAGGTCACCGGGCCGGCGATGCCCGCGGGCTGTCCGGGATAGAGCAGCATGCCCTCGCCCCAGTACTTGTCGCGGAACGCCGGCCGCTCCCAGACGCCCTCCATGCTCCCGTAA
>CAZVJA010000037.1:0-33817 GCA_964626885.1 uncultured Planctomycetaceae bacterium | reverse complement strand
GAACCGGTGCATCCCATCACGCCAGATGAAAAAAAACGCCTGGAAGCAATGTCGCGATTCATGACCGGGCAGATCATGGAAGCGCGAAACGATTTTCGCGAGGCTTACGAGGAATACGTGAAGGCTGTGGAACTCGATCCAAACTCGGTTGAGATTTACCGCGCATTGATTCCGCTGGCCTTTAATCTGAATAAGGGGAAAGAGGGAATGGAGTTCGCCATGAAGGCGATCCAGCTCGACCCCAATAATCACGAACTGCTCCGCCGGCTTGGTGAAATCATGATTGCCCAGCGGAAGCATCTTGAAGCGCTTCAGTACTTCGAGCAAGCGGTCAAGTCAGCCGATCTGAATAAAGAATCCGAGGCGCATGTCGCGCTGCAGCGCTATCTGGCGATTTTATATCACGCAATGGGCCAGATGGACAAAGCCGCCGATGCGTATCAGGTTGTGTTTGACGCGCTGATTCACCCCGAAAAATACCACCTCGACTTCCAGACGCGGGCTCGGCTGAACGCCGATCCAAAAACGCAGTTCGCGCAGATCGGCGATGTGTTTCTCAAGGCTGATCGTGTGGAGCTGGCTATGCAAGCCTTTGAGAAGGCAATCGAGGCGAGCATGGGGAAGCCTGGCTCGCTCAGCTTCGATCTTGCACAGGCGTATTTCAAAGCCAAACGATACGACGACGCACTCAAACAGCTGCAAACCTATTTCGAGGCGCAACTTCAGTCGAAAGGCCGCGAGCCTTACGAACTCCTGGAGGAAATTCTCAAGCAAACAGGAAAGGTCAATGAATACTTGAGTCGGCTGGAAACGCTTGCCAAAGCTGATCCATATAACAGTTCTCTGCAATACTTCCTGGCCGACCGTTATCTCGCGGCTGATCGTTTAGACGACGCTGAAAACATCTATACAAAGGTGCTGAAGGACTCCGCCGATCCTGAAGGCTACATCGGTCTGGCGGGTATTTATCGGCGGCGACAAAAAGTGGACGAACTGTTGGATGTGCTTGGCAAGGCCTTTAAAGGAGAGAAGGGGCTGGACCGCCTGCAGGATGAGGTCGATGCGATTGGCAAGGACGACAAGCTCGTGGAAGCACTCCTTGCTGCGGGGCGAAAACAGTCGTCCGGCGACGCACCGCAATTAAACTATTACGGCAGTATCATTCTCGCGAAGCTGTCGGCCCACGCAAAAAAGATCGAGCCCGCGATCGAGTTTTACCGGTTCGCACTCAAAGCCCGGCGCAGCCAGGGGCCGGTCATCTTTATGGAAATGGGTCGGTTCCTCTACTTCGAGAAGCAGTATGCCCGTGCGGCTGACGTGTTTCAGGAAGCCGCGAATGAGGCCGGTCGAGATGCCGGAAAGGGAGACTTTCTGTTGTGGGTGTCGCGTTCGCGTGAAATGGCCGGGGACACTGCCGCCGCGTTGTCGGCAACTCAAGAAGCCCTCAAGCTGGCACCCGATCATCCCGAACTGCTGTTTCATGAGGCCTGGATCTACACCCATAGCCGGCAGTGGGACGAAGCCGTTAAGCGCTATGAGCAGATCGCAGAGCGCTCCAAGCAGAATAAAGAGCTGCGGCAACGATGCCTGTTCAGCATCTCGAACGTGTACGTGCAAAAAGGAGATATGGCGGCCGGCGAAAAGATTTTGGAGGATGTGCTTGCCGCGGAGCCGGACGATCCGCAAGGGAACAACGACCTCGGGTACCTGTATGCGGATCAGGGCAAAAACCTCGAAAAAGCGGAGAAGATGATTCGCAAGGCAATCGACGCCGAGCCGAACAACCCGGCTTATCTGGACAGCATGGGGTGGGTGTTGTTTAAGCTGGAGAAGTACACAGAGGCGCTCCCATTCCTGGAAAAAGCTGCCTCGATGCCCACTGGTGGAGATGGGACGATCTTTGAGCATCTGGGGGATTGTTTCGAGAAGCTGCAGAAGTTGGACAAGGCGGTTGAATGGTGGAAAAAGGCGCTGAAGGATGCGAAGGAGAGTTCTCAACCCGACGCGAAGATGGTCGAGCGGATTGAGGGTAAGATCAAACAGCATGACCCGGGTGAAAAGAGTGCGTCCGAGAACGGAACTAAGGACCAAGAAGAGAAGAAATAACTGATTGTAGACAGGGCAACATGGCAGGGCATTCACACTGGGCCAACATAGCGGCCAAAAAAGGGATCGTCGATAAGAAGAAAGGGAAGCTGTTCGGCAAGCTGAGCCGCGCGATCATCGTCGCGGCACAGCGCGGAGCCGATCCGGCCGCAAACTTGGCGCTGCGCTACGCGATCGACAAGGCGCGCAAAGCGAGCATGCCGAAAGACAACATCGAACGGGCGATTAAAAAGGGAAGCGGCGAATCGACCGATGAGCAGTACAGCGAGGTCGTATACGAAGGTTACGGGCCGGGTGGAGTCGCGGTCTTGTGTGATATTCTGACGGAGAATCGCAATCGCACCGCCGGCGAGATCCGCAAGATCTTCGAAATTCATGGCGGCAACCTCGGAGGAGTCGGCTGCGTCGCCTGGATGTTTGAGCGGAAGGGGCTGTTTCTCATTCCGGTCAAGCAAACAACCGAGGATGCATTGTTTGAGGTCGTGCTCGAAGCCGGAGCCGAGGACGTGCGCGCGTCGGGGGATTCGTTCGAGGTGACGTGCCCACCGGATGCGTTTCAAGCCGTAGCCGACGCGCTGGAACAGCACAAAATCTCTACAGACGTTGCCGAAATCTCGCGGATTCCTGCAAATACGGTGGAACTCGATGCGGAGATGGGACGTAAAGTCTTGAAACTCATCGAGGCACTGGAAGATCAGGATGATGTCCAGAGTGTGACGGCGAATTACAATATTCCTGACGCAATCATGGAAGAAGTCACAAGCGGAAGCTGACCTGTGTCGATCGAATTTACTTGCCCGGAATGCGGTCGACTGTTGCGAACCCGCGACGAGCGAGCCGGGGCTCGGGCGCTCTGTCCCGAGTGTGACCGGGAGATCACGGTCCCCCAACCGGACCTCTCCGAGACAGCGGCGTTCATCTCGTCATCCCCGGGAGCGTTGCAGGCGGGGGTGGGATCGGCCGTGTTTGTCCCCAGTTCTCCACCACGTTCCGCAAGCACCTCGCCAACAAGTCAAACTTGCACATCGTGTGGCGTGCCTCGCCCGGAAGGGGGAGTGTATTGTGCAGCCTGTGGGAATGCGTTCGTCGTCGACCCATTGCGAGCACGGGGGACCGCCTCGGTCTATGGAGGTTTCTGGCTGCGTACCGCTGCCTGGTTCCTGGATACGATGATACTTTCCATAGTCATCGCTACCCTGGGAAGGATCACCTTTTCTTGGATCGAAGAGATCTGGGTGCTTGTCTGGTGGCTGTACTATGCCCTGCTAGAATGCTCGGAGTATCAGGCAACTTTTGGGAAGATGGCGGTGGGATTGGTCGTGACCGACGAGTACGGGAGTCGAATTTCTTTTGGCCGTGCGACAGGCCGAACTTTCGCGAAAATCCTCTCGGTGATTCCCTTGTTTTTCGGGTTCGTGATGGCGGGTATTTCCTCACGCAAACAAGCCCTGCACGACATCCTGGCCGGCTGTCTCGTGCTGCGGAAGGTCTGACAGCGATTGCCTTGCAGTTGGGTATGCGATAAGTTGAGCCGACCGATTGGTGTTCGCAAAATCACGGGACGGAGTCTGTTCAGGAATCGAGATGCCGCGCGAGCCCGTCATTCACGGAAGTGAGCCGGACGACACCCGTGTCGGGGGACAACCCCCTGGCGCTCTGTCTGGTGCGGCCGGCTTCGATCCCAACGATTCCCGGTATGATGACGAGTTTCGCCCGCAACGGCTCGAAGACGTCGTCGGCCAACGAAAGGTTGTCGAGCGGCTGCAGATTATTCTCGACGCCACACGCAAACGGAAGGAACCGCTCGGGCATCTGCTGCTCGACGGTCCGCCCGGGTTGGGCAAGACCACGCTTGCGACCGTGCTGCCGAAGGAGTTGGGGACTGAAATTCAGATCGCATCCGGGCCGAGTCTCGGGGCGCCGAAGGATCTGCTTCCCTATTTGACGAACGCGACGTACGGCTCGGTGTTGTTTATCGACGAAATTCACCGTTTGCCGCCGGCGGTCGAAGAGTTCATCTACCCGGCCATGGAGGATTTTCGTGTTGATATCACTCTCGGCGACGGACTGAACGCACGGACTCTGAACCTCAAACTGCAGAAGTTCACGGTTATCGGAGCCACGACGCGCAGCGGCATGCTCACCGCCCCGTTGCGAGACCGGTTCGTTAATCGAGAGCATCTCGATTTTTATGACGAAGAAGAACTGGCGGAGATCGTGCACCGCAACGCCCGCAAGCTTCGCACCGAGATCACGGCGGAGGCGACGCAGGAGATCGCGAAACGGAGCCGTGGTACTCCCCGGAAGGCGAACAATCTGCTGCGCTGGACCCGTGATTACGCGGAAAGCAAGGGGGACGGCAAGGTAACGACCCCACTGGCGATCGAAGCGTTCCGCATGCAGGAAATCGACGATTTGGGATTGGAATCGCAGGATCGCCGATATTTGATGACGCTGATAACCGTCTTCACCGGCGGCCCGGCCGGAATTCAGGCGCTCGCGCACAGTTTGAACATTCCGGCCGACACGCTGGAGGATGAAGTGGAGCCGTTTCTCCTGCGTTGCGGGTTCGTGCAGAGAACCCCGCGCGGGCGCATGGTGACGGCGGCTGGTTTTGAGCACCTGAAGCTCGCCTCGCCGGAAGAACCTTCGCCGCAGCGGCGGTTGTTCTGACGCAAGCGCGTTTTTGGCACAGACAAAAAAAGCCCGGGGACGATTCTCCCCGGGCTTGTTGTGTAGGACGTCTCAAGATCAGTCTTCGATCCGCTCCTGGCAAATCAACCTGCGGCGGCCTTCAGCGCGGCGTCATAATTCGGATGTTCGGCGATTTCTTTGACATATTCGACGTGCTTCAGTTTTCCTTGCGGATCAACGACGAAGATCGCGCGGGCGAGGCAGCGGTCCAGCGGTCCGCCGGAGATCAATACTCCGTAGTCCTCACCAAATTTCGAGCAGCGATGGGCGCTGAGAGTTTTCACGGTCTCGACCCCTTCCGCTCCGCACCAGCGCTTCTGGCCGAAGGGGAGGTCCATGCTGACCACAAGGATTTCAACATTCTTCAGTTCTTTGGCCTGATCGTTGAACTTTTTGGTCTCGGCATGGCAGACCGGAGTGTCGAGCGAGGGAATCGTAGCGATGATCCTCGTCTTGCCGGCGCTCGAGCCAAGCGAGATCTCGGCCAATGTGGTGTCTTGCAGCTTGAAGTCGGGTGCTGCGTTTCCCGCCTTGAGTTCCTTTCCCGCCAGTCCGACAGGATTTCCTTTCAGGGTCACGGCGCCAGTACGAACGTCTGCCATGTCTCGCCTCCATCTAATCGGGGATACTTACTCGAGCCGTACGTTCGTGGCACAAGCCGCGACCGCCGGAATTTATCGTCTGTCATGCAGTATTGCGAAACCGCAGCCGGATGCAAGCCAGCCGGGGCTGTCGGCATGCGTCCGGACTGCTAAAATGGACGAGACCTGATTGCAAATTCTTCATTCAAAGCGACATCCAGCATATTATGGCCAGTTCGCTCTATCAGTTTGACGTTGTCGTTGTCGGCGCCGGGCACGCCGGGTGCGAGGCAGCATTGGCTGCCGCGCGACTGGGGGCGAAGACCGCACTGCTGACGATGAATTGCGACACGGTTGGGCAGATGAGCTGCAACCCAGCCATCGGCGGCGTCGCGAAGGGGCAGATCGTCCGCGAGATCGACGCTCTTGGCGGCGAGATGGGCCGGGTTATCGACGAGACCGGCATTCAGTTCCGCATGTTGAATCGGGGGAAGGGGGCAGCCATGCACAGCCCCCGAGCCCAGGCCGACAAAAAAGCATATCAATTCTCGATGAAGCAGCGGATCGAGAATCAGCCGAACCTTACACTCCGCCAGGAGTCGGTCGAATCGATTGAAGTGGACGACGGAATGATTCGCGGTGTGCGCGTTCGGGGAGATGCCCTGTATCAAGTCCGAGCGGTGATATTGACCACCGGCACGTTTCTTCAGGCGGTGATGCACACTGGGGAATCGAAAACGGCGGGGGGACGCGCCGGCGAAGGAACGACCGGGACACTGTCCGATTCGCTGGTTCGAATGGGATTTGAGTTGCAACGCTTCAAGACCGGCACTCCGGCGCGGCTTAATGGTCGAACAATCGACTTCTCAGCGCTGGAGCGTCAGCCGGGTGATGACGAACCGCAGCCCTTTTCGTTTCTGACGAAGAGTATCAATCAGCCGCAAATGGATTGCTTTTTGACACAGACGAACGGGAATGTGCATGAACTGATTCGACAGAACCTGCACCGCGCTCCGATGTACAGCGGCCAGATCGCATCGACCGGACCACGGTATTGCCCGTCAATCGAAGACAAAGTCGTGCGATTCGCCGACAAGGGGTCGCACCAGATTTTTCTCGAGCCCGAGGGGCGAAATACGCATGAGTATTACTGCAATGGCATTTCCACGAGCTTGCCCCGCGACGTGCAGGATAAAATGGTTCGCGCAATTCGGGGTTTGGAACGAGCGGAGATCATGCGGTATGGCTATGCTGTTGAGTACGATTTCGCACCGCCAACACAACTCTGGCCAACCCTGGAAGCGAAGCGGGTTGCAGGGTTGTACTTTGCCGGTCAGATTAACGGCACGACAGGCTATGAAGAGGCGGCGGGGCAGGGGCTGCTGGCCGGGATCAATGCCGCGCTAAAATTGGCCGATAAACCTGAGTTGGTCCTTGATCGCAACCAGGCCTACCTCGGTGTGCTGATAGACGATCTCGTGACGCGCGGCGTCGATGAACCGTACCGGATGTTCACGTCAAGAGCGGAGTACCGGTTGCTGTTGCGGCACGACAATGCGGATCGCCGGCTGACACCGATCGGCGTTCGGATCGGGCTGGTCTCCAACGAGCGCCAGCGCCAGCACAAAATTCACGAGGAGCACATCTCGCTGGGAATGGCCGTGCTGCAGCGCGAGAAAGCGGATGGGCAGCCGCTAGAAGAGATTCTCCGGCGCCCGGAGATCGGCTGGGGGGAATTGTGTGCGTTGTCCCCCGCTATTGCCCAGCTTGAGATCTCCCCACGTGCCCGCGACCAGATCGTCATCGAGACAAGCTATGCGGGCTACATCCGCCGCCAGGCAGCGGATATTGCCCGTCAGGCAAAGGTTCATTCCGTGCGAATCCCGGAGTCGTTCAATTATCTGGCGGTACCACAGCTACGGGCAGAGGCGAAGCAGAAGTTCACGCAAGTTCGTCCACAGAATCTGGGGCAAGCCGGACGCATTAGTGGAATTACCCCCGCGGATCTGGCAATTCTGACCCTTTACCTTCGCGAACCTGAAAGAATGGCGATGTAGCGCCAACTGAAGGAGAGGTTCGGCATTGAGGGTGCATCGAACTGCGACCACCCATGTACGGGATGTCGGGATTCCTCGTAATTCATTTTGAGTTCTAGGGTTCCGGCTGAGTTCCGCTTGTTCTATGCCGTGCCGTTTGGCGGACTCTCGATAGAGTGCCGTTCCTTCAACGATTCCGCAGGATAGCCATGAGTGGAGTCTGTGATAATTCTGGCAATCTGTCTTGACGCGCTAAAGAATATCAATTAAGCAAGGCGTGTTGATGTAGTTGTTCTGAGTAAGATTCTTGAGAACTCTAGCGAAGGAACGCTTTTGTCGGCTTGGTCGGTGCCCCGTTAAGCGGTTTTTGAATTTCTGTCTAACGGGTTGTTCCGTCTTTCCTGCGCTACTCAATCAGCCTATGAGTGCTTTTTCGCGGTACGTTGCGTGACGAAGCGTGTTATGGAGTCGTCACCTTCACGGAGGAAACCTCTCTTGTCGAGGGATTCCTGAGAGGATCGTCTCGGACGCTTGCCCGTGACAAGCGACCGGATTCGAAGGATGGACGAGCAGCATGAAAACCGTGTTTACGACAGGGGAAGCGGCGAAAATCTGCAAGGTGAGCCAGCAGACCATCATTCGCTGCTTCGATTCCGGTCAACTCAAGGGATTTCGCGTGCCGGGTTCTCGATTCCGCAGGATTCCTCGCGACATTCTGTACAAGTTCATGAAAGAGAACGGCATCCCCACCGATGCCCTGGAAAGCGGAAAGCGCAAGGCGCTGATCGTTGACGACGACGAGGAGTTGGTGGAATTGATTCGGGATGTGCTCGAATCGGACGGCCGGTTCGAAGTGCGTGTCGCTAACAACGGCTTCAATGCCGGCATGATGGTCAAGGAATATCATCCCGACATCATCGTGCTCGACGTCATGTTGCCGGATATTAACGGTAAACAGGTTTGCCAACTGGTCCGCTCCGATTCGGCGCTGGATGATGTGAAGATTATTTGCATCAGCGGCATGGTGGAGCAGGACAAGGTGGCGGAACTGCGTGAAGCCGGCGCAAACGATTTCTTGCAGAAGCCGTTTGAGATCGAGACTCTTGTGGATCGCATGTGCCAGCTGCTCGACGTCGAGCCGATGCACGCCGCGCGGTAAGGCCATTTTGTCGTTCGCTGGTGAACACGGCGCGCAAAACGGATCTTTGCGCGCATGGCTGGGCTAGTTGATTGGCGGCGGTGGCGAATCGCTTCTCGTTGAACCAAGCCGTTTCCTGCGAGAGCGGTTAAGGTTCGATGTGATGTCTGCGGCGAGGTCAGGGATGACGGATGTCTCACGGTCTCTCGATTCTCGGGACGTGGTGCGGAACTCTCTTGTTCCTCCGGTCGACTCGCAGATTGACCAAGCCGGGCACCCTTTGGGTGAGAATGGGGAGCTTGAAGAGGGGGGCGGCTTCGCCAATGGTGGCGTCAGTTTCGCCATTCGGCTCGAGGCCGCCAAACTCGAATCGCTCGCGGAATTTGCCGCTGGAGCGGGGCACGAGATTAACAATCCGCTGGCCACGATCAGCGGGCGCGTGCAAATGCTCCTGCGCGAAGAGAAGGACCCTGAGCGGCGACAGGCACTGTTAACGATTGGAGGCCAGGCTCTCCGCATCCGGGACATGATCGGCGATTTGATGCTCTTTGGCAGACCTCCGCAGCCCCGTCCGGAGTTTCTCGCAATGGACGATGCTGTCCACGAAGTGCTGGACTCGTTACGAGAACATGCCTTGGCCAGCAATTGTTCGATGGGTTTCGATCACTCAGAGCCAGTACAGATCTTCGCCGACCCGGTGCAATTCAGGGTCGTGATCAGCAGCCTTGTCCGAAATGCGATTGAGTCGCAGCGAGAGGGAGGCGAAGTTCGGCTTTCAGCAAAATCCGCGAGGTTTCGAGGAGAGTTGATGGGGGTGCTTGTTGTTGCGGATGATGGAATCGGATTGTCGGACACGGAACGCACTCATCTGTTTGATCCGTTCTTCTCTGGCCGGCAGGCGGGGCGAGGGTTGGGCTTCGGCCTGCCGAAATGTTGGCGCATCGTCACGCAGCATGGTGGTCATATCGAGGTCGATTCCAATCCAAGTGCGGGCACGACATTTAAAGTTTACTGGCCGGTGCGTTCATCGGAAAGTTGATGCGTTATGGGTGGTTCGGCAGTACTCCTCTTCTGTCTGTTGTGGTTTCCGCCCCACGCCGGTGCGCCAACGGCTGCGAGTTCGACAACCGGAGCGGAGATTTACGAGCCTCCCCGATTCCGGATCGATGCCCCAGTCTGGACTCTTACCGATGTCCCCGTCCGTCGCGTGGTGATTACCGCACTAACGCCGGAGGGAACAACCGACGTCGATTACGCCGAGCAGCCGTACATTAAGGGGCTTCGCTTGGCTCGACACCACGATGACGATGTGGTGCTTGGAGCGTTTCGTCATGGAGTTCTGGAACTCGTGACAGACGTGCGGCGGGGGAGCAGGGTTTATATCGCTGACGATGAAATCGTCGTCGATCCGGAAGGGCGTCGTCCGATCTCTCATACCGTCCGTCGCGTCAATCGATGGTGGAGTTTGTTGCCGATTGTTGTCGTATTCGGTTTGGCAGTCTGGTTGCGGAATGCCCTGCTCCCGATTTTTGTCGGGCTACTCTGTGGTTGCGTCGTGCTAGCAGACGGCGATCTTCTGCCGGGGTTTCAGGCGACCTTTGAAGATATCTTGTTTGAGTCTCTCGTCCCTCGTGCCGGTACGCAGGGGATTGCCGACTACTCGCACTTATATATGTTGGGCGCGTTTGTATTTTTCGGAGCATTGGCGGGAGTGGCTTCCGCTTCCGGTGGCATCTCCGCTCTAAGCGCGCGTCTCGAGCGAGTAAGCTGTACGAGGGAACATGGACAGTTACTCGTCTGCGCGCTCGGCCTCCTGTCGGCGTTTGAACGGATGTCACAAATGTTGATCGTGGGGCCCATGCTCCGTCCGATCAGTGACCGTTTGAAAATCTCACGCGAGAAACTGGCTTTCCTTGTGGACTCGACCGCCTCGTCGTGTGGGGCGTTGTTTGTTGTGTCGTTGACGTTTGGAACTGAGTTCTCGGTGTTGGAGAACGCGTATTCCGACCATGGGATGGCTGGTTCGGCTTTTACGGCTGCTCTCGCGTCGATTCAATTCCAGTTCTATCCGATTTACTTGCTGGTATTCGTCATTCTGTCGGCATTTCTGGGACGTGACTTTGGAACGATGCTGCGTGCGGAGTCGCGGGCCCTGAAGCAGAATCGAGTGATGCGGCGCGATGCAATCAGTGCAATTCAGCCGGCGGAACTTCCCACGTCAACCGCCGCACGGGAGTCGATGATCAATTTTCTTCTTCCTGTCACCACGTTTTTTGTATTGGTTGTCGTCGGTGCCTGGTGGACGGGGCAAAGCCGACTGGACGCCATCGAGCAGGCATCAAAAGGGGACGGACATCATGAGAAACTGTCGGGGATGATCGCTATTCTCAAACACTGTGCTCCGATGCGGGTGCTGTTCTTCTCCTCATTCATTGCATCGGGCATGGCTTTGATAACGGCATTCATGACTCGCGGTCTATCAGTATCGCAAGGTCTGGCTGCGTGGGTGAGCGGTGCCCGCGGCACATTTCTTCCTTTAATTCTGCTTTGGCTTTCCTGGGGACTGGCGCGTGTCTGCGGTGAATCGCATTTGAATACGGTTGGTTTTCTCGTGGAATTGGGACACGTTCACGTTTCGCATGGCATGTTGTCCGCGCTGGCATTCTTAATGGCTGCGGCGATGGCCTTCGTAACCGGAAGCCAGATGGCAACCATGACCTTGTTGCTGCCGCTGTGCGTTACCATCGCGCATGGAATTCTCGTGGATATCGAACAGGCAGGTCCCACGCATCACTTAATGCTCGCGACGATCGGGGCTTTGGTGGGGGGGGCGGTCTGCGGACGGCAGTGCTCGCTGCTGGGAAGTGAGACAATCGTTGCATCGGCGGGAGCGGGATCAGACCATTACGACCACGTGGCCACACAACTGCCCTACGCTCTGGTTGTGTCGGCTGTATCGCTGACCTTGGGTTCTCTTCCTGCTGGGAAGGGGTTTTCTCCGGGCGTGCTGCTCCCCATTGGAACTTTGGTGCTCTTTGGACTTGTGCAATTGCTGGGGCGCCCGGCTGACGCCGTGAGCGAGTCGAGCGACGAGAGTCCTGTCGGAATCATTCCCGATTTTGGTGTGGACGACGCCACGCTCACGGCAAATGCCGTGGACGATATGTTGAAAGAGGTCGGGGCTACAGCTTCCGCCCCGGGATCTACGGCAACAGCCAAGTCGAAGTCTTAGCGCGACGATCTTTCACGAAAGAATCGGCGTGTCCTTTCGGGCGATGCACTACATTACCGCGCGGCCGCTGAATCTCGCGCCATATTCCCAGTACCCGTTTTGTACCTGCCGTCTGCGGACAATTTCGGCGTCCAGATAAATGCACTTTCGTCCTGGGGGATTCAGGCAGACGACGATATTGTCGACCGGGATCGGCTCCGCATACACAAAGTTGATGCCGGATTGTGAGAGATTCCTTGTCCATGCCCGGATCGCAAGCTGATCTTCCGCTTCACCTACCAAAGATTCGGATTCCGGGATGTAAATTGTCACGAGTTCCCGATATGGCTTGCGCCCGTTTTCCCGCTTCTGATTGAAGTGATTGCCGATACGCTGGGACCAGCGATCAAGCGCGTCGAGAACTTCATTCGCCGCGCGCGTTGCCTGATCGACTTCCGCACGTTTGTTCTGCTTATCGAGGTCGTTACCCGCCATGATTTGCTCCGAGTCTCCGACGACTATGCGCCTTCACCGATCCGTGGGCGGGGCGCAGTCGGACAAAACCTTATGAATCTAATTTAGTCCATGATGCCAGATATGGGTGTAAATCCCTATTCTGTTGGGTTGTATGCCTCCTGTCTGTGTAACGGCTATTTGGAGTGCAACAGTTGTAGGGGCCAATTCTGGGACTGGTGTACAGTGTCCGGTCCGGTGATGCAGAGATCGCCGCATCTATCGCTGGTTGGGCTTATACAGGCCAGATGATGATTGCCACGGTTGCCTGTGGTCGATTTGCCCGGAATTCAAGGGAGTCCGCGATCTAACCGGCTCACAGCACGGTAATTACGGGTTTCTTGGGCTATGATATCTCGCAACGATTTTCTTCAGGACTTTGACGGATAGGGCAAATGGCTGATCGCGGAAAACTGCAGGGTATTTTCACTCCGAACCTCGTTCCCTTCGATGCCAAGGGGGAGATCAACGAACCGGAATTGCGCCGGTACATTGACTGGCTCATCGAACGGGGCGTGCATGGTCTCTACCCCAACGGCTCGACAGGCGAGTTCACCCGGTTTCGGGTCGATGAACGCCGGCGAATCGTCCAGATCATCGCCGACCAGACGCGCGGCCGGGTTCCCATTCTGGCGGGGGCCGCGGAAGCGAATGTCAAAGAGACGCTCGCTGCCTGTGAGGCGTACGCCGAGATGGGGGTACGGGCCGTCGCGATCGTCGCACCGTTCTACTACAAGCTGAGTCCAGCCTCGGTCTATGCGTACTTCAAAGAAATCGGCCGCAACACACCCGTTGACGTCACGCTCTACAACATCCCGATGTTCGCCAGCCCCATCGATGTTCCGACTGTACAGCGGCTTTCGGAAGAGTGCGAACGGATCGTTGCCATCAAGGACTCGTCCGGCGAAATCCCGCACATGATCCGCATGATTAAGGCGGTGCGCCCCAACCGGCCCGAATTCTCCTTCCTCACCGGATGGGATGCGGCGCTCATGCCGATGCTGCTCGTCGGCTGCGACGGCGGCACGAACGCCAGCTCGGGAGTCGTTCCCGAAGTGACGCGTAAGCTTTACGACCTGACATTGGCGGGCAAACTCGACGAAGCCCGCAATGTGCAGTACGACCTCGTCGAGCTGTTTGACACGATGATCTATTCGGCAGAATTCCCGGACGGCTTCCGCGCGGCGGTCGAGCTGCGCGGCTTCCGCATGGGACAGGGACGCCAGCCACTCTCACCCGAACAGAAGACCGACCTTGCAACTCTAAGCCGATCGCTGCAATGCTTGCTTTCCGCGCACGGCTTTACCGATCAGCCGGTGGGAGGCTGCCCGCCCGGCTCCGGGAACGCAGTCGACCCAAAGCAGGTGGGGGACATCGTGCAATCGGTGCTGGCGGAACTGCGGCGGCGGGGGTTGATGTAGATTATTCGCACCACGTGCGAGGTGCGATCACCGTCGTTTCGCACACAGACCACGTACTGCTGGGAATTGCGTTTGCCGGTCACGAGGATCGAACGTTCGATCACAGCCGCGGGACTGTCGGTTTGATCGGGGGTTGCCAGCCTTCGGCCCCTTGCGTTTTCACTTTCCGCTTGTAAACCCGGTCTCCGCAGGCTGCGAAGAGCACGTCGTGGTTTTCGCCGCCGAAGCAGAGATTCGAGATGCGGCCGTTCGGTGTCGGGATGATGCAGTTCACCCGGCCGGCCGCGTCGCAGACTTGCACCCCCATTTTTGTGGCGACATACACCCGGCCGGCCTTGTCGACGCGTAGGCCGTCGGCTCCGGCGTCGTCGGCGTCATCGGGCATGTGGAGATGAAAGTATTTCTGCTTGTGAGCCAAAGACCCATCCGGCTGGATCTGGTAACTGTAGACCCAGTGGGACCGGCTTTCGGCCACGTACAGCAGCGACTGGTCCGGAGAAAGAGTGACGCCGTTGGCGAACTTCAGTCCGGTGTCGACGACCTGCTTTTCCCCGTGCGCCGTAATCCGCCAGACTTTGCTCGGCTCATTGTTGCGCGATGGGTTGGTGACGTACATGCTGCCGTCATGCCGCACGGTGATGTCATTGCCACCGAATCCGTCGGCAATGGGAGTTGATTTGCCATCGGCATCGTAAGCAAGAATCTGTTCCGAGCCAGTAGCCACGGCGTAGAGCCGACCGTCGGGACCGAACGCTTGCCCGTTCCCTTTGTGCGAGTCTTCGAGAAAGACGCTCACCTGTCCGTCGAGGCCGACCTTGTACGTCTTGTTGTTGGGGATGTCGTTGAAGAAGACCTGTCCGGTGGCATCGGCGGCGGGTCCTTCGGTGAATTTGTATCCCTCGCCAACCAGCTGCCACTCTTCGCCCGGAATCAGGATCTCCTGCAACTGGGACGAGCCAAGACCTTTCTTGACCGGGCCGGGCCAATCTTTCCAGAGCCAGCGGACCGCGTCGGGAAAGATCTCGGTGGCGTGCTTCGCGTTGTGGCCGCCGTCTCCCCAGGAGTGATTCACTTCGTACCCGGCGAACGTCAAGGAGCGTTCCATCGACTGGTTGGCCATCCACCAGTCGCCGCCGTAGGCATTATTGTCGTTGCTCCCATCTTCCAGAAAAATGCGGATCGGCCGCGGCTCGCATTTGCGGACGAGGGTCGAGTAATTGTGCCCGCCGCGCAGGCCGACAAACGTGCCGACACACGAAAACACCCGGCTGAAGGCGTCGGGCCGCTCCCAGGCGGCGGTGAAGGCGCAGATCGCCCCGCTGCTGGAGCCGGCGATCGCGCGGTCATTTCCCGAGTGTGATAACTTGATTGGCCGACCATCGGACGTGGTCTTCTTCTCCACGTCGGGGAGTAGTTCTTCGAGCAGAAATCGGGCGTAGTTGTCACCCAGTCCGTCGTACTCGTAGCTGCGGTTGAAGCGATCGATGGCCGCGTCGCTGGTCGCCTTGACCCGCCCGTGCATCACGAACACGCCGACTGTGACCGGCATTTCCCCTTTGTGAATCAACTCATCGAACACGGCGGGAGCGTTGTACTGAATGCCATCCTGATTGAGATGCACGCAAGCCGGCTTCGACGGGTCGTACTGCTTGGGAACGTACACCCAGTAATCGCGAACCGTGCCGGGAAAGATCTTACTGGCCTCGAAGGTGTACTTGTTGACTTCGCCTTTCGGGATGTCGGATGGGGTCTTCGGTGTTGCATCGGCGGCTTGCAGGCTCGCGGAAAGCGCAAAGAAGAATGTGAATGCAGCACAACGCGGCAGATCGAGAGGCTTCATCAGGAACGCCTTTGCTTGGAAATTACGGATGTCGATCGGAAAACAGCCATCTTACGAGGGGAGGGTGCAGTTCGGTAGTAGTAGTCCATCAATCACACTGGACTGCCTTACGGTGGCGGGCTTTCTGCTGATGGCTTGGATGGTGAAGGGTTCTCGTCCTGCGCGAGATCTGGTTCCTCAAGTTCGAGCATGACCCTGTAGCCCCCTCCGCTGGTCAGTTCCACCGGTTCATCACGAAGCTCAACGAACTTCTCGATGGTTGTTCCCGGCGGCGCGCCGGTGGTGATCTCAAATCGGAAACGATCGGTTTTTCCCAGCGTGCTGAGATGGTCCCATTTCAAATCGCAGCTGAATTTTTCTCCTGCCGCTCCGGCGCGGAAGCTGTATGACTTCAACGTCGCAGTGACTCGGACAATTCCCTCGGCTTCATGCACTTGCGGCATGATTCCGCCCGTCATATGGATTGATCCATCGCTGTTGTAAACGACGATTGAGGCGCCCGGATGTGCCGGCGTTCGCTTTGAGCAACCCGCAGCCGCCGTCATGACAAGAATAGCGGTGAATAAACGCAGGCAGCGGTTTGCTTCATGCTTCCAGGATATCTTTCTCACGGATCGTTCCCCGGTTGTCGATTCCGTGTTTCATCAGCCGCGAGGGCCGGTGATGCAGCGGCTTCGATCTCCGTAAGCCGCTGCGTGAGAAACTCCGCGGAATCGATCTCCTTGCCGTCAGAGAACCGAATGCGGTAAGCAACGCCCGAGAGGCTCGACGCCGTCGCGATCTTGTCGATGAAGTCTCGGGCAGTTTTGATTTCGTCGCGGGCAGCGTCCCATTTCTGGCGGAGGTGCGCGGCGGCTTCGGTGCTGGTGTGCTCGACCCCGTTGCGAATGAACGTCGCCCGGTCGAGATCGTGGATCGTCGCAATCAGTCGCTCGATTTTCTCGTTCTCCGTCAACGACGTGCGCCCGGTCGTCGCTTCGGTGATGACGAAGTCAGCGAAATCCTCGCCGATCATCGCATTGTGCAGCTGCTTCAATTGCAGGACATAACGGCCCGAGCCCCAGGCGAAGTCCATCGACATCGAGGGTTTCATCGAGATCGGGCCGATGAGCGGCGATTTTTCCTTTGGGAGGAGCGTCACCAGAATCTGCCCGCGCGTGACGTCATCGATACTCAGCAGCAATTCCCCGTCCGAACCAGGTACGGCCGTCGTCGACCGCTGTTTGACGGTCATTTCGACAGGGAGTGCTGCGAGCTGCGGAACCTCGGCAACTTCAGCCTGTACCGAGGCCGATTGTGCCCAGTTGAAGTACCAACCCGCGCCAGCGGCAGCCACGACGAGCGTGATCGCCGCTCCCAAGACCGCGACAACCTTGCCCGGAAGTAATCGACGCATGGCGGGGCTCTTCTGATTACCGGTGTCCTATGGTGTTGCGAAGGCCTTTTTGACAGCGGGGGGGAGTTCAATCGTGCTGAAGAAAGCCTCGGGATATAGGTAATCCTCACCCGACTCATCGACCACGCGGACCAGTTTGCGTTTGGATGCCTCGGCATCGGGGAGTACCCGATAGATCCGTCGCACTACAAGGGATGCTCGATGGCCCTCGTTTCGCACGCAGACGACGTATTTCTGGGGAGAGCGTTTTGTGGTCATGGAGATTCACCAAGTAAGCGTTTCAGTTTCATCTCTTTTCTACCAACGCCGTGTGCTTCGTACCAGTGGACTTCGGCTGTGTGGATGCTTCCATCATCCAGTCGAACGCGGGCGATGCCTTTTCTTTTCCTCCATCGCCCTGGACCATAGATCCGAAAGAGGCGGTCCCACTCTCGGATGCGCCGCCCGACGGCAATCGTTTTTGTATGTTTTATTTTGCCGATTACCTCGAACCACACTTTTCACCCCGACATTACTATTCATCGCGGATAGATGCCGTCTCCTGAATCATTCTTAGTGCAACGGCAGGTGTCGGTTCTCAGGAAATCCGTCAAAGGTCGGTCACTGGAATATTCTGGAATTTCAGCCCTGCGTCCTCCTCGCTGTAGCGGTAGTCAGTTTCAAAATTGATCGTTGTGGCGCGAGAGAGTTGATCGCCCGGTTTGTATGGCACCATCCATTCGAGGATTAAATGTTTTCGTCCCGTATGGCTTTCGGTCCGAAAGCTGTCCTCCGAAATCACTTCCACGGACGAAGATGAGAGGATCTGCCCATCGACGATGGGGGTGATGACGGTTTGCGATTTCCAGATATGATTCTGCTGAGGGTCGGCGTCATGATGGACGGCGACAATGAGTTGCTGCTCTTTCTGGACCCGCTTCGCATACAGAACACGAAACGTCCTTCCGTCGATCGTTTGAGAGTGGACAGGCGACGCGGTGGTTCCGGGCTGAGAGTCGGGCGCGTGTGTTCTTGACGCGTTCTTTGTATCGGAGCATCCGACACCGATCGAAATCAGCGCACAGACCAAAACAGCTGAGCGAGAGATGTTCTTGGCCATGATTTCTCTCCAACGCTAGATCGGGCCTGTACTCAATTCTACAGTGGTTACTTCCGCTCCTGCTTGTAGATCTCCGTCAGCAATTCCTCGACCGATTTGAATTTCTTGCCGGCGGAGGTGACGGCTTCGAGCTTGCGGCGGGCGTCCGGGGCGGTGTGGCCGAGGCTGATGAGTGCCTCATACGCCTCTGTGAAGAGATCCGCACCTCCCGCTTGGCCGGGGGGAAGGTCGCGTTGCACCATCAGGGCGAAGCGGGTCATCTTGCGGCGAAGCTTGGCGATGATCCGTTCCGCGACCGCCGGGCCGATACCGGGGAGCGTGGTGAGCTGGTCAATGTCTTGCTCTTCGATGGCGGTGGCGACGTCGCGCACGGGGCGGACCATCGCCCGGAGCGCCTTTTTCACGCCGACGCCGTCAACGGAGCAGATCAACTCGAAGAACTGCCGCTCGGCGTCATTCATGAAGCCGACGAGCCGGGGAACCAGCCGGCCCGATTGAGCGTTCCCCTCGATGTAGTCGATTGTCTGCAGGCTGACGGATTTGCCGATGGAGCCCTGCAACTGGCGGCGAACAAATTCGGGGATGAAGACTTCGTACTCGAAGGCGCCGATTTCGAGCACTGCTTCTTCTTCGGTAAGGTGGACGAGTTTTCCGGTGATTTTGGTGATCAATGCTCTGGCCGTTCGAGTATCACAAAACAAGGAATAAGAACGCAGCATGCACCATGGAGATGCAGAGCTCACGGAGAAAACCAGGATAATAAGGAAACCAGGAAGCCAGGAGAATGCAATTCATTGGAGCGGGATGAATTTAAATTGGACCCGGCTTCACTGAATCAGGCAGAGCGTCGTTTACAACGATTTCAGGTTCGGGCCTTCTCCATTCCTGCCTTCCTGGTTTCCTTATTGAAATTTGTTTTTTGTACTTCTCCGTGATCCCTGTGTCTCTGTGGTTGATCTTTCCGGACTTATCGTTGTGCCGGTGACGCGCAGGTGGTGGTAGAGGCAGATGGCGACAGCCGAAGCGTCGGAGACGTCGTGCGGTTCGAGGAGCGTCTCCAGTCGTAATTCCTGCTTGACCGCGTGTTGAATCTGTTCCTTCGAGGCTCGGCCGCTTCCCGTCAGCAGTTTTTTTACCTGGGTCGGTGTGAAGTGGATTACCGGAAGCTTTTCCTCCGCCGCGACCATCAGGATCGCACCTCGGGCATGCGCCATCAGCAACGCCGACTTCGGATTCTTGCCAAGCGAGAAGACCTGCTCGATGGCAAGTGCCTGGGGTCGAAAGTCGCGAATCACTTCGCGCAGACTGCTGCCGATTTCGTGGACGCGGTGCGCAAGGGTTTCTCCACGGGTTGATCGAAGCACGCCTCCTTCGCGCAGAAATGGGCTTCTCAAACCGCGCTCCAGCACCGCGTAGCCGGTTCGGACCAGACCGGGGTCAATGCCAAGGAACCGCTCGACGGACGGTTCAGAGCTCTGGTGTGGATGCATCGTGCTTCCCTGTATAAAGCACCAAGCACGAATATCTAAAGAAGCACTAAGCACGAATGATATTACTGATACCGCTTGCTTTGGGCTTCATGCTTCGGATTTCTTTCGTCATTCGTGCTTAGCGCTTTCTCATTGTCCGGCGTCAATCTCGCCGCCAGGTCGTGCCGTCCGGACGGTCTTCGATGGTCACCTTGAGCGCCGCCAGCCCGTCGCGGATTTTGTCGGCCACTGCGAAGTTCTTGGATTTTCGTGCGTCCGCGCGCAGTTCGATAATTAATTGCATGAGGGACGCTGCGAAACCGTCGTCCGCACCGGCGGCCTTGGCGACCGGTTTGCGGAAAACTCCCAGAAGTTGCGACAACTCCTTGAGCAGGGTCATGCCCGTTTCGAGCGCGGTCTTTTGTTGGTCGTCCGCCTTGCTGCCGGCGTCGAGCTTGTGCTTCGCGACAAAGCCGTTGATCGTGCGCAACATCTCGAACAACACACCGGTTGCGCCCCCGGTGTTGAAGTCATCGTCCATCGCGTCGAGGAACCGCTGGCGATAATGGGCCAACTCCGAATAGAAGTCGGCCGGTTCTCCCTTAAGCGCGACGCTTTTCTCCCGCGAAGCGGCGGCTGCGATCTCGTAGAAATCCTTGCCGGTGATTCGCTGGTAGGCTTCAAAGAGTCGATAGAACTTTTCGAGATTTTCGCCTGCTTCCGAGATAAGCGCGTCGCTGAATTCGATCGGGCTGCGATAATGCGTTCTTAGCAGAAAGAACCGGACCGACTCCGGAGAGTGAACGGCGAAGAGCTCTTTGACCGACGCGGCCCCTTTCGAGCCGGCGAGTTTGTTTGCCTCCTGGGTGGCCTGATCGACGGCGATGTCGCCGTGTCGATCGTGTTGGCCGCCGACTTTGCCGGCCGAGCCGCTCGATTGCATCAGGCCGTTGTGCATCCAGTAGCGAGCGAACGGTTTTCCGGTAAACGACTCCGATTGCGCGAGTTCGTTTTCATGATGCGGGAACATCAAATCGAGCCCACCACCGTGAATGTCGAGCGAATCGCCGAGCAGCTTGCGGCTCATCGCGGAACATTCAATATGCCAGCCAGGGCGGCCCGGACCCCAAGGACTGTCCCAGGCCGGTTCCCCAGGCTTCGATTTTTTCCAGAGAGCGAAGTCGGCGGGATTGTGTTTGCGGTCGTTGGCCTCGACGCGGGAACCAGAGAGCATTTCGTCAACGCTCCGCCGACTCAGCTTGCCGTAATCTTCGTCGCGAGTGACCTCAAAGTAGACGTCTCCGTCGAGTGGGTATGCGTACCCTTTGTCGATCAGTCCGGCGATGATTTTCTGCATTTCGGGAATATGCTCGGTCGCATAGGGGAAATGATCGATCGAATCGACCCCCATCGTTTCGAGGTTGTCGAAGTAATCCTTGGTCATTTCCCGCGCGAGTGCCTCGACCGTCGTGTTTTTCTCGCGGGCGCGATTGATGAGCTTGTCGTCGACATCGGTGATATTGATGACGAAGGTGACTTTGTAGCTGTTGTATTCGAGATAGCGTTTGATGGTGTCGAAGATAACCGGGCCGACCATGTGGCCGATGTGTGCCGGTTTGTAGACTGTCGGGCCGCACAGATACATCCCCACGCGTCCCGGCTGAACGGTCTGAAAGTCCTCCTTCTGCCGGGTGAGGGTGTTGTACACACGAAGCGTCATGGTGATTCTGTTTCCTCCTGAGTGCGTCTGAGTAGCACGATGGCATCGGCGGCCACCGCTTCCCCCCGTCCAATGGGGCCGACCTCTTCACCGGTTTTCGCTTTGATGTTCACGGTATCGGCCGCGATATCCATCAACTCGGCGATTCGGCGACGAATCGCCGGTTTGTGAGGCATCAGCTTCGGCCGCTGCGCGAAGATCGTACAATCGAGGTTAACGATGTGCCAGCCTCGTCCACGGACCGCAGTAAGCGCGGCAGCCAGCAATGTTGCGGAATTGGCTCCCTTCCATTGCGGATCGTCATCCGGGAACCATTCTCCAATATCGCCCAGTCCCGCTCCCCCCAAGATCGCGTCGGTGATGGCGTGGAGCAGAACGTCGGCGTCACTGTGGCCGACCGGACCAAGCTCAAAATCGATCGTAACCCCTCCCAGTACGAATTTGCGCCCGGGTGCGAGGCGATGGGTGTCATGACCAAGTCCGACGCGTGATTCCACGAATACCGATGCTCGTGTGAGTGGGGTGTGATGAGAGATTGTTTTTAGCCGCTATTCAACATCGGGACGACCGACCGATTTCTCCTAGCGTCGCCGTTAACCCAAAGCGTTTGTGTCGTTTGGATGCGTCGTCGGTGGATCGGGCAGTATGTGTGTTTGGGGTGGATCGGGGGTTCCGGGGAGCTCTCCTGAGTTCGGCGGCATCATAGCGAGCCAGGGAACTTCTGGCAACGTGTTGCGGCGCGGAGGACCGGAATTAGAGGAGTCGAAGAGGGCCTCCGTCGTAGCTGTAGACCTTCAAGCTGGGAAGGGGCAGAAAGTCAAATTGACAGGTTTGCCGGAGGGGTCTAGACTGCCGCCCCTCTCTCCCCAAGAACCGCCGCTGTTCGTGCGTCGGGTTCTCAACTCCCCACAATCAATCGACTCCCTACCATCGACTGTAGCACTCATGCGCATGGCATGTCGGCGCATATTGTATGCTTTTATTGCGGCCGGCTTCATGGTCGTCGCGGGCTGTGCTCTCTTTCAACAGGGGGCTGCGGTTTTGTATCACACGACCGCAAAAGCACGCTCTAATGAGAACCCGCTCCCGCCGATTCAAGCGCATCGCGATGCAATGGAGGTCGTGATTGTCTTTGCCGAACGACCGGTCGGAGATCGCTTGTTGGGACCGGCTTTGTGGAAAGAGATTGCTCAAGTGGGCTCGATCTCGGCCGAAGATCGACTAACACTCGAAAAATGCGGGCTGCGGGCAGGGAATGCGGGCAATAGCATGTCTCCGGAACTTGAGCGGTTGCTCGGAATAAATACAAAGCCGTTCGATGTCTTGAATGCAGGCGATTCGCAAATTATGCAGGGGCGAAAATCCTTTCTGCTTTCTGGAAGTGAGGAACTGATCTCGATTAACCGCATCAAGAGCTGCACGATGAAAGTGCCGGCCAGCGACGAAACGCGAGAATACCAGGATGCGGCCGGCGCCCTGAGAATGTGGGTCCACAAGGTGCAGGATGGCTGGGCGCGGATCGAATTTCAGCCCGAGATCCATCACGGTGCCGCGAAGATGCGACCCGTGGCCGCCAACGGAGCTTGGGGAACCTCCTTTTCGCCGGAAATCGATCCGTTTGCCAGTTGCCGCTTCTCCGTCAATTTGCACGAAGGGGAAATGGCGATCGTCACCGCGGATGGGAGCGATCCGCAGTCGCTCGGGAGCTGCTGTTTTGTTTCGGGTGACGAGAAGGCAAAGGTGCAGCGTGTGCTGGTTGTTCGACTGTCGAAAATGACACGGACCGAGGCTGTCTACGCCGAGCGAAGCGCGCAGTGACACGCGCGGACGCTGATCGATAATCCCACTATCGTGGATCGTGTTGCGACACGCGTGGCCTTAGACCGTGCCGAAGATCGACTTGCCTGTCGAAAGCAAATCATCGCACGCAGAACCAAGACGGGCCGTGATGCCCGCTTCGGCTTTCTTGAGATAGGAACGGGGGTCGTACAACTTCTTATTGCCGACCTCTCCTTCGATCTTCAAGACGCCGTCGTAATTCTTGAGCATGTGGTCGACAATCGGGCGAGTGAACGCGTATTGCGTATCGGTGTCGATGTTCATCTTCACGACGCCGTAGGCAAGCGTTTCGCGGATTTCCTCGACCGGCGTTCCGGACCCGCCATGGAAGACGAGGTCGAATTCCGCGGATTTGCCGTGCTTTGAAATCACCGCTTCCTGACCTTTTTTGAGAATATCCGGTCGCAATTTCACAGCTCCCGGCTTGTAGCTTCCGTGAACGTTCCCGAAGGTGGCCGCGAACATATATCGACCAATGCCTTTGAGCGACTCATAGACCTCAAGCATATCTTCCGGTGAGGTATAGAGCTTTTCCGCCGGTTTGTCGGAATGGTCCATGCCGTCTTCTTCGCCGCCGACGACCCCGGCTTCGACCTCCAGGATGATCTCGTTCTCGGCGCAGAGCTTCAACAGGTCGCGGCTCAGTTGCATGTTCTGCTTGAGCGGAAGCTCCGAGGCATCGAGCATGTGGGATTGAAACAGGTTTGCCTGCCCGGCGGCCCGTCGGCGCGCGGTTTCCGCGATCAGAGGCTTGAGGAAGCTGTCGACTTTGTCGGGTTGGCAATGGTCCGTATGCAAACCGATCAGCACATTGTAGTGCTCCGCAAGGCGATGCGCGGCTTCGGCGAGGACGATCGCACCAATAACCATGTTGTTAATGCCGAGTCCGGACGCAAACGAGCCCCCTCCGGTGGAAATCTGAATGATGCCGTCCGACTTCTTGTCGGCAAACGCCTTCAGGGCGCCGTTAATCGTGATAATCGACGTCACGTTGACGGCTGGGTACGCGTAATTTCCCTTCTGGGCTGCATCCAGCATGGCGGCATATTGTTTCGGAGTTGCAATTGGCATGATCTAAATTCCTGACAGCATTAGTTGATGCGGTGTTTCAGTTGGGCAGTTGCAAAATTCGGACAACGGTGTCTTGTTCCGCTTTCGTAACAGTTCCGCCAGCTTCCTTCAAGGCTGCGGGATTGAGCGAATTCACCCGCCGAAAATGCCCTGTGACGGCGGTTCATCCGACGCACTTGAAGTTTCGCGGTTGCGAAACCATGCCACTCAGGAAAATCCATCGCTGCCCGGGCGTGAGGAACGGAGAGTGCGACGGCAAGTTCGTGGCGAGTCTGCTGCTATTTCGCTTTGGGGCTCTCCGTATCGTCCGGACGAATGCGGCGGATTGGCCAGGGATTGAGGAGTCGCAGCAAATCGGATCTGCCGTTCGCTGCGTCCTTTGTTCCCGAAACGGGCCGAGTGTTTGATCTTGGATCGATCGGCACGATTCGCAAACCGTCAAATTGTGCTTCCCCGATTCCCTGGAGCGAAAGCGTGAGTGAAAGATCTCCTGTCTCACGGACTTCGCGGACCATATCGAACCATTTCCAGTCGGAGGCATCGCGCCAGCGAAGTGCGCCGACGGGACCGCCGAGATTGTCATAGAGCATGACTCCGTCGAGACTGGCCGAGATAGGGGTCGCCACGCGAACATACCCTCCAATATGAACCAATTGCCCGGCTGTGACGTGGACGGGAGGGGTCGTAACCATGACCGGGCTATTTGCCACCACGGCCGGGATATCGACTCCGGTATCCGGGACGGCGACGAGTCGGAGGGAAAAACGTCCTTCGTGGGCGACCGGATAGAGTTCCGCCGCCGCGCGCACCCCCTCCACTTGATTCTGGAAGTGAGGCCATTCGGCGAGCACCGTCTTCTCGTCCTCGAAATCGCCCGAAGGGATCAGATTGTCCGAAGGATCGGAGTCGCTGCGTCCGAGATGGGCAATCATTCGCCAGTGGTCGGGGAGGGTTTGGTAAGAAACCGTGTACGGGCTGGATGTCGGAGAAGACATCTTGAAAGTCGCCTCTTCCCAGCGGATGCGCTGCGCGATGCGGATCAACTGCATGGCGTCCGTGCTCAGTTGGCGAGCGTTTTCATAATCTGAGCGGTCAAGGAACTGTTCTGCTCCGTCGATCAGTTTTTGCGCATTGTCGAGATGATTGCGGATAACTCCCCCGCGATCGTCGGGTGCCAGCTCCTGCAGCTGTTCATCGACGGTCATGACGCGTGCAAGTTTCGCCTTGGCGAGTTCCAGTCCGGCTCGAGCATAGGCTGGTGCGATGGATTTGATCTTTTCGTCGAGCATATCATGCAGACGAGGATCGGAAGAGAGAATCACAATTCCAGTCTGGTCAATTTTTTTGAGTACGATTTTTTTCCCACCCGGCACTCGTTCAATCTTCTCTACGGAGCGAATGCTGGTGGGGGTTACCTCCCACGCGTAAGCGGAAGGTTCGACCCCCGGTACAACAAGAGTGGGAGAGTAGGCCGCCATCATGCCTGGAACAAATTGCGCTCCGGTCTCGTACCAAACAAGCAAAGCCATCGTTCCGTACTGACTCTTGATGATGGCTGCCTCGAGTTCGGAATTTGTATTCTTGATTCGTTGTTGTTCCGATTCCCGGGCGATGGCTGCCTGACGGATGCCTTGCACTCCTTGGCGACGATGAGCTGCTTCGATTGTGGCGCGCTTGGTGGATGGTTCCGCCGGTACTGGAACGGTGAACGGAACGTTTTCCGAAACTACCCCCGTCGCCAACAGCGGCTCAAGCAGTTGAACTTCCAGGTTGAGCATTTGAATGATCAGCCGGCGTTCTTCGCTGCCGGGCGTGTCGCCATCCAGCGAAGTCCGTTTCCAAAAGCCGTAACCCCGGCAGCCTGCGGAGAGGGCGGCGTAGACCTGCAGGCGAATTTGCTCCGGCTCGATTACAATGGGAGATTTTCCCTCTTCTTCTCTCCAATGGGAATTTGCCCCAACGGGCTCCGTTTGAATCCAGGTCCAAAAATAGGTCCAGGGATTGGCGAGCTGCCGTTTTTGGACCAGCCAGTCTCGGTAGTCTTTGAATGAGAAGGACGTGTTCAGCATATGGCGGCTGGAACTGAGGAGATCGAAGTCGCGAGAAAACATTTGTTCGTTTTCAGCGACATCGCCGGTGATGGGACGGCGGATGCTCCGATCGGCATGCCGAACCTGCTCGTTCCAGGCGACGACCTTTTGCCTCATGGCCGCCGGGATCTGAGTTCCCATACACCACATCAGGATAGGGGATTTATCTTTCGAGAAAGGCACGATGCCGGCCGTCTTCGCGTCCAGGATCTTTCCGGTATCGGAAATGACGCACGGGGGTTCGGCCATCGCCCACATGCCGCGGCGCCGCAGGTCGTTGAGCAGCGCGGTGTCTTCGTGATTCTGAACATAAATCACGTTCGATCCGGATTGCTGCAGCGTATCGAGCGAATCGTTGTGCATCGGCAGGATACGGGGGAAGGTGTTCACTCCGTCGATGACCAGTCGGCCTCCTCGCACCTCAACCGTCGGTTCAGAATCCGTTGCTTCGCCGGCGACCTGTGTAATTTGGGCCTCCGGCTGAATTTCGGCGATCGGTCCGAAATGCAATCCGTCAAGAAGGATTTGTGTCGTTCCCTTGCCCACCGGAATTGCCAAGCCGACGGAATCCGCATACAGGCCGTGATAATTCAGATTCGAGTTTTTCGAGAGAGCTCGTTGGAGGATGATTTGATCGCGAATCAGCTTGTCGGATGTGACACAGCGCAGCTGTTGCCATTTTCCCACGGTGGTGTAGGTATCACCTCGAATTTCGGCAAATCGAGCGCGTCCCGTCGCAGGATCAATTTCATTCGGAAAAATAACGCGTAATGTGACAACCGTGCCGGGATGATCCGAGCGGAGCCAGAGCGAGAGAGTCAGTTCGGGAAATACACGCGAAGGATGAAGCGGGTGAGAAAGCCTGGCAGTGCCCCCTTCGTGGGGGGAAATGAGGGTCACGAGTTCCGTACGCAATCCCTCTCGCGCCGGAACTTCCTCCGTCCGAAGGTGCCGATGGACCGTTGCACCCCCTGTGGCGTCGATTTTCCAACTGGGGTCATTCCCCTCGAAAGAATCAGAGAATTCCCCGGCGGATGCGCGCACCACTAGAACGCCGGCGAGCATGGCCAGCGCATTTAGCATTCGAAGGCGTGAATTCAGCCGATCCTGCCTCAAGGCCACAAGCTTTCCATCCTTGGAATCCCTGTTTCCTGCGGCGCGCAGTCATCCCTTACCCAGCCGGTGAATCCCCGTCTTCCCGCGCTCTCTTTCCCGCTTTGGAATGAAAATGGCTGAGAAAACGATGACGGGACGAAGGTAAAACGTCGCCGAAACGCAACGTCCCCGGAAACCGGCTGCGCAACCGTAAGTGCTGAATTGTAAAGAACTTTACGAATCTCGCCTAGACGAGGCGTCGCCGTGAAACAACGTGCGTACGGTTGCGTTCGGTTCAAGATGGTTTCTCACAAGTCGTTTTGTGGTTGGCGGTTATGGCTGGACTCTTGAGATTTCAAGAAACTCGGCACAGAATCTGTTCTACTGGGAGATGAACATCAGGGAGCGCAACTACCATGACCTTGCAATCAAGGCTTCCCGAGGGAAGCGCTGACGAACTGCCCCGTGAAGTGATCGACTTGGCACGGCAGATCGTCGCGTTGCCGCCGCAGTACCAGCCCGAACTGGAAGTCGCCTACAACCGCGTGGTCGATTCGATTCGCCGACGGCGTCGAATCCTGTCGCTCGTCCAAGAGGCATTGTCGCAATTGCGGCTCGACATCAAGTACCTGATGTTTGATCTGGAAGTGACTCGCCGTGAGCGTGATGAGCTCCGCGAGCGGCTCGGCGAGGAACCCTAAGAAGGGGGGGCTGCCGGTTGAGATTCGGAAGGCTCTGCGCTGCTGATTGGAATCCTCGACCAGACCTGCGCGAGTACGGTTCCGCTGAGCATGCAGCCGAACATGTACAGCACCGACGGAAGCCCGACCATCGGGTGGCCCGGAAAGAGTTGGAGGGCGAGCACGCTCCCCAGCCCCGCGTTTTGCATACCGACTTCGATGGTGAGTGCGCGGCGTTTTGATTCCGACAAGCCAAGAAGCACTCCGCCGAAGTAGCCTCCGGCATAACCGAGAATATTCACCAGAATCAGTGCACCGATCAGCGTCCCCATCATCGCGGTGGGAAACGGTCCGTTCGAGGGAAAGATCTTGGATCGACTGACATGTAGAATCGTGGCGATCAACCACAAGATAGACAGGTTTGCAATCAGTGCTCCGTAGGTCCGAAGGAACTTTTCGAGCGGACCGATCCATCGGACGAGCAGGTGGCCGGCAACCACCGGTCCAATAACCATGGTGCATAATTCCACGGCTGCTTTTCTGGCAAGTTCGCCGCGGTCGATTCCGGTGTGACCCGTTGCAAGAAATAGAACGAACGGCACAACGACGGGAGAAAGCATCGTTGCCGCCGAGGTGAGGCTGACCGAATAACTGACGTTACCCCTTGCCATGAGCGTGAGGACGTTGGAAGCCATCGCGCCTGGGACGCAGCCGACGATGATCAGGCCGAGGAGCAGATCCTCCTCCAGCGGAAAGATTCGCGCCGCGACGTACGCCAGCAGCGGCATGACCGTGTACTGCACGGCAGTTCCGGAGAAGACAGACGGCCAGCGCCGAAAAACCTCGGCGATTTCGTCGCGAGCCATCAGCGACCCGACGGCGAACATCGTCACCATGAAAAGCTGCGTCAGGTAGGGTTTCGATGCCGCGAATGGATTGCCGACGGGAGAGTCTGTCGGCCAAGAGAGTGCGACGATCGAGAGGAGCATCAACCAAATCAGCAGAAAACGATTGACTAGACGCTCGATCATGCCAGTGACCCACGGGGAGGGAGCGTTACGGCGTGGTAACGGCCTCTCCAAATTGATTTTCCCACTGCTCTCTCTGTTGAGGGGTCATGTTAGCAGGGGAAGCCTTGGCATTCACCCCCGACGGGGACGCATTCGCGGAGTTTGGAGCAGCGAGTTGCGACGCAACCGGCAACCGGGTCGAGTGCTGCGTCGAATTGCCCAACGTTCTTGTCGAGGCGATTCCCACGGGGGGGGTGAGCGGTTGTTGGGCGGCGGTTCCGGGCTGAACCGACGTCGATTGTTGGAGAGGTCGAGACCCTGTGAATCCGCCACTGTTTTGTACATTTGACGAAGACAGCTTCACACCGGATGCCAACTGCATGCCGGACGCGGGACGGCGGATTTCTTCGAGCAGCAGTTGAGCTTCGTGCAGGTCCGGACGTAAACGTAAGGCCTGCTCGAAATGTTCCGCCGCAGCGGTCATCTGACCTTTTTCGTATTGAATACGACCGACGTTGTAATGGCCCTCGGCTTCGCCGACCGAATTGGCGAAGTGCGGCAACGATCCTGGGATATCCCCCGATCGGGCCATGGCCAGGGCGAGCTGGTATTCGATCTTCGCTTTATCGGATTGTTCCACGCTGGCATCTGATTTGGCTTGCGATAATGCGCTTTCCAGATTTCGAATGGCGTCGGGCCAGCGTTGCTGGCTGGCATAGAACTCTCCGAGAGCAGCCAGTGCATACGAGTCGTTTGGCTTGAGTGCGACGGCTCGCTGGAAGCCGGCCTCGGACTCGCGGACCCGGCCAGCAAGGAGGTCGATTCGGGCGATGCCGAGTATGGCATCGACAGATTTCGGTTCCTTTTTCAACACGGTTTCGTACGCATGCCGCGCTTCGGAGAGTTCGCCGATCTGTTCCCGCCACCGTCCGTATGCCAAGTTGAGTTTCGCGGGATCCCTGAGCTTCTTGGGTGCAGGAGTTTCGGCAATGCGGACCGGACCATTGGTCGACGGCCCCATTGTCGGCGGAGCACTTTCCCGCCACCAGGCCATCCGCTGCCACAGGGATGTCTCGGTATTCGCCGATGTCGCGGCAGGTGTCGCGCACCCGGCAATCAGCAATGGAAGAGTGCAAAGACCGTAGAATCGGGCTCGAGCGAAACGACGAAGAACCATGCGGCACCTCCCTGTGCAGCTTTGGTGGATTACTCTTGGTTGAGAGCCCCGAGTAATCCGTCCGCAAAGAGCCTGATCCGGTTCGTAGTCTGGGTGCCGACCGGCAGTCGAAGAGATGCTCGCGAGGACTTGCGCGTCCTTGTCCACGAGATCTCCTCACGGTCCGAGTGGACCGAAAAACCCGCGCTACAAGCCGTCGTCGCATCGAGGAATTTCTGCCGTTGCGGCTAGAGTTCCGAGAAGAACCGCTCCGCAGCCTCGGCAATTAATTCCGGAGTCAACAAGACAGGCTGTCTTCTGAATCGACAGATCGATTGAGCGATCTCCAACAAATCTCGCGGGTCGCTTGATCTGGGGGGTTTGCCCTGACTGTAATACCTTGTGTATAGGTATTCTACGCAGGCTGGGTTGTATTTAATGCTCCGCAGATCGCAGTTCAGTTGGAATACTTCTGTGTACAGAGTCCGGTCGGGTGCTCCGATATGAATCTTATGGCGGATTCGCCGCAGGAACGCTTCGTCAACCAGTTCGCTCGGGTCGAGGTTCGTCGAAAAGACGATCAATTGCTCGAACGGAACGGAAAACTTCTTGCCAGTGACGAGCGTGAGGAAATCGATGCGCTCTTCCAGCGGAAGAATCCAGCGATTGAGCAGGTCGCGAGGGCTGACGATCTGGCGTCCGAAGTCGTCGATTAGAAACACGCCGCAATTTGCTTTGATGTGCAGCGGGGCGGTGTAGAAGTTGCTGGATTCATTGAATCTCAAGTCCAGCATGTCGAGTGTCAGTTCACCCCCCGTGATCACGACCGGGCGGCGAACTCGGCGCCAGCGTAGATCGAATGAGGGAGTTGGCAGCGTTCGCGAATGCGCCAGGTCGAGCAGGCTTGTGGGAGCCGCGGGTTCGGTGTCAGAAAGGTTGAGCCCCTGCAGTTCCGCGTTGTCGGTCGGGTGATGAATGGTGGGGTCGAAGACGGTGATGATGCTGTTTTCCGCATGAAACGCGTAAGGGACATAGATGTCACCGCCATGCGCGTTCAAAAAGTTTCCCAGTCCTTTGGCAATCATCGTCTTCCCGTTGCCGGGAGGTCCATAGACGAAGATCGACTTGCCGCTGCAGACCGCCGGTCCTAGCTCATCCATCAATGTCGGGCGAATGATCAACTTTCCGAAGGCTTCCGCCAGCGCATCGACGCTGCACTCAGTACCTGCCACGGCCTGCTTGCGACACTGCTCGATGTAAGCTTCCAAGGGAACTGGAGCCGGGCCGACGTACCGGCATTGATCGAAGGCTTCCCGTGCTCGGCGGCGTCCCAGTTCCGTGAGGTTGAATCGGTAAGAAGCGGGGCCGATCAGCTCTCCCGAAACGACCTCGATGCACTTTTCGTCCTTTAGAAACCGCAGCCCTTCGTCAATGACGGGGAAGGGGAGCCGCGCATGCCGTGCGAGATTTATCCCCAGCAAATTCCCTTGCAGATACAACTGCTTGAGGATCAGCTCACACACCTGCATCAACCCGAGGCCGGTGTCGGCCAGCGTGAACGGTGTTGGAGGGGCATCCGCATTGGGACCATCCATCACGTCGGAGTTAGCAGAATCTGGCCGGCTTTCGCGCACCAGGGCTGCTTCGGCGGATTCGTTGAAGAGATCAGAAAACAAATCGCCGGCTGAATCGTCTCGCGCTGCAGGTCGCCCCCCCAGCGGAGATGGAGCATTCAAACCGAGTTGTTGATTTGAATCAGGTTTTGCTCTGTCGATCATGAGAATGTTTCTTTCGTGCCGATTGAGAAGGACGCCTCGGTTGCAGAGTGACAAAAAGCCCGGTTTCGAGTTTCGGCGAAACCGGGCTTCATTGATCTCAATGTCTAAACCTCGATCACGATCCCCCGCCGCCGGCACCGGTCGGCAAGGCTTCAATTGGGATGCGAGGTTCGGGAATCGACCCGATCTCGGCACGGCGAATCGCATCGACTTCGAGCGCTGGTCGACCCAGCGGCGAGGTGACACGCAGCGATATGGCCGGGACGTTTCCTTCTCCGGCGATTTCGGTCGCTGCCTTTTGAACCGAGGCGAGATGAATCTGATTGAGTTCCGCGGATGTATTTTGAACGTAAACCGCCCGGTGTTGAGGCGGCGCGTTTTCGAGAATCCAGCGAAGGTGCAATCGGCCCGATTCCGTCAGTTCGTTGCTGTGTTCGTCAAAGTGATACGAGTAGAGCGTTGTTTCGGAGATCCAGCCGTTGTTGATCTGCTCTTGGGAGATTGCGCGCACATAGCGACGATCATCGCAGACATACGGCCACGGCCAGTAGTGGGCCGTGTAATATTCGTGACAGCACTGTTGGCCACCGTCATCACAGGGGCGCGGGTACGGAGGCCACAGCTTCCCCTTCTTTTCAATTTGCCGGGCGCCGACCGGCTTTTGAGCTTCGTTCGCCCACCATTCGGAACTCCATCTTCTCGGTTCCGGGCAGTCGCAGTTGTCGGCCTTACGGGAATGCAAGCTGGTGCACCCGCTGCCGACAGCTGCCATCAACAGAGCACACGATGCGAAATGACGCGCGTACGACTTCATCCGTCTCCCCCCCTGACTCCATTTCAGTTCCGGCAGCGAAGAACGGCGGCGACTCACGCTCCAATCTGCGCGAAATCTCGCCGTGAATGTCTCCACCACGGATATGACGGCCCCGTTCTGTTATCGGCTTCCGAACAGAGCGGTCATAACGAGAAAACCGGATGGAACGGGAGTTCCGCGAGGGTAGGAAAAGCCGTGAAACAGGCAAACCGGCTGAATAAACACACTTGCGTCGCTATGGGAGTTCGACGAAAACGTCGTCCCCCTCGACTTTTACCGGCAGTGTGGGATGCTCAATGCGGGTGTTCAGGCAATGACGGCCGGTTGTGACGTCAAATTGCCATCCATGCCAGGGACAAGTGACAACGCAGCCGTTGAGCTGGCCCTGCCCCAGCGGCCCACCGGCATGCGGACAGACGCCGTCGAGTGCGTAAAACGTCCCATCGACGTTGAATAAAGCCACGATACGTCCGGCCGCAGTCAATTCCTTCGCGGTTCCGGGGGGAATCTCGTCCGCCGCAATTAGGCGTGTCCAACCGGACATCTGCTCGCTCCATTTCGCAAAGAACTCGTCTGCTTGTGACGGAAGTTTACATCCGCGTCTTCGCCTGTCACAACCGAGCAGGGCCTCGGCGATTCTGATCGGCTGTCACCAGTGATGCTACGCAGCCGCGCGGCGTTTGCGCTTGCGGGCCCTGGGAACACTCTTCCAACGGCGATGTACCCAGAAGTATTGCTCCGGCGAGAGGCGGATCACACGTTCGAGTGCCTTCGTGTATCGCTCGGTGATTCGCTCGATCGCGTCCGCGCCATCGTAATCGAGCGGGTCAATGATCTCCTCCGTCCCCAACTCATAGCGGGCCCAGCGATGGTTCTCGAAATCGTCCGGCAGCCGTCGCGCATAACCGACGAGAATGTACGCGCGGCATTCCATCGCGAGCAGGGCGATCGATTTGAACGTGGAAGCGGGTTTACCGAAGAAATCGACGAACAACCCTGTGGAGCCGGCGTCCTGGTCACCGAGCAAGCCGACGTGTCCCCGGCGCTGGAGAATATCGAC
>CAZVJA010000036.1:0-34016 GCA_964626885.1 uncultured Planctomycetaceae bacterium | reverse complement strand
CCGTACCATCGGGAAGCCTGCCCCGCTTCGAGTTGAAAGGGCGGCGCTTCGTTCGAGGCGACGAGACTTGACATCGTCACCGAATCTTTAAGGCGTGATCACGGATTGTTCAAGTCGTGCTGAACATGGCGAGGATGGCGCGCGTGAGGATCAATCCGATGACCAGGACCGCGCCGGTGATGGTCACGGAGACTGCGGCCGACGCCATATGCAGCGCCGTCGTCGCGGAATCGTCGAAGTAGTGCCGGACCTTTTCCAGCAGCGACTTGAGAACCTGACGGAACATCTCGGCGGAAAGGACGAGCGTCAGTGAGAGAATCACGGCGGTCCATTCCAGCAGTGAGATTCCGAGCACGCCGGCGGCCGCGAGCACGATGCTCATCGAGAAAAAGTGCACGAAGAAGGCCCCATCGCCGCGCAGCCCGCTGGTAAAGCCTCGTTCGACGTCAACGAGGCGTTGTCTCCAGGGAGCGCGCCGTCGAGTGGGAGCTTCGTCCGCCGTGGGTTTATCGGTGCTGCGCGGGAGTGTTGTTCGGGGCAAAGTTGAATTCGTGGACATTCCTGTGACCTGTTTGCGATTCCTCAAAAGTCGGTTACGGCTTGTCTCGTGAAAGAAGTGAACTGAGCTGCGTCGTGGAGCCGCTGAACTGCCCGATGCGCGGTTCGATCGAGATGCCGATCCCCGCGTTGTTTTTGCTGGCGTCATAATTCACGCCGAAGTGAACCAGGAAGTCGAGTCCGACACGGGTGATGGTCAGCGACTGCCCGCGATTCTGTCCTTCTCCTAGATCAAAGGCGGTGCCGAAGGTGGAAATCCACTTCGGTCCCATGATGTAACTGTAGCTGGCAGTGAGCGTCTGGCTGTCGAGCCCCTGTGCCCCTTTGATCTGCCGCACGCCGACGTAAATACTGCCGCGTTCGCCGCGCTGGCTGAGCACTGCGACGTTCCACAACTGCTGCGCATCGTCGAAGAGGTCGTAGGCGGCATTGGCCAGCAGCGAGGTTCGGTCACCCACATGCCAAGCATACCGGGCCCCGAGCAGTCCGACGTCTTCTCCAAAGTTGTCTCGCGTGGCATTCGGGAAGTACGACGCCTCGAGGTCCAGCGTCATCCAGTCCTTGATCCGCATGCGATCCGGCGGGCCGACTTTCGTCTGCAGGCGTTGTCTCAACGCGAAGCGCGCCACCTGTTGGTCATCGATCAATTCATTCCACGGGGCAGTCACCGAGGTCCCCGCACCGGTCCGGACGGCGTAGAACCGCGGCTCGACAACGCTGGGCAACACTCCGCCGTAGGTGTTCACCAGCAATCGCTGGCGGAATCGTTCCTGTGCGTCGTCGTCGAATTCGTTGAATTGAGGGATGTCCGCGAGGTCGGCGGTTGAGTCGATGAACGAATAACCCGCTTCCAGCCGAACCTTATGCGCTAAACCATTGAGGTTGAACACTCGACTGTAGACCGAGGGAAAGACTCGCCAGAATTGCAGACTGCTGCGAATTCCCGCGCTTCCCACCAATCGATCGATGCTGTCTCCCGTGAAGTCGTCTCCCCAGAAGGCTCCTTCCCCCATCACAAACGGAACGAATTGCAGCGGGCCAAGGCTGAACGGAGCATCCAGCTCGTGCCGCGTCATCAAGACAGCGCCGTTGGCATTCGTCACATAGGGGAGTGGTGTAAACAGGTCGTTGGGATCGGTGGGGGCATCGGCGGGATGCAGCTGCGCGTAGCCCGCGGAGCTGTGGTTCGTCCAGGTGGCGAGTCCTCCCAGCAACGGTTCGCCGAGCACGTAGAGGTCACCGCGAGGTAACCACTCGGTCGTGTTCTCGAAACCGTTGACATCCGGTCGCACCAGGGCGCTCCAGGCCCAGTTATCAACTTGCTGCTTGGCGTGCAGCAATGTTTCGACATCCTTTCCTTCGTCGAACTCATCCTCGAAATACTGCTCCAGGAAATTCCGATCGGAGAGGATTCCCAATTCTCCGGTGACCGAGAAGCCGTCCGGCAGATTGTTGCGGTGCCGCCATTGCATCCGTCCGCGGTTGTCGCTCTCGGGATCGAGCGAACGTCGATCGAGACCGAGGTTGTCCTTGCCTTGATCGAACACGTAGAACCCGAGCCCCTCGCCGAAATACGAACCGGGGATGCCCAGCAGATCGGACCCGCGATACTTCCCGCCGGCGCCGATGCCCGGACCGCGTTCGCTGTAATAATTCGCGAGCAAATCCCAGCGGGTGCCCTCGGGCTCCTCGAGGCCGAGTAACTGCGGCAAGTCCCATATCGTTTTCACTTGAAAACCGAAGATGCTGTCTTGGCCGAAGGTGATCGTTCGCAGCGGAATGTTCGGATTGTCCGCCGGCGCGCTGAGGTACGGCGAGTACAGAACCGGCACATCCTCGACGAAGACCGTGTTGTTGCGAGTCGTCACCCAGGGATGCGATTCGACCGCCGGCATACCTGTGGCCGGGTCGATGGACGTGGGGCCCGCTCCGAACCAGGGAAGAGAGTACCGGTCCTCCAGAAAGACATCGGAAGCCTGCAGCCTGTACCCCGGCTTTCCATAAGGGCTGGTCGAAATCCAGGCCCGCTCGGCGTGGAACGAATCGCGCGACAGCTGTCGCATGCGACTCGCGTTCACCCGCACATGAGCGTTGATATCCGGGATGAAGGTGCGCAGCTCCGCATTCAACAGCAACGCGTGATGATCCCGGGCATCGAACACCGCCTGTGTCGCGCGGACGATGCGCATCCCCTGGCGGATCTCGATGTTCCCTTCCATGTAGACCTGTAAGGGTTCATTCTGCTCCTGGATCTTATCGGCCCCCTGGTCTCCCAGAATATCGCGCGTCCAAATCACCATCCGATCGGCCGAGAGGTCGATCACCCCTACCGCATCCTCCCCCGGCAGAAGGTCATCGACACCGTCGATCAGCACATTCACTCCTCCGGTGATGATTGTGACTTGTTCCGGAGGAATCGTCTCGTTGGAAGGTTCGCTGCGAATGTTCAGCGGGGCGGTGCTGCGACTCCGGATGCGAACACGTCGACGAGTGCCGACGGGGGGTTGAATCTGGAACGTGTGCAACTCCGGGCCGGAAACATCATCGGGACTTGGAGGAACAACCAGTTGCGTCTGTCGTAATTTGGAACTGCGCGCGGCCAGACGCCGTTCCTCGGCGGCACGCTGGACAAGAGGATCTCCGGCGAGTGACTCGCCTTGACGCATGTTGTGCACCTGGTTCCGCACTTCTCCGCGCGTTTCGAGCCGCAGGAAGAGAGCAGGATCGGTCAATGTGCGGCCGGGGCGTTCGGCACGGGCGTCCCCTTCGAGGTAGATGGCGAGTCGTTCCCGCGTGCCGAATGCCTGCGATTCGGTCGTCCGCCAAATGACCATCTTCTGCGCTTCGAGCCGCGTCTCTCCCTGAACCACGCGGCAGCGTCCGCGGAGCATGAAGACTTCGTCTGATCCATCCTTCCAGGATTGGCCGAAGTCGGCGGAAATGGCGACGGGAATCTTCTCGGTCGACTCCGGCTCATCGTTCGCGGCGCGCAGCGTGAGCGCCGTCAGTGTCGCGGCGAAGATTGCCGCGACCGCGAACATCAGGCATCGAAACCGATGGGTCGTCCGGCCCGACACGGGCACTCCCGAAATCCCTGGAAGTTAAGTCATTGTGGTGATTTGACGCCGTGCGACGCGCGACGCGTTGGGTTCAAAATCAGCAGGTCTCCGACTTTGAACCGATGGGGAAAAGACAGGAATTTAGATAGGTTGACATATGTGCGCAGCGTCCCCTCGAAATGGGGCGGGATTATAGGCCCCTTTGAAAATAGCGTCAATAAGGTCTGCGCGAGGCTCGCGCTGTGAGCTAACGCGTTATGAGATCACAGCTTATCAATAGTTCGCGATCACTCCGTTCGGGGAGCGAGCCGGGGGTTGATCCCCTTCCAGAGAACCTGCCAGCCGGCGGCCGAAATGAGAGCGATCAACGGCACCACCGGAGCGCGCATCCGCATGTTGGACCAATAGACAACATGGACGAGGGCAAATGAGGCAATCAGGAGTAACAAGGGGCTCCAAGCGCGCCTCATCGGAGAACGGATCACGGTCCATAGTCCGCGGATGAAGCCCGCGAACACGAACGCATAGAACATCGCGACGGTCCACCAGAGGAATGGCTGAACCGATCGGCCGATCGGATCGGTGGGTGCAAACCCCCAGAAGCGGACCACCCGATGCAAACACGCCCTGAGGAACAATACCGGTTCTTCGCCGATGTGCCGGTATGCGAGGCGGGTCATCCAGCGATCGACTTCCACTTCGCCGGCATCATCCCTCAACTCCGCGCGCTGTTCCGTTTGCAGCTGCGCGTACCATGCTGCTTGCGATTCTTCCAGCGGCGCATCTTCCCAGATTCTCCCCCAAGGCTGCGCGATCTCTTGCCGATAGAACACCGGATTGTTCCCCAACAGAAGTGTGTACCCTCCATGCGTCGTTGTGAAAATCGGGCGGTGGAAGACCAGAAGATTCCGAATGACCCAGGGGGCGACAGTTGCGCTAACACCGACAAGAATCCAAATCGGAACGCGGCGTACTCCCTGGCTGCCATATTGTGAGACGTTTCCCGGTGCCGTTGGATTGCTCGAGATACGATTCGTCCTGTTTCTCTTCGCGGCAACAAGTTCGATCATCCAAATCAACGCCGCGAGCACGCCGAAGGCCCAGAAAGTTGGCCGGGCGAGCACGCACATTCCGAAGAGACCTCCCACCAACAACTGCCGCGAGGGTGTTCTTATCGCAGATGTCGTTTCCGAATCATTGGAACCAAGGGACCAGATCAGTAACGCCACGAGCAGCGCGCATAACGTTTCCGTCATGGGGAGCGTGGTGTGCTGAATCAGAAGCGGGTCGGCTGCCACCAGCGCGCCGGCGATGTAGATTCCCCCTCCCAGTTTCATTCGCTGGCCAAGCTGCATCGTCAGCCAGACCGTAGCGAGACCGGCGACAACTTGCGCGATACCGATCGCAGCCGATCCGTCCATTCGAAGCATCCCCGCCAGCATCAAGGGATACAACGGAGGTCGAAACGCGGTCGGCAATCCCGTGGCGGGATTGGAATAGCCCCGTCCCTCTGCAACTTGATGCGCCAGTGCGAGGTAGGCATCGCGGTCGTCGCGCAGATTCTCTGGCCAGACCAGGAATGCCCCCGCGCGCAACAGACAAGCGACGACAACAATCGCCGCCGTCCAGATCCGTGTTCCAGGAGTTGATTGCGCGGTCATCTTCCGGTCCATTGCCGAATTGCCGATTCCGGAGTAGGAAGTCCGTTCCTCTTCCCGGATTTGTGATCCGGTCGTCCTCCCCCCCCCGAGAATCTTCCCCACTTGATCGTACACGCAGGCGATTCCCGTTAGAATCCTCTGCGCGACTTTCGGTTCCCCAAAGCGGGATGACGACGACCAACGAACTTCCAGCGCCTCCCGATTTCGCCGATGAGCTCCTCCCCGACCAGCCGCTTAGAAAAATTCGGTGATTTTCTGGCACGCCACCGGGATGTGTTGCTCTACGGGGCATTGATCGTCACGGCGCTGTCGATGGTGAAAGCATCGCAATTGAAGCTCGATCAATCGATCGAGTCGTTGTATGCGGAAGACGATCCACACCTCAACGATTACCTCGCGAGCAAGAAGCTCTTCGGTGGAGATGAATTTGTCATCATCGCCTATGCCGATCCGCAACTGCTGACCGACGAAGGATTGGAACGAGTCGCGAAATTTTCCGAGCAGCTCAGCCAGGTTCCTGGCGTGCAGAAACAGAGCACGCAAGATCTGGCGGCGACGCTCTCCCCTCCGAGCATTCCGTTCGTCGTGCGGCCGCTCTTCACGTGGCGGCGGCATGAGGTCATCGATTTCTCGCGCGGTATTTTGGTCGGCGCGGATGATCAAACGACCGGAATTGTACTGCGGCTGATTCCCGGGGAGTCCCCCGAGACGCGCGCGGAAACTTTCCGCAGGATTCGTGAACTTGCGGACGGGCATGAGCCGCGCGCTTACGTCGTCGGCGAACCGGTCCAGGTGCACGACATGTTCCGTTACGTCGAGGAAGACGGCGAGCTGTTGTTCTACGCGTCCCTCCTCCTCCTGGGGTTGGTGTTATACCTGTTGTTTCGCAGTCTGCGCTGGGTCGTGCTGGCGCTGGTGCTGGTAGCAGCCACCGTCACCTGGACAAAGGCCCTGTTGGCGATCTGCGGTATGCGATTGAGCATGGTCAGCTCGATGCTGAATTCTCTGGTGACCATCATCGGCATCGCGACTGTCGCGCACGTGATGGTGCATTATCGGGAGCAGCGCCGCACACACGACCGCTTCCAGGCGTTTCATGAAACGTTTCGCCAGCTTGCACCCGCGATCTTCTGGACGACCCTCACCACGGCGGCGGGGTTCGGCTCGCTCCTTTCAAGCCCGATCACACCCGTTCGCAGCTTCGGGTTGATGACGCTGCTGGGAACAATGTTGATCCTGGTCTCCACATCCACATTGCTCCCCGGCGGAATTCTGTCGGGGCGTCTTGGTGCCGATATGTCGAGCACGGCGGGCGAACGCCAGCTTGTGGGATTTCTCAGCCTCCTCATCGAGTGGGTCGAGAGACGCACGTTTTTGCTGGGCAGTCTGGTTGTGGCGTTGTTCGCGTTCGGTATCGCGGGGCTCTTCCGTCTGGAGGTGGAGACCGATTTCAGCAAGAACTTCCGTGCGTCAAGTCCGATCGTGCAATCGCTGGATTTTGTCGAAACGCGACTCGGCGGCGCGGGAACCTGGGAGGTCAATTTCCCGGCTCCCGAGCGGCTGACGGTGGACTATCTCGCTAAGGTCCGAACATTGGCTGCCGAACTTCGCGGGCTGCGAATCACTGGCGGCGTTGAACAGAGCAGCTCGAAGACTGTGGAGAAAGATGCTGCGACCACAAAACAGGAGAGTGGCGAGCCGGCGCTGACCAAAGTCGTCGCGATGACTGATCTGCTCGACATGCTCCCCGGCAGCCTGGACGAAAACGAAGACATCGACCGGAAACTGGGATTGATCGCGCAGTTCCAACCGGAATTCGAGCCGAGCCTGTATAACGCCAAGCAGCGCCGCATGCGGATTTTGCTCCGTGCGCGCGAACGCCAGCCGTCGCAGGAAAAGTTGCTCACGATCAATCGCGTGCAGGAACTCACCCGCGACAAATTCAGCGAGTCGAGGACGACCGGGATTTTCGTGCTGCTGGCGTTTCTGATCGAAAACCTCCTGCGCGGGCAATTAGTAAGTTTTGCCTGGTCGGCGAGCATGGTCGGCGGCATGATGATCGTCGCCTTTCGCAGCACGCGAATCGGCCTGATTTCGCTCGTGCCTAATATCTTTCCAATCGTTCTGGTGATCGGCACGATGGGTTGGCTGGGGGTGACGATCAACATCGGTACCGCCATGATCGCCAGCGTCTCGATGGGACTGACCATCGATGCCAGCATTCATTATCTCACCGGGTATCGGCGGGCACGCCTCGCGGGGATGAGCTTCGGCGACGCGTTGCGCGAAACGCACAAAGGAGTCGGCCGCGCGCTCGTCTTCGGCACGTTGGCGCTGGTCGTCGGGTTCTCCGTGCTTTCACTCTCGCATTTCATCCCACTGATATACTTCGGCGTGCTGGTGAGCCTGGCGATGTTCGGCGGACTGATCGGCAACCTGCTGCTCCTCCCCCTGCTGCTTCACTGGGCCGAGCGCGACCGGGATTGAGCAATCCGGTCTAACATGCCGCGCGCTGAGACCGGCTCAGTGCGAACCGCCCGCTTCCGCCAGCCGGGCCAGTACGACCTCGACGATCAAAGGATGCGTCCCCAAAGGAGCACACAATTCGAAGGTCACTCCGGGGAATTCCGCCGCGGCTTCGGTTCGGAACCGTGCAAGATCCCCCGCGGCATGTTCCCCCGCCGAAAGAAAATAGGGGAGCAGCAGCACGCGCTTCGCACCGTGCTCCACGCAGATCCGGATTCCCCGCGGAATGGTCGGCTCAGCCAGTTCCAGATACGCGAACTCGACAAAATCGTAGAGCCGTTTTTCGCGGACCAGTTCCGCCAGACGGACGAGGTCGTCGTTGGCCTGCTGTCGCCGGCTTCCGTGCGCGATGAGCAGCACGGCAGTACGCGACTTCCCGTCGGTCGCGGTTTCCGAGCGCTGCTGATCCCCCATTTGCTCGCTTTCCCCCGTCAAAATCATTTCACGATTGACCCTGGGAATTGTGGCAACATACACTCGGAAAAACCAGCCCCTCTTCGGGCGATCCGGTGAACCGTTCCCGTCATAAAGCGCGTCGATGGAACCCACGCACGTCGGCCCATACCAGATCGAACGGAAGCTCGGCGCGGGGGGCATGGGAACGGTCTATCTCGCGCGGCATTCGGAAACAGGCCAATCCGCCGCGGTCAAGGTGCTCCCCCCCTCGCTTGCTCGCGAGGAAGGGTTCGTGGCCCGCTTCTCGCGCGAGATCGAAGCACTCAAACGGCTGAAGAACCCGCATGTCGTCGAACTGTACGACAGCGGCGTCGACGGTGAGACCTACTATTACGCGATGGAGTACGTCGACGGTGAGACGCTCTCTGCCCGTATGAAACGGCTTCGCCGGCTCGAATGGCGCGACGTCATCGATATCTCGGTGCAAATCTGCCAGGCATTGAAGGCCGCGCACGACGCCGGCATCATCCACCGCGATCTCAAACCGTCCAACCTGATGCTCACGGAAGATGGGCAGGTGAAGCTCACCGATTTCGGAGTGGCCCAGCTCTTCGCGGGAACCAAGCTGACGGTCACCGGCGGGGTCATCGGCACGGCCGAATACATGTCCCCCGAGCAGGCACAAGGGAAACGAATCACCAAAAAGAGTGACCTGTACTCGCTCGGCGCGGTGATGTACGTGATGCTCGCGGGGCGCCCGCCGTTCGTCGGCAAGACGACGATCGACATCATCCAGAAGCACAAGTATGGGCAGTTCGACCGGCCGCGGACGATCGTTCCCGAAATTCCCTATTGGCTCGACGACATCGTCTGTCAGCTTTTGGAGAAAGATCCCGACAAGCGATTCGCCGACGCCTACGTGCTCTCATTGCGACTCAAAGAGGTTGTCAAGAAAGTCGAGCTGTCCGGGAAGGACGTAACGCTGACGACGGGGAATTTCGATCGCTCCACCGCGACCGCCGTCGATGACACATCCGCCAAAACCGCCGAACAGGGGCCCGGTGGCGGCACCTTGATGCGCGACCTGATGCGCGCCGAGATCGACCATCGTACTCAGCCGACGACGGTCGGCCAGCTTCTCAATAACACTTGGGTGCTGGTTGGGTTGTTGGTGTTGCTGGTGGCGGGAGGCTTCTGGTGGTTTCGCGACAGAAACCCAACCCAGGACGAAAATGTCTCAAATTCCTCGCCGAGGTGGAAAACTCGATCCGCGACTGCCGCCGAGCCGGAGCGGGTGATCGATCTCGCAAAGCATTATTACGAATCGGGAGACGTCCCTCGCGCGGAACGAACGTTGTCCGCCCTGCTCCCTCTGCTGAAAGGTGATTCGGAACAAGAGAGCGCGTATCAGACCGTGCAAGGATTGCTCGACGACTTGCGCGGCAATCGAAGCCAGCAGCGGAAGCCGAATCGCGATATACTGCTGCGCGCGGCGATGGAGCGTGCCGACCGCTTGCAGAAGTCGGGGAACTCCGACGGCGCGCAGGAGATTTGGGCGGGGATTGTGGAACTGTACGACTCCGACCGCGACCCTCACGTCGTGGAGCACGTCGAAGTGGCTCGGAAGAAGCTGAACGAGGAGAAAACTGCCGGACCATGACCGCCGACATCGACTTGAAGAAATACATTCGGGCCATTCCCGACTTTCCCAAGCCGGGGATTCTGTTTCGCGACATCACGCCGCTGCTGGCTTCTCCGGAAGCGTTTCGCGCGGTGATTTCCCGTCTGGCGGAACGATTCCGGACGAAAAATGTGAATGCCGTGATAGCCGCGGAGGCGCGTGGCTTCATCTTCGCTGCCCCGTTGGCGCTCGATCTGCAGGCGCGGTTCATCCCGGTCCGCAAACCGGGGAAACTGCCGTTCGATACGCACTCGTTCCATTACGAGCTGGAATATGGCAAGGATTCACTGGAAATGCACACTGACGCACTGGCTGCGGGCGATCGGGTGCTGCTCGTCGACGACTTGCTCGCCACGGGGGGGACGATGGAAGCCTGCATGAAGATCGTCGAGCGGACCGGCGCGTCGATTGCCGGCGCGGCGTTCGTTATCGAGCTCGATTTTCTCCGAGGGCGTAAACGACTGGCACCGCACGACGTTTACTCTCTGATCCATTATGATTCAGAGGAGGCCTGAGAACGCGTGCCGGAGGTGATCCGGCGCGGGGGTGATCGGCACACAGATCGCCGGCAAATATCCCGGCGGAATCGCGAGTGATCGTGGACGACGTTCCTTACAAACCGAGATCATCGAAACCGCCGCGACATGAACAGCGCCGCGTGCGACGCTCGCGTCGTCCCGATGAGCCCGCCGAGGAGACACGGCCAGCCTCCGAACCGATCCGCTCGCGGCGCCGCGTCGATCGGCCGTTGTCCGTTGACCGGCCCGCCAAACCGGAACCGCCGCCGGAGATCTTCGCGCCGGCCTGGCAGGCGGTCGCGCGGGGCGTGGCGTTCTTTCTGGGCGCGTTTTTGCTGCTGATCCTGCTGGGCGAGGTACGCGGCGCAAGTCACGACGCCAATCTTGGCTGGATCGATCTGCGTCCCTGTTCGGCGGAGGTCGCCCGCGGGTTGCTCGGGGCGTGCGGCTCACTGCTGCTGCTGTTCGCCGTGCATCCGATCATGCCGGGATTTTTCCGCGGTTTGACGATTTTGGCGGTGCTGGCTCTCTTCGGTGCCGCATTATGGAATTCGTACGTTTTTTACCAGCAGTTCCGCGCCGGGGAGATTCATGCAAAGATTCCCGTGGCGTTCCCGCTGCACGTCGCCGCGTTGTCGGCGGTGGTGTTCTCGGGGTTGATCGGCCTGCGCGGCCGTTCGAGCAACCTCTCACGCGACTTATTCCTCGCGATGTTTTCGGCGGCCCTTTGCGTGGCCAGCTTTCCGCTGGCACAGTTCTTTTGTCAGGGAAAAGTAGATAACCGGCGGGCGGCTGACGTTGCCGTCGTGTTTGCTTGCGACGTGCCGCCTGGGGCGAAACTGGAGCAGACGCTTGAAACGCGTGTTCGCGCGGCGTGTCAACTGTACGAGGAGAAACTCGTCCGCAAGTTGATTCTCGTCGCCGGCCCCGGCAAGCAGGGAGAGGAGGAAACAGAGATCCTGCGCCGGCTGGCGGTGGAACAAGGCGTTCCCGAAGCCGACCTGATTCCCGATACATCCGGTTCGGCGGTCGAGTCGGCGGTTCAAGGAACGCTCGATTTGTGCGAGAAAAATGATCTGCACAATCTGCTGGTCGTCAGCGACTTCTACCTGCTGCCGCGCATCAAGCTCTGCTTCCGGCGGTTCGGCAAGGATGTGGATACCGTGCCGGCGGTTTCCGAAGCCGGCGACAAGAGCCCGCGCGCATCGAATGAGGCACTGGCTCAAGAAGCATCCGCGCTGTGGGTGTTCTACATTCAGCCGCTGGTGTTCTAAGATTCGCGCGGCGAGAGGCCTACGTGGTGCAGCATCTCTCGTTCGCGGGAACGCATTCGTTCGCGTTCGTCCTCATCGAGATCGTCGTAGCCTGTCAGATGCAACAGGCCGTGGATGACGTACAACGTCAGTTCGTCGATCGGCCGCCACTGGAACTCGCCGGCTCGTTTGACCGCCATCTCCGCGCTGGCGATAACTTCTCCCTCGATCCGCTTTCCGCAGCCGCGCGGCGCTGGCACGGCAGTGTCATTCATCACATCTCCGGCTTCTCCGCTCTCCTCGCATTCCAGCAGAAAGCTCAAGACGTCGGTGTCGTAGTCATGATCGAGGTGCTGCTTGTTGAGCCGTCGGAGCGACGGGTCGTCGATGATGGCAATGCTGATCGAAGCTTCGCGAACCTGTTCCGCCTCGAGCACCGACTGCACAACATGCCGCAATCGTTCCTCGTCGATTTCAACGAAGTTCTGCTCATTGGCAATGGCGATGTCGTACATGCGGTCTGCAGTTGAAACAATGATCGGATACGTCACGCGGTGCGCTGCTCGGGGTATTTGATGCGCCCGTGGTAAATACCGATCAGCGATTTGCACAACGAGTCTTCCACCGCGTGAATCTCGCTCAACGTGAGTGAGCATTCATCGAATTGCCCGTCGAGCAGCCGTTTCATTGTCAGTTCGTGCACCAGTGTTTCGATCCGCTTGGGCGTGGGTTCGCTGAGGGTTCTGCTGGCACTCTCGACCGCGTCGGCGAGCATCATCACGCCGGCTTCGCGAGTCTGCGGCTTCGGTCCCGGGTATCGGAACGCCGATTCCTCGACCGTGGTCCGCCACGAAGATCCTTCTCCCGCCTGCTTGGTTGCCTCGTGGTAAAAGTACTCCACGAGCGTGGTCCCGTGGTGCTGCTCAATGAAGTCGATGATCGCCTGCGGAATGTTGTGCTGGCGGGCCAGGTCGGCTCCGTCCTTCACGTGGCCAATAATGATCAACGTGCTCATGGCCGGGGCGAGATGCTCGTGCCGGCTTTCCATCCCCTCGTGCATGTTTTCGACGAAGTAGTGCGGCTTGAGCATCTTTCCGATGTCGTGGAAGTATGCCCCCACGCGAACCAGCAGCCCGTTGGCGCCAATCCGCTCCGCCGCCGTTTCTCCCAGAGTGGCGACAGCGATGGAGTGGCTGTATGTTCCCGGTGCGCGGCGGACAAGTTCTTGCAGCAATGGATGCGAGACGTCGCTCATCTCCAGCAAGCTGATGTTCGTCACCACTCCGAACCACGACTCGATAAACGGCAAGCTCCCCGCGACGAGATACCCCGCGAGGAGACACCAACCCGCGCCGAACAGGCTCCTGATCAAGAGCGGCTTATCCCAGATTTCACCGGTGAGCGACTGCCCGAGGATCAACCCGGTGCTCCAGGTCACCAGAAAGCAGGCGGCGGCGGACCAGAAGCCGACCTTGATGAGGGTCGAACGCGAGGGAATGCTGGCCAACGGTAACACTGACGCGATGGCGGCACTCAGGAGTATTCCGAATTGTCCCAGGCTGCCGGTCGTCGAAAACGCGACCACCAGCGACAAGGCAAACGCCGTGAGAATCGCCAACTCCTGATCGAACACCACGGCAATGATCATCACGGCCACCGCCACGGGGAATACCTCGCCGCGCCACGGGTCTTCCGACAGGAACCGGGCGAGCGCGACGGCCACGACGAGCGTGGCCAGATAGATGCAAAGCCGCCCAAGATTGTTGACGATGGAGGTCTGGTCGTGGACCAAGTAATGGCCAACGAGGACTCCCAAGACTGAGAGCAGCGTCACGACCGTTGCCACGTGCAGCAGTCGCCGCCCGGTCGTCATCCGCTTGATGACCGCCGTATGTTCCGCGAGAAGCAAGGCACGGCGTTCCTCTTCAATGACCTGACGTGGAGGGACGAGGTTGTCCCCCCGGCTAATGTTTGTCGTCACGGGGGGAACGCGGTCTCTTGCCTCTCGCTTGGCTTTTTGCGTCGCTTCGCCATCCTTGCTCAATGTGGGAGGAGCCTGCACAAGCACCCAGCGTTCGAGCACTTTACGATTGAGCTCCAAATCGGGGTATTGCGGCCAGGTTTTACCGACGGTTCCGGTCTCCTTGAGGACTTCGCTCAGTTGCACTCCCGATAACGGAACAACTTCCTGCGTCTCGCTATCCTTTGCGGCGGTGATGGCAATCACGCTGCCGGAAGGAATCTCGTGGTTCGCAAGATCTGCTTCCTTCAGAAGTCCATATTTCCGCAATGGGGCGATGAACAATTCAAACTCGGCGATGATGTCATCGATTCGCTTACCGGTCGTCCCGTCTTCTCCGGCCAGACTCGCCTTCAGCTGGGCGAACTCCCGGTTCATCCGTTCCGCCTCTTCTTCCGCAATTGTCGCGGTTCCGGCAGGCGCGGCCCAACCGAAGCCCGATCGTGGTTCCGCCGGCAGGTTATTCAGCGACTTTGCCTGCGCGACCTGTTCCAAATCGCTGCGGAGTTTGGCTGCGAGTAAACGGAGCGGTTCGGGGTCGTTCCGAAAAACCTGCGGCGCCTGATTTTCGGCGTTGTTGCGGGCGCGGTCCGTTTCCAGGCGGTTGACAATTTGAAAATCAGTTCGGGCATTGATCCCGTGCTCCGCGATGTCCCGCAGGCGATAGGGAAACGGAGGCTTCCACCCTTCCACGGCCACCGTCAGAGCTGCGATCGTGGCCACGCTGACGAGCAACCGCACGGTGACGTGGCGATTGCGCGCCAGGTCGACGATCCATCCTCGAAACGAAGAGGCCGGGCGGAGCGCGACCACGCGCGAAGTGCGTCTACGTCTCGAACTGAATAGTGACATGCTTCCTCGCTCGGTGCGTCCGGCCTACTTCTTACGCGGTTTCACGCCGCGTTCATCCTTCTCATACGCGCGGACGATTTCCCTCACCAGGCGATGGCGGACAATGTCGCGACCGGTCAATCGGACGACACTCACGTGCTCAATTCCCGCCAACCGTTCGGTCGCGTCAATCAACCCGCAAGCAAGGTGCGGCGGCAGATCGATCTGCGTCACGTCGCCGGTAACGACAATTTTCGAGTCGTTCCCCATGCGAGTCAAAAACATTTTCATTTGCGTGACGGTCGTGTTCTGCCCTTCATCGAGAATGATAAATGTATTGTTCAACGTCCGCCCGCGCATGAACGCCAGCGGCACGATTTCAATCACGTCTTTTTCCAGATACTTCCGTACCGTGTCGTAATCGAGAATGTCATTCAGCGCATCGAGCAGCGGACGCAGATACGGGTTGACCTTCGCGAAGATATCTCCCGGCAGATAACCCAGCTTCTCTCCCGCTTCGACCGCGGGCCGAACCAGCACGATCTTGCGCACCTGCTCCCTGCGCAGCGCGTTGATCGCCATGGCCACCGCCAGATAGGTCTTGCCGCATCCGGCCGGTCCCGTGCAAAACACCAGGTCGTTCTGCTCCAGGGCCCGCACATACTCCACCTGCCCCTCGCTGCGCGGCAGAACTTTGCGTGCCCGCTCGAAGACATCGATCCCCGAGTCGGCCGTATCCCCGTTGCGGCGTTCGCCCGTCAGAATTCCGCGGACTTCGGATTCCTGCAATTTGCCGGTCTTCTCAATGATCGCCCGCAACTGCGAGATGACATCGAGGCCGCGCCGAATCTGTTCGTCCGAACCCTGCAAGCGCAGTTCGTCCCCCCGCAGCACAACATCGACCCCCACAGACTCCCGCACTTGCCTCAGGTACTCGTCGCGAGTTCCGAAGAGCGTACGAATCTGATCGTGGTCGGCAAAAGTGATGGACGCTTCTGGCATTCGAGGTGACATCGGGAACGGATCTCGCGGGCCGCCGTCGGTAGCCTGGGGCGCAAGATCGGTATGCAAAATTCTACTACGCTGGATATCCGTGGAAAAGGATTTGACCATCAGCAGGCGGAACCTGTTCCCCATCATAGGGTTACATTGTACCCAATCCGCCCGGTCGAATTGGAGAGGTCACGCTTTGTGCCGATTATGCGGGCAAGGCCAGGAGCTCTGCTTCATCTTCCGTGCCTGGATTTCCCCCATTTTGGCTCATGACAGCCCCAGGAGTTTTTCCAGATCGGAATGCAGCCTCTGGTTGAATCCACTTCCATCGCAAAACACTGTTTGCCGGCAACAATTGCCGATTCCATATCGACCGCCACATACCTAGCTGTCGCCGACGGAATATTCGGATACGGCGTGATGGAAACATTTCGCGCCCTTTAAGGCTGATCCTGCCTGGGCCGACAGGGGAGGGAATTCCCGCCGATTCTTGTTCAGCACATTACGGAATTGGGTTTTCTATCTTCTTTGAATTGAACAATTTGTGATGAGTTGAACGCGAGATTCCGTGAAGCGGAGCTCGCGGTCGTCGGTTCGGTTTCTTCTCCTAAAGAACCCCCTATCTGCGGATCGATGAAATGCCTGAGAGGAGCGTTCCCCGCGCTCGAATTGTCTTTGCGCGCCTCCACGGAGGGTGAGAGCAAGTTTCGCCGTCGGCCAAACGCGGCCAACTCATTGAATCGGATCGAATGGTCCCCACCGACTGTTCGAACCGGCTCTTACCGAATCGAAAGACATGGAGAGGCAGCGTCTTATGTACGAACGGCACTTCGGTTTGGAACGGCGGCCTTTTATCGCCACTCCCGATCCCGATTGTTTCGTCCCGACCGAAGCGGCCGATCAAGTGCTCGACGAACTGATCCGCTGCATCGAAGCCGGCGAGGGGATCGCCGTATTGACCGGACCAGCCGGAGTCGGAAAAACGCTCATCTGCCGGCGACTCGCCGAAGAGCTTTCCGATCCGTTCGCCGCCGTATTTCTTCCGAATTCCAATTACCCGACGCGACGGTCGCTTCTGCAAGCGATTCTGTATGAGTTGGAGCGTCCCTATCTGCGAATGGCGGAGCAGGAACTGCGGCTCGAATTGACCTCGGCGGTGCGGGAACTTTGCGCGACCCGTCAGGCGCTGGTGTTGGTCGTCGATGAAGCCCATCTGCTGAGTGCCCGACTTCTCGAGGAAATTCGCTCGATTACGAATCTCGCGGACGACGGCAGCCCGCTGGTTCGCGTGGTTTTGAGCGGCCAGTTGCAACTCGAAGAAAATCTCGCCGAGCCCGAGCTCGCATCGCTCAATCAGCGAATTGCCTGTCAGGTGAGTCTGGCTCCGCTGTCGCACAAGGAATCGGCCGAATACATTAGCGCGCGGCTCGAATGGGCTGGTGGAACTCCCGCCGAAATCTTCACTCCTCGCGCGCTGCAAGTCATCTGCCAGGCAAGTGACGGTTCGCCGCGCTGCATCAATCAGTTGTGCGATCACAGCCTGATGCTCGGTTTTGTCGCGGGAGAGCGCCCAATAGGTCCTGAAACGGTCTACGAAGCGCTGGAAGACCTGAAGCAGTTGCCGCTGCACTGGAACGTGCCGACCGCCATTCCCAGCCCGATCGAGCAGTTGCAGTCTCAGGCGGAGCAGTTCCGTGCAAGCAAGCGCGATCGGAACGATTCAGAAAACACACGTGTGAAAGCGGATGTCGCGTCCCGCGGCCATTCGATGAAAGAGAAGGAAGTTGAGAGTTTCGAGATCGGGGGAGATGATTCCGAGTCGATAGCTGCGATCGAGATTGGCGGACCGGAACCAACGTTCAAGCAGCCGGGCAGCAAACCATCGATCTCCGTCGGTGCGACCGGTTTGAATTCCGCAGCAACCGAATCGCAGCGCAGTATCGTGTCTCCGGCAGCACCGCGTGCGAAATCGGCCTCATCCGTCGGTCGCGAATTTCAGGAAGAGGTCGTCGTCGACCGATACGCCTTGCTCGATGCCATGCGGCCTGCCAGACCGGCCCTGCTCGCACCGAAAACACTCCCGCTGGGAATTCCCTCTTCCGGCAAGCCTTCGGGGAAAGCATTGCCCAAAGAAACGCCGATCACAACGAAGCAACAGGAAACAGCTCGCAAAGTTCCGACGGCCCGAGATCTCGATCTGGCGATTGAGGGAATCATGTCGCTCGTCGATGAGGCGCTCGATCCCTCCGGCGACGGCGGGATGTCGGGATCAACGAACAGGGGGATCATCGTCGAATCTCAAGACGCGGGTGCACTGGCGTCGTTAACGATCTCGGTGGAAACCGATGCAACCGGGAACTTACGGGTTCAGGACGTGGGGCGCGGCACGAAGTCGATCTCCGCGGGCGAATCCCACAAATCGACAGTCAGTCGCGACGCCGCGCGCGGATCGCAGAACGACGTTCAGCCGCGAGCGTTCGATATTGTCCTGCCCGACGACGACGATACCGATTCCTCATCCACGGCCCGAGTCGATCGCGCCGGCGAACAACCTGCGGTCGCGGAGACAACTCCGCCGGCCCCGCGTCCGCATCGGCCCTACGAGCAGCTTTTCAGCGAGCTGCGCCGACGCCGAGGTGCGTGAAAGAATCTCGAACACGTCTATCGAATCCGCGATGTTGCCGGTCCACGCGTTTGCTGACACAGTCGTCAACGAGCATCGCGCGGGAAGCGGAGCACCCACTCGCGAAATTCACGATCCGCGTCAGCCAGGGAATCGACTCCCAGCAGTTGGCAGAGCACCCGAGCGCCGGTCGGATCGTCAGCGAAGGACTCGCGGAACTTGCGGTAGAACGGTTCGAGCAGGTTTCGCTGCTGCAGGAACAGACAAAGGTACCTCGCCTGCGCGTAATCGACCGATTGCTGCCCCGTCCGAACGCGGCGCGAGGTCATCAGCGCTTCCAGAGATTGCAACGAGTTGCCGCGAATAGCGGGGATGAGGAACTGCAATCTCCAATTCGAGGCTCCCACAATCCGCAGACCATCTTCGGTGATCTTGCTCTCTTCGTGCAGCGACGCCAGTCCCTCGTCGAACCATTCGGGCATGTCGGGAAAATCGCCCTGCGCCAAGGCGTGCGTCAATTCATGAGCCAGTGTGCCGCTGCCGGTCGAGAGATTGATCACCACCCGCCGGTCCCCCCGCTCGTAGTAGCCCGAATATTCCGCGCGGGGATTTCCGTCGACCTCTTCCGCGTAACGACGGTAACTAGTGTCGGTTGAGAATAACAATATCGTGATCGGCTCCGTCGGCGTTTTATCGAAATAGCTTACGAAGAGCGCCCGCGCGGTCGGAACAATCGTCTGCTGATAGATCCGTTCGACGTCGGCTTCCGCGAAATCGCCGGCCACCACGAACGGGGCCCGCACAATCACATGGCCCTGCGGGCCGAGGGTCCGCGAGACATCCTCGGCTTTTCTTGTGCAGGTCGCTTCGAGTCCACGGGCCGCGGGCGTTTCCGTGAGCGGCTGTTCCAGGTGCGATTCATTCTGCGCAGCCGCCAGCCCGGTCCCGAACTCCGGCCGCAACAGCCAATAGAGTCCGCCGACAATCAGCACCGGCCCAAGTGTAAGGGTCATCCAACGAAACATGACTCTGTATCCAAATCCCCGCTCGCGGGTCCTACCGTCAGCCGACGCGCTGCGCGAAAGCGCGCGGACCGCCGTCCCTTGAGGTTGTTCCACACCGCCGGCCTGCGCGGTGTCATTCAGGAATTCTAAGAACGAAAAGGGGTATCCCTTGAGCGAAACCGGGCCGTTCCCCGCAAAAACAGGGCTGAATTGTGGTTTCGCGCCGAAGAGGCGATTCAATCCCTAAACCTCCCCCCGCTGCTATCTTCGGAACACGCCCTGCTCGTCGTGCGGTCCGACTGGGCGCAACCCGTGTCGGGCCAACGCGCCGCGAGGAATCGTCCGATTGGCGCATCGGGGTAAACGGCACGAGTGCGATGGATGATGCGAATCTCCCCGCAACTCCGCAAAAAAAGCCGCAAATCTGCTTCAAGGCGCGCCGCCATGATGTCGAGATTGCTACAGGTGGTTTGAAATCCTTGTTTTTGGGAGGGCGACACTCCCGTGGAGCCGCCACGACGAGAGACTTCCGGTTGCAGCGGCTCGGCGGGAGCCTCGCCCTCCCGGCATTGAAACCACCTCTAAACATGCGCGAGCGCTGCGCGCCGAACCGAACACGGCGGGCGGACCCAACGTTTGAAAGGACTCAAGCGTGCAAAGCGAAAATTCTCTAAAGGCACGGATCAGGGCGAATCGAACCCTCGGCAGGCGGCTGGGGCAGCGCCCGGTGCACGACCGGCAGCCCATCTCCGAAATCCGCGAACCTCTCCCGGTAATCAACGCCGAGCCGCACACGCGATACCGCGCCCTCGGCGCGCACCTCGCCGTTGTGAACGGGGTGCTCGGCACCCGGTTCGCATTGTGGGCTCCCAACGCCTCGGAAGTCTCCGTGCTGTGCGATGCCAACGGCTGGAAGCACGGAATCAACCACCTCCACGGCAGTGACAGCGGAGTCTGGTCCGGTTTCATTCCGGAACTGCGGCACGGCGACATCTATAAGTACTCGATCAAAACCCGTTGGGGACAGTTGCTCGAAAAGTGCGACCCCTACGCATTCGCCTGCGAACATCCGCCGAAGTCGGCATCGATCGTCTACAACCTGGAAGGGCACATCTGGCAGGATGGCGAATGGATGACCCATCGGCCGCAGATCGACTGGCACGATCGTCCCGTCTCCATCTATGAAGTGCACCTCGGTTCGTGGAAGCGCCCGAAAGACGGCCGGCGATATTACAACTACCGCGAACTGGCCCACATGCTCGTTGAGTACGCGCAGGAGATGGGTTACACGCACCTGCAGCTGATGCCGATCACCGAATTCCCCTTCGACGGCTCCTGGGGTTATCAGGCAACGGGATATTTTGCCCCCACCAGCCGCTACGGGACGCCGCACGACTTCATGTACTTTGTCGATTACTGCCATCAGGCGGGCATCGGCGTGTTCATCGACTGGGTCCCCGCGCATTTCCCCAGCGACGCACATGCCCTCGGGCGATTCGATGGGACGGCGCTCTACGAACATGCCGACCCGCGCAAGGGATTTCATCCCGACTGGGGAACCTACATCTTCAATTACGGACGCGATGAAGTTCGTGATTTCCTGCTGTCGAGCGCGCACTTCTGGCTGGAGACGTACCACGTCGACGGCTTGCGTGTCGATGCCGTCGCGTCGATGCTCTATCTCGACTACTCCCGCAAAGAAGGCGAGTGGATTCCCAACCAGTTCGGCGGACGAGACAACCTCGAAGCGATTCAGTTCCTGAAGGATATGAACATCCACGTGCACGGCGCGTTTCCCGGGATTCTCACAATCGCAGAGGAATCGACCGCGTGGGGAGGGGTTTCGCATCCGGTCTACAACGGCGGGCTCGGCTTCAACATGAAGTGGGACATGGGGTGGATGAACGATACGCTCCGCTACGTGCGGCGCGAGCCGGTCCATCGCTCGTTCCATCAGAACGAACTGTCGTTCCGCATGATCTACGCCTTCACGGAAAACTTCGTCATGCCGCTGTCGCATGATGAAGTGGTGCACGGCAAACGGGCTCTCTTGTCGCAAATGCCCGGCGATGTGTGGCAGCAGTTCGCGAACCTGCGGATGCTCTACGGCTATCAGTATGCGATGCCCGGAAAAAAGCTCCTCTTCATGGGGGGAGAACTCGGCCAATGGACCGAGTGGAACCATGACGCCGAGATCGATTGGGCTCTCATCGGCCACCAGTATCACGACGGCTTGCAGCGCTACGTCGGCGATTTGAACCGGCTCTATTCCGCCGAACCGGCGTTGTATGAACGGGACTTCCATCAGGAAGGCTTTCGCTGGATTCAGGCCGACGACTGGCAGAACAGCACCTACGCGTTCATTCGGATGGCGCGCGATCCGGAAGACCTCGTGATCGCTGCGTTCAACTTCACACCGGTCCCTCGCAAGAATTACCGGATGGGGGTTCCGCAGCTCGGCAGCTACAAAGAAGTGCTCAACAGCGATGCCGCGATTTACGCCGGGGGAGGCATTGCGAACGCCGGTTCTATCACCAGCCGGCCAAAGCCGTGCCACGGCTTCGAGCAGAGCGTCGTCGTGACGCTCCCGCCGCTGGGGGTCGTGATGCTCAAGCCGGAGTGACGCTCACCTGTTTGCGTTGCGCAGTCCATTTGATACAACGAATCCCGCCAGTCGTAACAGGCGGGATTTTTTGTCCTGTGCATTACTTCCGGTGGACTTAAAAATCCTTCTTTAGGGAGGGCGACGCTCCCGCGGAGCCGCCCCATCCAGAGACCATCGAACACAGCGGCTCGGCAGGAGCCTCGCCCTCCCCGTTTGAATGCACCTCGAAGCATTTGTTGCATGTGATGTCGGTCTTTTCCCCAACGATCATTGTCGTACATCCGCGTGAGAAGCGACGGAAGTGTACCGTCGCGCACTTGCGCGGCGCGCCCGGCTTTGTGTTCTGGAAATTCCCGAAGACCGGGAGTGAACCGCTCGACAATTACGTGCGGCTCGGCCTCGACGGTCCGCCGCTGAGCCGCGCGGATGCTGACCGAGGCCTGCTGATTCTCGACGGCACCTGGCGGCTTGCACAACGGATGGAGCCGACCTTCGCGCAGGTTCCGGCGCGCAGCCTGCCTCCGATCAAGACCGCATACCCACGAAGCTCCAAAGTCTTTGACGACCCGGACCAAGGCTTGGCGACGATCGAGGCGCTCTATGCCGCCTACCGAATTCTCGGGCGCGACTGCAGCGGACTGCTCGACGAATATCGCTGGAAGGAGGAGTTTCTGCGGATCAACTCGTGGGACAGTGAGTGATCGGTCGGAGATTCAGAAAATCGGGTTAGGGAAAAGCAGCGACAAAACCTCAGTCGATCCGTCTTTTCCATCCTCCATCTTCTATCGTCCATCTTCCGCACATCACGTCGCTGATGCCGGTTCCGTCTTCGTGCACCGGCCGATCTGTCGCACTGCTTGCCGGAGGCGCTGCGCATTTTCGACGATCGCCAGACGGAGGTACCCTTCCCCTTCGTCGCCGAAGCCGCGGCCGGGGCTGACCGCCACGCCCCCTTCGTCGAGCAGCTTCATGGCGAAATCGATCGAGCCCATCTGGTGGAACGGCTCCGGGATCTTCGCCCAGACGAACATGCCGGCTTTGGGAACGTCGAGCTCCCAACCGAGCCGTTGCAGACCGTCGCAGAGCACATCGCGGCGCATCTGGTACTCGGAGGCGAGGCTCTCGATCGCCGCATCGCAGTGCCGCATGGCGACAATGGCCGCAATTTGAATCGGCTGGAAGATGCCGTAGTCGTAATACCCTTTGATCGTCGCGAGCGCCCGGACCATTTCGGCATTGCCGCTGCAGAATCCGATACGCCAGCCGGCCATGCTGTAGCCCTTGCTCATCGTCGTGAATTCGACGCCGACGTCGAACGCCCCTGGTGCAGCCAGAAAGCTCGGCGCCTGGTAGCCCTCGTAGCAGATGTCGGCATAGGCGAAGTCGCTGATCACCAGGAAGCCGTACTTCTTGGCGAGATGCACGAGGTCGACGTAGAACTCCGGCTCGATGACCGTGGTGCTGGGGTTGTGCGGAAAGTTGACGACCACCACCTTCGGCTTCGGAAAGAGGTGCTCGCAGGTGTAAGCAACGTTCGAGAGGAACTTGTCCGGCTTGCGAACGTCGAGCGCGATGACGTTCCCCGAAGCGAGCATCACGGCGTAGACGTGAATGGGAAACGATGGTGCCGGCACAATCGCGGTGTCTCCCGGCCCCATCAGCGCCAGGCACATGTGGCTGAAGCCTTCCTTCGAGCCGAGGCAGGCGATGACTTCGTTATCGGGGGCCAGCCGCACGCCGTAGCGCTTCCAGTATCGGGCGGAGACTTCCTTGCGAAGGTTCTCGATGCCGTTCGAAACGGAGTAGCGGTGGTTGCGCGGATCGGCGAGCGCTTCGGAGAGCTTGTCGATGATCAGCGGATCGGGGGCGTCGGTGGGGTTTCCCATGCCGAGGTCGATGACGTCGACCCCCGCCACCCGCTTCTGGTATTTCAGCTTGTTGATCTTCCCGAACATATAAGGGGGAAGACGGTTCACGCGGTCCGCAACGCGGATCTTGAACGGCTTGTCTTCAAAGGGAACTTCGTTTTCGCTGCGCATGGCCGGGGCCTTTTCACTAAAGGTGGTCTCAAAAAATTCTATTTTGGGAGGGCGACACTCCCGCCGAGCCGCCACAACGAGAGGCTTTCGGTTGCAGCGGCTCGGCGGGAGCCTCGCCCTCCCGGTTTTGAAACCACCTGTTCAGAAACGGGGAAACATCGCGTGCATCACTGGCCGCGCGGTTCTCCCCAGATGCCTATTCTACCGGTCGGTCGCCGACTTAGGAAAGGAGAGCGGCGTGAGGCTCCGGGAACAGGACCGGCACCCCACGCCGCAATTGGTCGCATCAACGGAGCGGGAAACGCCTTTCCCGCTCCCCCTCGCTACCGTCAAATTATTCGCCTTGCGGGGCCTGCTTCGAGCGGCTGACGGCAGCCGGCCGAACTTGCCCCGAAGCCTTGGCACCGCCGGTCTGCTGTACCGGGCCGGTGGTGGTGCGTGTCAGCAGGTTGTCGACGCGGGCTTCCTTCTTGAGCTTTTCGAAGACCTGGGCGACGGCCACCTGAGTCTTTTCTTCTTCCAATTGTTGAGACAGCGCTTCCTGAACGTCGGCCATGTTCGTGACGACCGGTTCGGTCCGTCCTTCACATTGCAGGATGACGTAGGCCTTGCGCTCCGGAGTGCTGACGTCGACGATGCTCGAAATCTCGCCCGGCTTCAGGCCGAAGGCCACTTTTTCGAGGTTGTCGTTCCCGCCGTACTTGCGGATCGGCGGAATGTCGCCGGCGAGCGACTTGCTGGTCGGGTCGACCGAGTGCTTTTTCGCGAGGCGGGCGAACTCCTCGGGCTTCTGGCTGGCTTCGTTCCACACTTCCTGAGCACGGCGAAGATTGTCGAACATAATCATCTTCGCTTTGACCCGCGGACCGTAATCGCGGATGAAGGCACGCTTCAGGTCGTCCTCCGTAATCTGAATTTCTTCCCCCGCCAGCTTCTTCAAAGCCAGCATGGGCCAGATGATGTCGTTACGGTACTGCACCGGATTCACGTTCCGGTCGGCTTGCAGCATTCGGTACCAGTTTTCGACATCGAGTTCGAACTTCTTGGCGATCTTCGCGACTTCGGCGTTCACTTCGTTCTCGGTGACGGTAATCCCTTTTTCGCGGCACGCTTGGTGAATGATCATCCGATTAATGAAGTTGTCGAGCACTTCCTGGCCATGGCGATTGAAGCATTCCCTAGCGACGTCGTCATAGGAAATCGGCTCGCCGTTGACGAAGCCGAGCGATTTCCGCCCCGAGTTGTCGCTCAAAGCAACCTTCCCGGTAGAGCCTTCCGCCGAGGTGCCTGCTTGCTCCTCGCCGGCCGTCCCTTCCGAAGCTCGGAAGACCTGGAAAATGACACCGGCGGCCAAGACCGCCACGACTGTTCCGGCCAGAACCAGCGTCCAGCGGTTCTTGCCACGTGCTGCTGTTTGTGTTGCCGTGAAGTGAGTCCCTTCACTCATCGTACCTGTTCTCCGATTGGCGTTAGGGTGATGGTAAATCCGCGAATTCGCGGACGTCCCACAATGCGAGGGGTCGGGACTATAGGTCAGGCCCAAAATGAGGTCAAGCTCTGTTTTCAGCGAATGGCGTGCCGTTTTCGCTCGACGAGAACAGGCCCCTGAACCGAAAAATCCCCCTTCGGCCACCGCGAGACCGGCACTTGCCGGGAGCAGCGTGCCCCTCTCTTAAATTTCTTTCCCCAACGACCCCATCATCGTGATCCACTGGGGGAAAGAGTTCGTTCACCCCCTTGATGCCCTTTTTGAATCACCGTTAAAATTGGGCGGTTGAGCGACTCGTACGTCGCCGGGCCGGGACCAATCACTGGGAACACACCGCAGATTACCTCGAGGAGGGGTGCCGATGGGACTGTTCGACAAATTACGCGGAGAACTCGTCGATATTATCGAGTGGATCGACGATACTCGGCATACGCTCGTCTGGCGGTTTCCCCGCTATCACAACCAGATCAAGAACGGCGCTCAATTGATCGTCCGCCCGGGACAGGTGGCGGTCTTCGTCCACCGGGGGCAACTGGCCGACTTCTTTGAACCCGGCAACTACGAGCTGAAGACCGACAACCTCCCGATTCTCGGTACCCTGCAAGGCTGGAAACACGGATTCGACAGCCCCTTCAAATCCGAAGTCTATTTCGTCAGCACCCGGCAAATCACCGATTTGAAATGGGGGACTCCCAACCCGGTGATGCTCCGCGACGCCGATTTCGGACCGATCCGGTTGCGGGCGTTTGGCACCTACACCCTCCGGGCGACAGACCCCAAGGCGTTGTTGCAGGAACTCGTCGGTACCGATGGAGTCTTTGAGGCGGATGAAGTCACCGAACTGATGCGGGCGATCGTCACATCGGCCTTCTCGGATCTGCTCGGCTCCTCGAAGGTCGCGGCACTCGACCTCGCCTCCCGCTACCGGGAAATGTCGGAAGAACTGCGCAAGCTGGTCGTTGAGCGAGTGGATGACGAATATGGGCTCGATGTTCCGCAACTGTTCATCGTCAACATTTCCTTCCCGGAAGAAGTCGAGAAAGCACTCGACACCCGTTCGAGCATGGGTGTGCTCGGCGATTTGAATCAGTTCCAGCAGTACCAGATGGGCAAAGCCATGACGGCCGCCGCCGAAAATCCCTCCGGCGGAGGGGCGGCCGAAGGGATGGGGTTGGGAATGGGCTTCGCGATGGCGGGGCGAATGATGCAGGGGGCGGGCGGAGCAGCCCCCACGATGCCCCCGCCGATGACACCGCCGACCTGGCACATCGCCGTTGACGGGCAATCGCAAGGACCGTTCACCGTCCAACAGATCGCGCAGTCGATCGCCGCGGGTCGCATCTCCCCGGAAACGAATGTCTGGTCGGCGGGGATGCCCTCCTGGCTGCCCGCGGGACAAGTTCCGCAATTGGCAGGCTGGTTCGCCTCGCACGCCGCACCGCCGCCGCCGCCACCGAAGTAAGTTCTTGCAGAGAGACTTCGCGTAACCGCAGCGAACCTGACCTCGTCCAGAGAGTCGGTGTTCTTCAAATTGAGATTCATCGGCGGCATGCGGATGCCGCGGGACGGACAGTCTCGTCTCGAGGTGTTGCTGATTGATCGACGGATACGAGTTCCATGCCCGATACTCCTCCTCCCTTGCCGACCGAGTCTCAGCAGCCCGTCCCCGCTGCAATTCCGGGTGGGCAAGAGGTCGACGACGGACGCGGACGGATCTTTCCCTGTGAAGAGTGCGGAGCCGATGTCGAGTTTCACATCGGCACGCAGAGGCTGAAATGCCCTTACTGTGGACACGAAACGGTTATCGATGTTCCCGAGCATGCGGAATTGCAGGAGCAGGACTTCCGCGCGATGCTCGCGAAGCTCGAAGAACTACACACCGCAGAAGTGCCCGCCGATCCCGAGCAGAATGAAATTCGTTGCGAAAGCTGCGGGGCGGGTGTCGTGTTCTACGGAACGTTGACGAGTTCTTTCTGCCCCTACTGCGGTTCCCCCATCCAGCGAGAACATGTTCATTCGGCGGGGAAACGGATTCCGGTCGATGGACTGCTGCCGTTTCGAATTCCCAAGGAGACTGCTCAGACGAATCTCGTCGCCTGGGTCCGCTCGCGGTGGTTTGCACCGAACGAATTCCTGAAGCGCGGCGCGGAAGGAAAATTCAACGGCATCTATCTCCCGTTCTGGACGTACGACGCCCTCACCGCGAACCGCTACACGGGACAGCGCGGCGAGCACTACTACGTCACGGTCGGGACCGGCAAGGACCAGCGGACCGAACGGCGAACCCGCTGGTATCCGGCTGCGGGGGCGTTTCAACGCTTTTTTGACGACCTGCTGGTGGTTGCCGCCCGCGGAGTCCGCGACAACCTCATCGACTCGCTCGAACCGTGGCCTCTCGCGAAAAGCACTCCTTTCAAGCAGGAATATCTCGCCGGCTTCCTCGCGCGAACCTACGACGTTCCGCTCGACGAAGGATTTGTTGAGGCCCGGGCGCGGATCGATGCAGCCATCGAATCCGAAGTACGGCAGCGGATCGGCGGTGACGAGCAGCGCGTCGATTCGATCGACACCCGATACGGAGCCATTTCGTTCAAACACCTGCTGTTGCCTGTCTGGCTGCTGGCGTATCGCCATCACAACAAGGCCTACCAGGTCGTCATCAACGCGGTCACCGGCGAAGTGCAGGGCGAACGTCCCTACAGTTGGGTGAAAATCACCTTGTTCTCGCTCTTCGTCGCCGCGGTTATCGGCGCGGTTGTCTTGTTGTCAAAATCGTAGTTGTGGTTTCAAAACATTGTATTTGGGAGGGCGACACTCCTGTGGAGCCGCCATTACCAGAGACTTTCGGCCGCAGCGGCTCGGCGGACCACCCACCGGGCGGTGCCCCCTCGCCCTCCCAATTTTGAAACCACCTGTAGGGCATTCTCGAACACCGTTGGAATTTCTTCGCAACTGGACGGGGAGTCCGTCGGAAGGATCATCGTGATTTGTGAGTCTATTGTCCGCCTGCCGACGACTGGCCGATCGGATGCTCGCTGTTGATGCACAGCCGGCGAAGCGTGTAGCCGCGCGCCTGCAGATCGTCATCGCCGTCGGCGCACTCGCACTTCTTGGAGCGACCTGGCGACTCTGGACTCCGCAAACAGTCTTCCCACGGATTCCTTTCCTGCGCGCGGCTGCCGCCATTCCCGAACTGTTCGAGTGGATCGGCGCAGGACTGCTCGTCTCGTCAATGGTTGCGTCCTTGCTCTTTCGGCCGGAGAGCCGCCTCAAACGCGGCGCTCTGCTGACCTTCTCGGCCGCAATGGTTTTCATGGTGCTCTGCGATCAGGAGCGTCTACAGACCTGGGCCTATCAATTCATGATCTTGGCGTGCGTATTGGCATTCGTTCCGTCCCAACGGTCCGTTCCGCTGATTCGATTGTTTGTCATCAGCATCTATTTCCATTCCGCCCTTTCCAAGATGAGCATGGGGTTTCTCGAACCGGCGGGACCGGGGCAGATGCTGGTCTTCGGACTGCGGACAGCGCTTCCCTTCGAAGGACTCAGAGACTTGTCGATGCTGGAGAAGGGGCTCGAAGTGCTGCTGCCGCTGACGGAACTCATCGTCGCACTGCTGCTCCTCTTTCCTCGGTCTCGGCGAGCCGGGTTGTGGGGCTCTCTCGGAATGCATCTGCTGCTGCTCCTGACGCTCGGTCCGTTCGGGCTGAACCACAAGCCAGGCGTGCTCCTGTGGAACGTCTACTTCCTCGCGCAAAATGTGGTGCTGTTCGGCCCGTTGTCTGCGCGTCATTCCGTCGCTGAAGCAGCATGTCAGACTGATCCTGCGCACTCCGACGCGCTTGATACTCAAACGACGGCCGCACAAATTGCACCGGGGAGAACGTTCTCCCCCGCCGGTTGGTTTGCACAATGTCTGATCGTCGCTGCGATGCTGCTGCCGTTTCTGGAGCCGTTCGGGTTATACGACGTCTGGCCCTCCTGGGCGGTCTATGCCGGGGGACCGGAAAAGATGGTTGTCCTCTTGAATGCGGAAACGCGCGACAAGTTGCCGGAATGGCTGCTGCGGCATACCTCCACGCAGCGTATCGATGGCTGGAACCGCTTGATGATCGACCGCTGGGCTCTCGAAACGCTCGACGCACCGATCTATCCGCAGGTCCGCTCGCAATTGGGCATCGCCCTCTGGATCGCCTGCTTGGCGAACTCCGACGAGGGAGTCCGTGTCTCAATTTACGGACGTGCCCATCGTCTCACGGGGGAGCGTTCCTTCCGCATGCTCCAATCGACTGAGGAGATCGAGCGGGAACTGAACACCTATTGGCTCAATGGTTATCCGCGGGATCTGCCGTCGTCGAAAAAATGATTCCGCCCAACGGGTACCGTTCCGCTTTGGGTGGCCGGGGCAAAGGCTTTGCGTGCCCCGGAATTTGTCAATGAGATCGTCTCGGTCTAATGGCAAGGCCCATTGGTTGCAAACCCCGCCGAATCGATCTAAAACGGTCTGATCCTCAAGCGACTGAATATCGGGCTACAATCCCCGTCGGAGTTGGATTTTTCATGGCACACATCAACGACAATTACCTGAAACTGCAAGCCGGGTATCTCTTCCCGGAAATTGGCCGCCGCGTCGCTGCCTTCTGCAAAGAGAATCCGGACGCCAAAGTGATCCGTTTGGGGATCGGTGACGTCACCGAACCGCTCGTTCCGGCCGTCACCGAAGCGATGCACAAGGCGGTGGACGAAATGGCCCGCAGGGAAACGTTCCGGGGTTATGGTCCGGAGCAGGGCTACGACTTCCTCCGCAATGCGATCGCCGAGCACGATTTTCGCGCGCGGGGGGCCGATGTCGCGGCGGACGAGATTTTCATCTCCGACGGCTCGAAATGCGACACGGGAAACATCCTCGATATCTTCGGGAACGACAACGTCGTCGCCGTCACCGATCCGGTCTATCCGGTGTATGTCGACACCAACGTGATGGCCGGCCGCACCGGTGCGGCGGATGCATCGGGGCGATTCTCGGGGCTGGTGTATCTGCCGGTCACCGCTGAGAACAACTTTGTGCCGGCGCTCCCCGATCGCCACGTCGATCTCATCTATCTCTGCTATCCGAACAATCCGACCGGCACGGTCGCCACGCGTGAGACGCTCGCCAAATGGGTCGAGTACGCGAAGCGCGAGAACGCGATCATCTTCTACGACGCCGCCTACGAGGCGTACATTTCGACGCCGGGCATTCCGCATTCCATTTACGAAATTCCCGGTGCGCGCGACGTCGCGATCGAGTTCCGCAGCTTCAGCAAGAGCGCGGGGTTCACCGGCACGCGCTGTGCCTTCACCGTCGTCCCCAAGGGATTGACCGGCGCGGCGAAGTCGGGGGAAAAGGTCGAAATCTTCAAGCTCTGGACCCGTCGCCACACCACGAAGTTCAACGGCGTCTCATACATCGTGCAGCGCGGAGCCGAAGCGGTCTATTCTCCGGAGGGCAAAAAGCAGTCCCGCGAGGTGATCGACTTTTACATGACGAACGCCAAATTGCTCCGCGAAGGTTTGCAGCAAGGGGGAATCACCGTCTACGGCGGTGTCGATGCTCCGTACGTCTGGCTCAAGACTCCCGGCGGCGCGAGCAGTTGGGACTTCTTCGATCGTCTGCTTCGCGAAGCGCATCTCGTCGGCACCCCCGGCAGCGGCTTCGGCGCCAGCGGCGAAGGTTACTTCCGGTTAAGTGCTTTCAACAGCCGCGCGAACGTCGAGGAAGCAGTCACGCGGTTCCGGAAACTGTTATAGGTTCAAAAACTGATTTTAGGGGGAGGGCGAGGCTCCCGCCGAGCCGCTATGTTCGAGAGTCGCTGGTTGTGGCGGCTCCGCAGGAGCGTCGCCCTCCCACACTCAATACCGGTCCATCCCACTGAAGCGATACCCTGAAGCCGCTCCACATTCCAAACGCTTGAGTTCGCAAAAGAGACTAAACAACCATGGCCAAGAAAACTATCGCCGATGTCGACGTGAAGGGAAAACGGGTACTAATGCGGGTCGATTTCAACGTCCCGCTCGATGACGCCCAACAAGTCACCGACGACCTGCGAGTCCGCATGGCGCTCGACTCCATCCGCTCGGTCATCGATCGCGGCGGAAAGCTGGTCCTCATGAGTCACCTCGGCCGGCCGAAAGGGGGACCGGGCGACGCAAAATACAGCCTCAAGCCCGCCGCCGCGCGGTTGGCGGAACTGCTCGGCAAGAAGGTCGAATTCGCGACCGACACCATCGGCGACGCCGCCCGCGCGAAAGTCGCGAAGCTCACCGACGGCGATGTCCTCGTCCTCGAAAACCTCCGCTTCGATCCCCGCGAGCAGAAGGGGGACGCCGAGTTCGCCGGGGCGCTGGCCGCGTTCGGCGACATCTACTGCAACGCCGCCTTCGGTACCTGCCACCGTCCCGATGCGTCGATGGTGGCGGTTCCCAGGGCGATGGCCGGCAAGCCGAAGGTCGTTGGCTTTCTTGTCGCCAAGGAAATTCAATACCTCTCGGAAGCGATCGCAAACCCGAAGCGTCCCTTCGTGGCGATCCTCGGCGGGGCGAAAGTCTCCGACAAGATCAACGTCATTCGCAACCTGCTCACCATTTGCGACAACGTCCTCATCGGCGGCGCAATGGCTTACACCTTCTCTCTCGCGCAGGGGGGCAAGGTCGGCAACAGCCTCGTCGAGCCGGATAAAGTCGAACTGGCGAAGCAGCTTCTCGCCGAAGGGGGGAGCAAGCTGATGCTCCCGGTCGACACGCATTGCGGCGACGCGATCTCCAGCGACTGCAAGAAACAGGTGGTCGCGGCCGGTCAGATCCCCGACGGCTACGAAGGGCTCGACATCGGCCCCAAGACCGCCGCGAAGTATGCCGACGTGATTGCGAAATCCAAGACGGTCGTCTGGAACGGGCCAATGGGGAAATTCGAAGTGACGCCGTTTGATGCCGGCACGCGCGCGGTGGCGGAAGCGATCGCGAAGTCGGACGCGACGAGCATCATCGGCGGCGGCGACAGCGCGGCAGCCATCCAGCAGATGGGCTTCGCCGACAAGGTCAGCCACGTCAGCACCGGCGGCGGCGCGAGCCTCGAAATGCTCGAAGGGAAAGCTTTCGAGGCGGTGCAACTGCTCGATGAGAAGTAAAACGGCCAGCTTTCAGACGTCAGCCATCAGAGGGGAGTGGTCAGTATAAACGTTCTGGCAGGGTGTAGCTGCGGCGAGCGGAGTGAGCTACCATTTCCTCTCGTACGGGGGACGAACAAAAGCGGTTTGACCCCAGCTATCCAACTCAAAGTGGCCCGCATCTGATGATTGCGCGTCAGCACGCGACTTCGCCACGTGCGGGATACGTTTCGCTCCCCCCACTCGTCAGCTAAGATGACGCTCGCGCGGAATTTCTGCTCCACGCGATGAATCTTCTTGCAACACGACTCGGAGAAATCCACTGGCGGACCAGCCGCCAGTGGCACCCTATCTTACGGGGGAGCCACGCATGTACGACCGCCAGAAGTTGATCGGAATGGTTCGCGAGCGGGCGCTGAAGCTCGGCGACTTCACACTCGCCTCGGGGCAGAAGTCGAGCTATTACCTCGACGGCAAGCAGGTGAACCTCTTCTCCTTGGGACTCCGGCTTGTCAGTGAAGGGCTGCTTGATCTGCTCGACGGCGTGGAATTCGACGCGGTCGGCGGCATGTCGATCGGCGCGGACCCCATCGTCGGGGGGATGCTCACCGTGGCGGCGGAACGGGGATGTTCCCTCTGCGGGTTCCTCGTCCGCAAGGAAGCCAAAGGGCACGGCACGAACCGCTATGTCGAAGGGCCGGTGCAGCCCGGCATGAAAGTGGTCGTGATTGACGACGTCGTCACCACCGGTGGAAGTTCTCTGCAAGCGGTCGATCGGGTGACGGAATTCGGCTGCCAGGTGGTTCAAGTCGTCGGCATCGTCGATCGTCTGCAAGGGGGAGCCGCCAACTTCGCCGCCCGCAGTCTGCCGTTCAAAGCTCTGCTCACGATAGAAGACCTCGGGATCAAGCCAAACGCGGCGGGGTGATTCGCAGGTCGATCCGGAAGTCTGGCCGGCAATCGCACGTTGACGCATCTCGCAAAGCGCGGTGGAATGGTCGCAAGGATGGCGACCACGTTTCCGACTTTGCGTGAGCGTGCGGTGTGAAGAAGTTGTAGATTTTCGTGTGCCACGGGCTCTGCCCGTGCTCTTTGCCGTTTGAACCATCGGCACTGGCATAGCCAGTGGCACACGCGAAAGAACGTCGATAGTCGTCCGAGAACAGGCCATGCGGATTGTCGATCACGCATTCAGGAGCGATCCAGCAATGCTCGAGCAACTCGTCCGTTCGAAGGTGTTCAAGCGTTTGAACATCTTCGTTGAACACCTTCGAAGGCGCGCATCTTCGAACGGTCGGCGTAACTGCCGAACATCGCGCGGCGGCGCTGCAAGCAAGTTGCAAGCGTTCGACAGGCGATCGACAACTTCGCCCAGCGCGCAAGGTGCTCAAGGGCTTGAGCATCTTGCTGCGCACCTTGCGCGGTTGAGCATCTTGCGCCGTTTTCGAAATATGAAGCGCGACGAGAAGTTGCGCTTTTCGACAACCTCGACGATGGGTGAAGAAAAGTGCGGGGCGCAAACAGGTCGAATTTTGAGCACCTTCGAACCTTGTCGTGAGCTTTCGACGGAGTTCTTCGCCGCAACGTCGGCGCGACTTTGTTTCAGGGAAGCTGT
>CAZVJA010000035.1:0-34421 GCA_964626885.1 uncultured Planctomycetaceae bacterium | reverse complement strand
GCCACAACCAGAGACTTTCGGAAACAGCGGCTCGGCGGGAGCCTCGCCCTCCCGGCCTTGGAACCACCTGTAATGAAATCTGTGTGTCACCCGCGTAGGAGAGTAATCAGGTCAATGTGGCACCGGCGTCCAGCCGGTGGATCGTGAGCTGAGGAGCACGAATGCCGTTTCCACGCGAGATTCATTCCGTGAGCGTCGTCGGTGCCGGCCTGATGGGGCGGAGCATCGCGGCGCTTCATCTCGCGCATGGCGTGCCGGTCACTGTCGCCGATGTCTCGCGCGAGGTTGCTCTCGAATCGGCCGCGAAAATTCTCGATGAAGTGCGGCGGCATTCCGGCGGAGGAAAGAATCCATTGCCCCGATCGGTTGCGGCGGGCCTAATTCAGGTGGCCGAAAGTGATGAGCAAATCGCTCAGGCCGATCTTGTCATCGAAGCACTTCCCGAACAACTGCGGCTGAAACGGAAGGTACTGTCGCGGCTGGCTACGTTTTTCGGTGAGAAAACGATTGTCGCGACCAACACATCAAGCCTGGCCGTCGGAGAGATTGCAGCCGAACTGCCAAAGCTCGAACAAGTTTGCGGGCTGCACTTTTGCCACCCGGTGGAGGATCGAGCGCTTGTCGAAGTGGTGCGAATTGGCGAGACGAGCGATGAAACATTGTTTTGCGTCGAGAAGCTGATGCAGCGGGTCGGCAAACAGCCCCTCGCGGTCGCGGACCGGCCGGGATTTCTGGTCAACAGGTTGTTGTGGCCCTACTTGAACGAAGGACTACAGTTGCTGCATGACGGAGTTGAGGCCGGAACGATCGAAGAGGCGGCGTGTCGTGCCGGCTTCCCGTGGGGGCCGCTTACTCAGCTTGACGAGATCGGCATCGATACAGCGCTCCGTGTTGGTGCGGCGCTGAGGAAGGCTTACCCGGACCGGGTCGGCGAGTCGCAGTTGCTCGTCGAGTTGTTTGAGGCGCGGCGATTCGGCAGGAAATGCGGTCAGGGGATTCTGTGCGATCCGGAGTGGGCTGCAGACGATCCGCCGACGAAGACATCTCAGTTACCGCGCGTTGCCTGGCGGGGGACGGTTGGCACGCGCGGCCCGTTTACTCGAAACAACGCCGCGGGACATTCAGCGTGCCGAGAAGATCGCTCGCTCCCTCCCAGTGTGCGAGAAATCGTCGCAAGACATGCAGCCGTTCGCGCCGATATGCGAACCGAGGAGATCGTCGCGCGGCTCAAGTTGTCGATCTTGCTGGAGGCGGCGCGAATCGTCGGCGAGCACGTGGCGGACGCGGAACAGATCGACACGGCAATCGTTGAGGGGCTCCGTTTCTTCGAGGAGCAAAGGGGAGTGCTCCGCTGGGCCGATTCCGTCGGAATGCCGGCAATCATCGTACGGCTTCGGGAACTGATTCGGTTCGGCGATCGGTTTGGATTACCGGCGTCCTTCACCCGCATGGCAGCCAACGCCCGGCGGTTCCATGCGGTCGATTCCAGCAAAGCTCGCCACGCGGCGTGATTTGATTTTTTGTCAGCCCGCGACTGCGTCGACCACCAGCGAGCCCATCTTGGTCGTGCCGATCGATTCGCCGCCGGCGGCGATGTCGGCCGTGCGGTGCCCGGCGTCGAGCACTTTCTCGACCGCCGCCTCGACCGTGGCTGCCTCTTCTTCCAGGTTGAGTGAATGCCGCAAGAGCATCGCGGCCGCTAAGATGGTCGCCAGAGGGTTCGCGATGTCCTTTCCGGCGATGGTCGGGGCGGAGCCGTGGATCGGCTCATAGAGTCCGGGACCGGAAGAGCCGATCGACGCGGACGGAAGCAGACCGAGTGAACCGGGGAGCATCGATGCCTCGTCGGTGAGAATGTCGCCAAACATGTTCTCGGTGACGACGACGTCGAAATCGCGCGGCCTCGACAGAAGATGCATTGCCATTGCGTCAACGAGGACCACTTCGTAGGTCAGGTCGGAATACTCCGCCGCCATCAGCTTCGCGGAGACTTGCCGCCAGAGCCGCGACGCTTCCAGCACGTTGGCTTTATCGACCATGGTGACTTTGCGGCGCCGCAGGCGGGCGGCATCGGCGGCGACGCGCACCGCCCGCTCGATCTCGGGGGTCGAGTAGGTCATGGTGCTCCACGCTTCTTCGCCCTCCGGATGGGGACGACGGCCGGAATCGCCAAAGTAGATGCCCCCGGTCAACTCGCGCACGAACAGAATATCGGTCCCTTCGACGATGTCGCGGCGAAGGGGAGAGGCATCGAGCAATTGCGGCCATGGTTTGATCGGTCGGAGGTTCGCGAACAGGTCGAATTCTTTGCGCAACCCGAGCAGTCCCGCTTCGGGACGGGTTTTGGCGGTCGGGTCGTCCCATTTCGGTCCGCCGACCGCTCCCAGCAACATCGCCTGCGAGGTGCGGCATTCGGCGATTGTCTTCTCGGGAAGTGGAGTGCCGTGCCTGTCGATCGAGCCGCCGCCGATATCGCAGGTGGTGAAATGAAAGGAGTGCCCGAATCGCTTCGCGACGGCTTGAAGGACACGTTCTGCTTGTGCGACGACCTCGGGACCAATGCCGTCACCCGGCAAGAGAATCAACTTGGCATCCACGGTGAACTCGACCTTTCGGGGGAGGCACGCCGGTATTGCACGGCGCGCGAGGAACGAACCTGGAGCGCGAACGGCGCGTGAGAAAGCGTCACGTTCGCGAGAATCGTTACTGTATCGGGGTTAGTGGGGAAACTCCAGCACCCACGCATCCGCGAAAATCGGCGTAAATGGGCCGATTCCCGGCGTTTGCGCGGTGCGGTGCCCGGCTGCGTCAAGTCGATTGCGGCACTCACCGATATTTTCGAGTAATGGAAAAGCCGCATTGTCGCTGCACTCCTTTCCCTTGGGACGGCGACCGGCGATCCGACAATCTCCCCCCTTTCGCGACGCTGGAAGTCTCATGATGCGAGCAACCTTCTTTTCGATCGGCCTGTTCATCACGCTGTGGGGCGTGAGCCTGTTATTCGTGGACAAGATCACGCTCTCGTCGCGCGAAGAAGCGATGCGGACGCAGGGCTTCCGCGGGATGTTCAGCCAGATGACCGTTCCCCGGCAGAAGGTGTATGACCCCCCGGATTGGGCGGCGTTCAGCCTCCTCTCTGTCGGCGCGGTGACCATGCTCTACTCGGTGGCCCTGCCCAAAAAGAAGGGTGGGGAGTGACGAAGTCGGCCCGGCCGATGAGCTGAAAAGTTTCACTCGTCGGACAGCCGCTCAGAGCACCAGATTCGTTTTGGCCCAACAGAAACCGGGACGTTTTCGTCCCGGTTTTGTCTTTTCGAAGGGAGCCATGGGGGGATGAATTGCCGGGAGCAGGCTATTTCCAGAACTGCCACCAGCGCTTTGCCTGGCCGATCGGGGAGAGTTCTTCGTACGGCCTGGCTCCCAATTCCGGTAGATCCTCGTCATGCCTGAAGCCGGTGATTCGCTTTGCGAGTTCGACTGGAATATCAAAGATATAGTCGGCATCCCCTTCAGACTGTTGTTTCTCTTCGAGCTCCGACCGGACCGCCGTGAACTCTGGGGGAAGTTGGCCGCTGGTATCCAGGTGGTTCGGCCCGTCGGAAGCATTGTGGCAGAGCCACCACATTTGTTTGCCGTTTGACCAGTACTCCGCATACGCCGACATCACATGTTCTTCGACACCAACGATGACGATGTCGGCGACTTGGGAGATCCGCCGGATGGCCTGCATCTGCTTGAATGCATAATCACAGCCTTGGCCAATCACCGTGTACCAGCCGCCGGGAAGGGGAACGCCATCGGTCGGGCCGTTGAACGTTTCGTCGAAATTGCCCGTGGGGCGCAGTCCCATTTGTTCAAGGACAAACTCTTTCGGCTGCCCCTTGACCGAGATCCAGGCGATTGAAAAGCCCATTTGGCGGCACTCCAAAAGTGGTTTGTGATTGAACGGTTGTCTTCGTGATTGTGATTGTGCGGGACCCGGCTTTGCCCGCAAGGACCAGTGTGAGAGGAAGACGATACCGTATTCGGCGAAACTTCCCTTGAAATCCGGTCTTTTTACCCGAAGGCCCAGCTTGCTCCCCCCCCAAGGGGATCCTATGATGAGTATTGGTTAGCGTGCTAACGAACCAGTTCGGGCCAGGTAAGCGGGGGTTGAAGCTGTGTTGCAATACGACTTTGAGGGGAGCGTGGGGTGTTGGGTGACAATGACAACCCACGCATTGCGGCGGGCGCTCAGCACAGAGCTCACCAAGGAAAACATCACGCTTCGCCAATGGGAAGTTCTCGCGTGGCTGTCGTTTGAAGAAGACCAGTCGCAGGTCGAATTGGCGGAGCGGTTGGGGATTGAAGCGCCGACGCTGGCGGGAATCCTCACCCGGATGGAACGGGACGGCTGGCTGGAACGGACCTGCTGCTCCAAAGATCGCCGCAAGAAGCGCATTCGTCCTACTCCCAAAGCCGAAGCGGTCTGGACGCGGATGGTGGAATGCTGTCACAGGGTGCGGGAACGGGCGATCGAGGGAGTTCCGGCCGAGGATCTGGCGAGTCTCAAACGAACCTGTGAGGCCATTCGTCAAAATGTCGGTGACGAGGCGGAGGCCTCGCGCGGATCTGGGGCGTGCGTTGGAGTGTCCGATAACGTCCGCTGAGGTGACATCGGCAATTATTCCGTGGTCGTCTGTTTCGTCGCTGCACAACCGTAAGTGATCGTTGAAAGGGTCCGCACTTGAAAATGTGTCGCAATCCTGAGTCCGTCCGGAAGCTGGCATCTGCCGCGTCGTGGGTGTTCATCGCGAGCGGAGTATGCGCGGCAGCCATCCTCTGCGCTGTTGCCGGTTGTTCCTCCGGCACGGCGGAAGCAAAGCCGGCGGGGAAGCAAGGTCCGTCGGCAGGGGGAATGCCTCCGGCGCTGGTGCGCGTGGCGCCGATTGAGAAGCGGGCCGTATCGCCTCAACTGAACGTCGTCGGCAGCGTGTTGCCGCGCTGGACGAGTATTGTGGCTTCGGGCGCTGACGGCGTCGTGGCGGAGTATCCGCAGGATACCGGGGAATTCGTCGAAGCGGGAACGGTTTTGTCCCGTCTTCGGATGGAAACGACCAATCTGGAAATTGAGCAAAACAACGCGATCCTCGCGGAGCGCGAACAGGATCTGAAAGAACTGGAAGCCGGCTCTCGACAAGAAGACATCGCCGAAGCGGAAGCAAAAGTCGGCGTGGCGCAGGCCGCGTTGACGAATGCGACAGCCAAATTGAAGCGGATGCAGCAACTGTTCGACAAGAACGCGGCGAACAAAGAGGATCTTGATGATGCCAGCGAGCGCCGTCAGGCGGCGCAGAAACTGCTCGACGCTGCCACGGCAGCGTGCGACAGAGTGAAAGCCGGCCCGCGCCAGGAAGAAATCGCGCAGGCTCGGGCACGGTTCGAGGCCCAAAAGGCTCACGTCGCATACCTCGAAGCCGAAAAGGAAAAGCGAACGACGAAAGCACCGTTTGCAGGCTACATCTCGAAGTCTCATACGTATCTCGGCCAATGGCTGTCGAAGGGTGATCCGATCGTCACGCTGACGAAGCTCGATACTGTCGACGTGGCGGCGCTGGTCGATCAGTGGGATCTCGGCATGATCCAACTGGGGCAGAAGGCGAAGTTCCACGTCAAAGGGATCGAACCGGATGAGTGGGAAGGGACGATCGTGCAGATCATTCCCCGCAGTGAATGGGAAACCGGCTCGCGCGGGTTTCCGGTCGTGGTCCGACTACAGAACCAGTTTCGCGAAGTGGAAGGACGCCGCCGGCCCGTGCTGAAAGAAGGGATGATGGTCGAATTCCGTTTCCAGGGAGCGCCCAAAGAAACGCTGCTTGTTCCGAAGGACGCGGTGATTCGCACGACACGGGGCAACCAGTTGTTCGTATTCCTTCCAGACACCGCGGACTCGGCTGCGCCTCCCGCGCAGCCGAGCACCGGGAAGGCGCAGATGTTCATCGTCGAGACTGGAATCAGCGACGGGGAATTCATTGAGGTGTCGGCACCGGGGCTCGCGGCGGGCATGCAAGCTGTCGTCGAGGGAGCCCAGCGGTTACGGCCGCTCCAAAGTGTGCAATTGGCGGCCGAGGGGCAGCAAATTTCCGCGGAAGAGACGTCTGGAGGTCCTCCTGGCGGAGCACCGCCGCAAAAAGGTTCCGAAGCAGCGCCCCCCGCAGCAAGCGGTCCCGATACTAAAAACGATTCACCCCCTGTGAAGCCATCGGGCGATCGCGCTCCCACGGACTCTTCGAAAGATCGGAAGTGAGCCGATGGGTTTGATTGAATACTGTATTCGCAACCCGGTGAAGGTGGCCGTCGGGGTGATCCTGGCGGTGCTGTTCGGGTTCGTGGCGCTCTTCGGCACACCGGTGCAGTTGACTCCGGAAGTCATCGAGCCGGAGATCACGGTGACCACGGTTTGGCCGGGAGCCAGCGCGCAAGAGATCGAGCGGGAAATCATCGAAGAGCAAGAAGAACAGCTCAAGAGCGTCGAGGGAATGCGCGAGCTGAAGAGCGAGAGTACCGATTCGTTCGGTACGATTCGCATGAAGTTTGAGGTTGGCGTCGATCTGGCGGATGCCCGCGCGAAGGTCAGCGACAAGCTGAACCAGGTGCGCGAATACCCCGAAAACGTCGAGGAGCCGACGATCACTTCGGTCGATCCGAACGCGAACGCGATTGCGTGGTTTATCCTGACGCCGCTCCCGCCGACGGCCGAGGAATTGACGACATTTCTGAAATTGAATCCCGATGCGGATCTGGAGCCGATTCTGCGGCCGATGATTGAGCATCCGGAACGGATCGACGCGGCCCTGTTGACGAAGCTGGCCCAGACGCATCCCAAACTTGTGCCGCTCGTGGAGGGGAAAAGCGACCCCACGAAGATGCGGAAGTTCGCTGAAGACACGATTGAGGCCCGCTTCGAGCGAGTCGACGGGGTTGCCAACGCGAACGTCCTCGGTGGGCGGGAAGAAGAGTTTCGCGTGGTGGTCGATCCCGCACGACTGGCGGCGGCGAAGCTGACGATAGCTGATGTCCGCCGGGCGATTCAGTCGCAGAACAAGAACACCTCCGGCGGCGACATTCAGGAAGGAATATTGCGAAACGTCGTCCGGACGATCGGGCAATATGCCTCGCCCGAGGAAGTGGCGGATACGATCGTTGCCCGCCGCGAAAACAACCTGATTCGGGTCCGCGATCTTGGGACGGTCGGCGTGGCGTATCGCAAGCCGGACGGGCTCGTCCGTCAGAAGGGGGTCCCCGCGTTGGCGATCAATGCGCAGCAGGCCCCTTACACCAACGTGCTGGAGATCATGGGGCCGCCGATAGAGCAGCTCGATCTCGACCACAACGGCGAGTTGACGCAGTTGGAGCTTTCCGAAGCCAAAATCCGTCATGGCGATTCCTTGAGAATCGCGCTCGCGGAACTCAACACCGGAATTCTCAAGCAGAAGGGGCTGCAACTCGAACAGGTTTACGACCAGACCGAATACATTCACTCCGCGACCGACCTGGTGATCGGCAATATTTATGTCGGCGGCGCGCTGGCGGTTGCGGTGCTGCTGTTGTTCTTGCGCAGTCCGCGCTCGGTGCTGATCATCGGAATCTCGATTCCGATCAGCGTGATCGCCACGTTCCTGTTTGTCCGAGCGTTCGGGCGGAGCATCAACGTCATCAGCCTGGCGGGAATGGCGTTCGCCGTCGGCATGGTGGTCGATAACTCGATCGTCGTGTTGGAGAACATTTATCGGCATTACAATCTTGGGTTGCAGCCGGATGAAGCGGTACGCAAGGGGACTCTTGAGGTTTGGGGGGCGGTGCTCGCCTCAACCGCGACGACGCTGGCGGTCTTCATCCCGGTGATCTTCCAGCAGGGTCAGGCGGGACAATTGTTCAAGGACATCGCCATTGCAATCAGTTGTGCGGTGGGCTTATCGCTGATTGTCTCGGTATCGGTTGTTCCCGTCGCGGCGCAACGGCTGCTGCGCCGCCGACGATCAGGCGAGGACCTGCTCAAGCCTCCCGGGCTGTTCGGACTCGTGGCGCTGGCGACCCGCATGACGAACGCCTTCGCATCGGGACTGGAACGGATGCAGCGCGGCCGATTCAACACACTCAAGCGGCTGGCGGTCGTCTGCGTTTTCGTTATCGGTTCGATCATGGGAGCACTCGCGCTCCAGCCGCAGACGGAGTATCTGCCCGAAGGTAACCGCAATCTTGTCATCGCAATCTTGATGCCTCCGCCCGGCTACAACATCGATCATATGATCGAAATCGGCAAATCGCTCGAGCAGGAACTCTCCCCGCTCTGGGAAATGCCGATTTCAGAGAACATCCAGGATGATCCGTACAAAGGCTTACGGATTCACAGCTTCTTCTTCGTCGCGCGGGGGCGGTCGCTCTTCATGGGGGCTCGGGCCAACGATGAGCTGCGCGCCTCGGAACTTGTGCCGTTGATGTCGGCCGTGGCCCGCAAAGTCCCCGGGACGTTTGCCTTCGTCAAGCAGGCGAGCTTGTTTGAAAGCGGTATCAGCGGCGGCCGGACGATCGACATCGAAATCACCGGCCCGGATCTCGAGGTTCTGGTCCGCGAGGGGCAGAAGGCGTTCGGCATGTGCATGCAGGAATTCCCGATGACCGAGGGAAACCAGTTGCGCCCCGTGCCGAGTCTCGACCTCGCCAGCCCGGAATTGCACGTCATCCCCCGTTGGGACAAAGCCGCCGAAGCGGGGGTAACGGCCGCCGATCTGGGGTATGTCGTCAATGCACTCGTCGACGGCGCGTACGCAGCCGACTACTGGCACGAGGGGCGAAAGATCGACCTGGTGGTTTACGGGGCCGACGAATACGCACGGAATACGCAGGACGTCGGCAACCTGCCGATCAGCACGTCGACCGGCAACGTCGTGGCTCTTTCCACAGTGGCCGATGTCAAGCTCGCGAGCGGTCCCGAACAGGTGAATCACATCGAGCGTCAGCGGGCGGTCACGATTCAGTTGACTCCCGCGCCGAATATCCCGCTGGGAGAAGCTCTCAACACGATTAACGAAAAAATTCGCAGGCCGCTGTTGCAGACGCCGACCTTCGAGAGCGGGTTGTATCAAATTCGTCTTGCTGGGACGGCTGACAAGCTCGATCAGGCGCGAATTGACATGCAGTGGAACCTGGTGCTGGCAATGCTCATCACCTATCTGCTGATGGCCGGGCTGTTCGAATCGTTCTTCCATCCTCTGGTGGTGATGACGAGCATCGCGCTGGCGCTGGTCGGCGGTTTCGCGGGGCTGGCGGTGGTGAACCTCTTCACCAACCAGCCGCTCGACATGCTCACGCTGTTGGGGTTCGTGATCCTGATCGGCACCGTGGTGAACAACGCGATTCTGATCGTGCATCAAGGGATCAACTTCATGCACGAAGAAGGCTGGGACGAGCGGCACGCGATTGTCGAAAGCGCTCGTACCCGGCTGCGACCCATTCTGATGACCACCGGCACCACTCTCCTGGGCATGTTGCCGCTCGTCGTTCCGGTGCCGAGTTGGGAAGGGGGATATCTGCATTGGGCGGCGGGGGCCGGCAGCGAACTGTATCGAGGTCTTGGCGCGGTCATTCTTGGGGGATTGTCGGTCTCGACCGTCTTCACACTCGTGCTCATTCCGGTCGGCTTTACGTTGGCGATGGATGCCAAACGGGGAATGACCCGTATTCTCCACAAGGTTTTCAGATTGGATGACGAGGAATCCGAACCCGTGAAAGTCGCGATGCCAGCTACATTCGAGCCGTTTGTGGTGGAAGCCGCGGTGGCGGTGGAGTCGTCCGAATCCGCTCAGTCGATTTTCGTGCCGATTGTGGGCGAAGGCCACGCCAATGGCCATGACGATAATGGTAGCACTGAGGACGAAAAACGGGGCCGCCGGCAGGGGACCACGGTTAGCGGCAATGGAAACGGCCAAGAGGGAATGGAACACGACCCGCTCGGCGATTCCGGCGTGGAGATTTCCATCGGAACCGAGCGCGAGGAGCAATAGCGCCGAATTGTTTCTCCTCCAAATTACCTCAGGGTACGACGTCCGCTCAGTCTCGCAATGGCCTCACGGTGAGCTAGAATAAGAGCATGGCAGGCAACTCTTTCGGACAGTCGTTTCGCATCACCACCGCCGGCGAAAGCCACGGACCAGCCCATGTCGTCATTATTGACGGCGTGCCGCCGGGCATTCCGCTCACAGTTGAAGACATGATGCCCGATCTGAACCGACGGCGCCCTGGGCAAAGCAAGATCGTCACGCAGCGCCAGGAACCCGACGTCCCGGAAATCCTCTCCGGCGTGTTTGAAGGTCAGACCACCGGGACGAGCCTGGCGATTCTCATTCCCAACCGCGATCAGCGGAGCCACGACTACAGCGACATTAAAGAGGTCTACCGGCCGGGGCATGCCGACTACACCTACGATGCCAAATACGGCTTTCGCGACTACCGCGGCGGTGGACGATCGAGTGCCCGCGAAACAGCCGTCCGCGTGGCAGCCGGCGTCGTCGCAAAGAAACTGATCGCGCGGGAATTCGGCGGACGGGTCGTCGGCTACGTGATCCGCGTCGGCAACGTGTCGGCCGAGATCGCCGATCCTGCACGCGTGACGCTCGAACAGGTCGAAACCCTGCCGGACGGCGAGCCGAATATCGTCCGCTGTCCCGATTACAAAGCCGCCGCCCGGATGGTGCAGGTGATTGAAGAAGTCCGCAAAGAGGGAGATTCGATCGGCGGCGCGGCGGAGATCGTCGCGACCGAAGTCCCCGCCGGACTGGGGGAGCCGGTCTTCGACAAAATCAAGGCCGACCTTGCCAAGGCCCTCTTCAGCCTGCCGGCGGTGCTCGGTGTCGAATATGGCATCGGGTTCGGCTGCGCAGCGATGCGCGGCAGCGAGAACAACGACCTGTTCCGCCCCGCCACGGGCAAGGGCCCCGGCGGCAAACACGGAATCACCACCGATACGAATCGCCACGGCGGCATGCTCGGCGGAATCACATCCGGCCAACCGATTGTGCTGCGGGCGGCGGTGAAGCCCACCAGCAGTCTCCCCATCGAGCAGGAGACGGTCACCAGCAGTGGCAAGCCCACGACGATCCGCACCAAAGGACGGCACGATCCCTGCCTGCTTCCCCGCTTTGTGCCGATGGCGGAGGCGATGGTGGCGATCGTCCTCGCGGATCACTGGCTTCGCTGGAAGGCTCAATGCCGGTGAGTCTGCCGACACCCTGATCGCGAACCGTGGCCCGTTAAATACCACTCGTTTTTACCATTTTAACAGTTGCGGATTTTCTCTCCCACCAGCGCCGGTACTCGACCGGAGCATTCTTCAACGCCGGGGCATTGCAGCGACGATAACTCCACTGCGGCGGGGAGATACTACGCGCCCAGGCCCGAGTCCGTCTGGACGCGCGAATTTGACCGGCAGGGATTGCCTGACATCAGCCGCACCAGGGAGGGATCGTGGCCAGCCTGGCACAACTGCTCACTCGCGCGCTCGAGTTTCACCAGAAGGGGAATCTCGACGAGGCCGAGCGGCTCTATCGCGAGGTGCTGACGACCGATCCGAAACAGGCCGATGCCCTGCACCTGCTCGGCATGGCGGCCCATCAACGGGGTCGTCACGAGCGAGGTTGCGAATTCGTGAGCCGGGCGATCGCCCTGCGTCCCGACGAAGCGATGTTCCACAACAATCTCGGCAGCATGCAGCAGGCGCTTGGTCGCGCGGATTTGGCCGAAGCCAGCTACCGGCGGGCGCTGCAACTGAACGCGCGCCACGCGGCGGCGTTGAACAATCTGGGGAATATCTCTCGCGACGCCTGGCGGCTGGACGAAGCCGGCGACTATTACCGCCGCGCGCTCGAAATTCAGCCGAACTTCGCGGAAGCCGCGAACAACCTGGGGAGTGTCTTCGCCGACCTGCGGCGCTACGACGAAGCGCTAGCCTGCTATCGCAAGGCGCTCGAGTGCCAGCCTTCCTATGCCGAGGCGTACAAGAACCTCGGCATCATTTTGCAGGAAGATGGTCTGATTCAAGAAGCGACGACGAGCTTCCGCCGCGCGCTCGAACTGAGTCCGAACGATGCGGGGTTGAAACTTCGGTCAGCGTTTGCGCTGCCGGTGATTCCAGGTTCCGTGGAAGAAATTGACGAACGCCGCGCGAAGCTCGGGAATGAGATCGATCGGCTGATGAGCGAATCGCTGACGATCAGCGATCCCGTTCGAGAGACCAGCGGGCCGGTGTTCCATCTGGCGTACCACGGTCGCGATGCCCGCAACTTGCAGGAGCGGATCGCGCGCTTATATCTCCAGGCCGCGCCGTCACTGCACGAAGTGGCCCCGCACTGCCTGCCGGGAGCAGGAGCGGCGTCACGTTCCGTGGATGATCTTGTGCGCGTCGGCATCGTGTCCCGTTTTCTGCACAACCACTCCATTGGTGACCATTACGCGGGATTGATTCGCGCGTTCCCCGCCCGAAACGTCCGCTATACGGTTTTTCGGTTTTCGGGTCCGAGCGATGCCGTGACCGAATCGATCGAGAACGCGGTCTCGGAATGCGTCACGCTCCCCACGCGGCTTGACGAAGCGCGGACGGAAATCGCGCGGCGGCAACTCGACGTGCTCCTCTATACCGACATCGGCATGGACCCCTGGACCTACTTCCTGGGATTCGCGCGGCTCGCGCCGGTGCAGTGTGTCACGCTCGGACAGCCGGTCACCACCGGCATCCCCAACATCGACTATTTTCTTTCGTACGAGAACATCGAGACGGTCGATGCGCAGGCACACTATTCCGAAACACTGGTGCGGCTGAAGCACATGCCGCACTACTTTGCACGTCCCGTTCGTATGGGTGTGACGAAGGCTCGCCGTGACTTCGAGTTGCCGGAGGGGGTTCCGCTCTACATCTGCCCGCAGACATTGTTCAAGCTGCACCCGGAATTCGATGAGTTGCTGGCGAAGATTCTGCGTGCGGACGTGTGTGGGCAAGTCGTTCTGTTCGAAGCGGGTCGGCCAAGCTGGACCAATCTGCTCGCTCGGAGAATGCAACGGGTGATGGGAGAGACATTCGACCGGGTGCAGTTCCTCCCGCGCCAGTCATTCGACGATTTTCTGCGGATTCTGGAACTGGCGGACGTGCTGCTCGACACGATTCACTTCTGCGGCGGCACGACCTCGTTGCAGGCGGTCGCGGTCGGTGCTCCGCTGGTGACGTTGCCCGGCGAGTTCGCACGCGGTCGCGGCACGCTCGCGCACTTCAAGACGATGGGTGTGCTCGATACTGTCGCCAAAGACGAGGCCGATTACGTTCGACTTGCCGTCGAGATCGCGAACAACCCCGATCTTCGTGCGCGGTTGCGCGCGAAGATCATCGCGGCCGGGACCGTGCTGTTCGACAACACCGCCGCGGCGAAAGAGCTCGAGGCGTTTTTCATCGAGGCAGCTGCGAATCGACGGCGGCAACCGCTTCGTGGACCGCATGTGCCGATGGTGGAGGCGGGCATATGCCGGGTTACTTGAGCCCGCTCTACGCGCAGTCATTCGCGGAGATCGCGCACGTGCGGGAACTGCCCGCATGTGGCGGGTGGCTGCTGGAACGCCCGATTCCCGGCACGGCGGAGCGCGATGCCATGGGCTGTTATCCGCTCTTTTGCTGCGCCCGATGGGAGAAGTTTGGAGAGGATCTTGCGGAACTGAGGGATGAGCCGATCGCCGTCTCTTTCGTGACTGATCCGTTCGGCGAAATCGCGGTCGATAAGCTTCGCGGCTGGTTTCCCGACTGTTGCCGCGCGTTCAAACAGCATTTTGTCGTCGATTTGTCACGGAACTGGGAAGAGAGCATCAGCCTGCATCATCGCCGTCGTTTGCGGGACGCGCGCCCGCAGGTGCAAGTCGAGTTGGCCGGGAAGCCACTCGATTGGCTCGACGACTGGTGCGGCTTGTACGCCGGGCTGATCGAGCGGCACCAGATCCGCGGGATCGCCCGATTCTCTCGCGAGAGTTTTGCGCGGCAGTTGCGTGTGCCGGGCATCGTTGTGTTGCGTGCGCTATACCGAACCGAGGTTGTCGGAATGCTGCTGTGGTATCTCCAAAAAGACGCGGCGTACTACCACCTCGGGGCCTTCAGTCCGCTGGGCTACACACTGGGGGCGTCCTACGTTTTGTTTCGCGAGTCGCTGGGGCACTTCACGGCGCTCGGGCTTCGGTGGGCGGGGCTTGGTGCCGGGGCGGGAATCGATGAGCGAACGCACGATGGGCTAATCCGTTTCAAGCGAGGCTGGGCCAACGACACACGCACCGTCTGGTTCTGCGGCCGAATTCTGAATCGGATGAAGTATCAGGCGATCGTCGAGTCATCCGGCTTCCCACCAACCGAATTCTTCCCGGCGTACCGGGAGCGGGAAGTGACCCCGTTGAAGTTGCCGACAGCAATACCCCATCGCGGAGCACACCCGGCTCCCGGTCTGAAGCTCCACCATTCGAGCCACGAATCACGAGTCTCCGAATTCAACCAAAGCATTGCCCCTTCATGCGAGGAAGCAGAATGATAACGACGGTTCCGAAAACGATGATTCACCATCCGCAACACAAGATTGCGGCCCATTACGAGTCGTGCTTCGCACGGCACGGCAATTGTTGCCAGGGGGTCGATTGGCCGAATGCCGCCGATGCCGAGACCCGCTACCGCATCATGTTGGAAGTGATCCGCGAGCCGGCTTCGGAGCCGGTGCGGCTGCTGGACCTTGGCTGCGGATTGGCCCACCTTTATGAGCATATCGAGCGAACCGGGTGGCGGGGGATCGAATACGCAGGGCTCGACGTTTCACAACAGTTCATTGAGGCGGCGCGCAGCAAACACCCGGCACTGGAACTCTATCAGGCCGACCTGCTCGATTCCTCGACCCTGATTCCGGAATTCGATTATGTCGTGATGAACGGCGTCTTCACCGAGAAAGTCACGCTGTCGTTCGAGGAGATGTGGGAGTACACGCAACGGATGTTGCAGCGGGCCTTTGCGCAAGCGCGGCGAGGAATCGCGTTAAATGTGATGTCGAAGCAGGTCGACTGGGAGCGTGAGGATCTGTTTCATTTGCCGTTCGACCTGCTGGCTGGGTTCGTGACGACCCGCTTGTCGCGAAACTTCGTGATCCGCAACGACTACGGGCTGTACGAGTACACGACGTACGTCTATCGCTAATCAGGCATCAGGTAGTCGGGCTTCAGACTTCAGGAAGACGAGGAATCAGGGGGTGTAGGGTTTTATGGTGCGAGGGTGCGAGGCATAGAAACCTAAAACCTTGGAACCCTCGGAACCTTCTCACCTTCCTGTTGTTGTGCTGACTGCTCAACTCGACTTTGGACTAAGGACTTCGGCAACATCGATGGCGCGTGTGGTGATCTTCGGGCTGCGCGATTTTGCTTCGCTCGCCCATTTTTATCTCGACCTCGACAGCCCGCATGAAGTGGCGGGCTTCACGGTCGATCGCGCGCATCTGCCGGAGACGTTGGAATTCGAGGGACTGCCGGTGGTTCCGTTTGAGGAACTGGAGGATGCGTTTCCGGCCGGAGAATTCTCCGGCTTCGCGCCGCTGTCGCATAGGGGGATGAACCAGGACCGCCGGTCGGTCTACGAGCGGTTCAAGGAGAAGGGATACCGTCTCATCAGTTATGTCAGTTCGCGGGCGACCTGGTTCCCGAACACGCCGATCGGCGAAAATTGCTTTATTCTCGAGGACAACACGATTCAGCCCTTCGTGACGATCGGCAATAACGTCGTCCTCTGGAGCGGCAATCACATCGGGCATCACAGCACGATCGGCGATCATGTGTTCTTCACGTCGCATGTTGTTCTCTCCGGCCATTGCACGGTTGAGCCGCACTGCTTTTTCGGCGTGAACGCGACGATCCGCGACCGGCTGACCATTGCGGAGGGGACGCTCGTCGGCATGGGGGCGGCCATCACGCGGGATACGGCGGCGTGGTCGGTTTACAAGGGAACCCCCGCAACCCCTGGCAAAGCATCGAGCAGGGATGTCGATTTTTGAAGTGGTGTCGCGTCCACGACGCCGGAAGAACGGCGCCAGGGTCGCAACGAGGAGCACGGGAATGCCGCAGATTGATATCGATCGTTACCGCCGCGACGGTTTTCTCCATCTGCCGGGGTTCTTCGATCGGCAGATGATCGAGGAGATCCGCCGCGAGGCGAAGCAGGTGTTCCTGATGCAATTGCGACGCGATGTCGCTGCGGGGCGGATTGCTCTCGAACCGTCGGAAGAAGATTTTGAGAGAATGCTGTTCGAATATTTCCGCCGCGACATGGCCGGCTTCGCGAATTGCGGCAAGCAGATCCAGCATCTGATCTCGCTGCATCGCCTGTCGCTGGAAGAACGGATTCGTGGAACGCTCGTGCAATTGGGGCTGGAGTTTCCGAATATCTGCACGCGGCCGGTACTGTTCTTCAACAGCCGCCACCTCGCGACGAAAGAAATTTACTGGCGAGTCTTCGCCCATCAAGACTGGCGGAGCATGCAGGGATCGCTCAATTCCGTGGTGGTCTGGCTGCCGCTGTGCGACATTCGTCGCGAACTAGGAGCTCTCGAGATCGTGCCCGGCAGTCATCGGCTCGGCTTGATCACCAGCGAGGTTGTCGAGCGTTTTGGAAAAGTTGACGGCATCGACGAGCAAGCCTTCGAGCCGGTGGAAGTTCGGCAGGGGGACGCACTTTTCTTTTCGGCGTTTCTGGTGCACCGTTCCGGAACGAACAGCACGGAGTCGATCCGCTGGTCATGCCATTTTCGCTACAACGATCTTGCGGAACCGACGTTCGTCGAGCGGGGCTACCCGCACCCCTATGTTTATCAGCCGACCGAAGAACTGCTGACGCCGAATTTTCCGACTGTCCAGCAGGTGAGACGCATTTTCGAACGGACGGAGATGCAGAACCGTGACCGGCAACAACAGCCGAAGGACGCGGCGTGATGAGAAGTGGTCTCAAAAAACGGGAGGGCGAGGCTCCCGCCGAGCCGCTGAGATCGAAAGTCTCTCGTTATGGCGGCTCCGCGGGAGCGTCGCCCTCCCAAAAACAAAGCTTTGAAACCACCTACAACTTCCTGTTCGATGGAGCGCGGCATGGCTTCTGAAATTCGACGCATTGACGTCCGCGGCACGCCGATGCAGCTGGCCTGCCACAATAACGCCCTGCGTTATTACGCGCAGATGCACCAGGAGCCGGAAGTGCTCGATTTCATCGACGAAATGCCCTCCTCCGCCGTGTTCTACGACTTGGGTGCGTGCGAGGGGCGGTTCGCGCTGTACGCCGCGTTGCGAGGCGTACGGACGTTCGCGTTCGAGCCGGAGTTGTTGAACTTTCGCACGCTGGTAGAAAACCAAGAGTTGAACAGTCTCAATGGTGACTCGCAACTGACGGCGTACCGCTTGGCGATTGGAAATTATTCGGGTCGGGGGGTCATGCGTGTCGCGCAGCCGTATCCCGGCGGACACTTGCGGAATCTCGTGCAAGCCGGGCTCCCGGAGTTGCCCAGCAACGAGCAGGTGTTCATGCAGGGGGTTGACGTGATTGCGCTCGACGAATGGATCGAACGGAATCGGCTGCCCCAGCCGAATTATCTGAAAGTCGACGTCGACGGATCGGAAGTTCTTTTTCTCGAAGGTGCGCGGAGAACCATTCAGAGCAGCGAATTGAAGAGGGTCATCTTCGAATTGTGGCGAGACGATCCGGTGTATGCCCGAGCGGAACAGGAACTCGCCGCGGCGGGACTGCATGTGGCCGAGGAGCATCTCGTGCAGCCGGGTTTGTTCAACGTGGTCTTCCGGCGGGCTGCGTAACTGTGGGCGTGATACGAAGTGGAAAGGGGCGGCTCGATGTCCTGGCGGAAAGAAGGTCAGATCGCCGTTCCGCCGATCGGGCAAGATTGGAGCGTCTCACATGCGCAGTGTCCGACTCCCATGTTGCTCGGTGACGGCACGCTCCGCATTTATTTCTCCACGCGCGATGCCGACAACCGATCGCGCCCCGCTTTCGTCGACGTTGATCCGGCCAATCCTCATTGCGTACGGCACGTGCACGACCGGCCGGTGATGGAACTCGGCAAGCTCGGCTGTTTCGATGATGCCGGTGTCATGCCGTCGTGCGTGCTTCCGGTCGGCGATCAGTTGTGGATGTATTATGCCGGTTGGAACAGGAGCACCACGGTCCCGTACCGCATCAGCATTGGCCTCGCGGCCAGCGACGATGGGGGGATAACCTTTCGACGTCTATTCGACGGACCGATTCTCGACCGGACCGCGCGCGAGCCGCATTTCTGTTCGACCCCGTTCGTGCTGCACGACGGAACGCGATTTCGGATGTGGTATCTGTCGTGTCTTGGCTGGACAGAAATCGCCGACCGGCCGGAGCCGCGATACATCATCCGCTCGGCCGAGTCCACCGACGGCATCGAATGGCAGAGACACGAATCCCCGATACTGGATGTTGCAGGCTCAGACGAGTGCTTGGCTCGCCCCTGGGTCTGCCGGTTGGGGAATCTGTGGAAAATGTGGTATTGCCGCCGGAGTCTGACGGGTTACCGGACCGATAAATCCAAGAGTTACCGCATTGCGTCCGCGGAGTCGATAGACGGCTGGAACTGGCGGCGGCTTGAATGTCGGGCAGGGCTCGACGTCTCGTCGTCGGGCTGGGATGCCGAGATGACCGCCTATCCCGCGGTCTACGAGCATCAAGGAATCGTGCGGCTGCTCTACAACGGCAACGGATTCGGGACGAGCGGATTCGGGTGCGCGGTTTGGGAGAGTGATGGAATCGAGAGGTCGGCATGAAGTCGAGTTCCGAGCCACTGGCGATTCTTGGCGGTAGCCCCGCGTTCGCTGAGCCGCGGCACGTCGGCCGACCGAACATCGGCAGCCGGGAACGCATTCTGGAGCGGATCGGTGAAGCGCTCGACCGCAACTGGCTGACGAACGGCGGCCCGCTGGTTCAAGAGTTTGAGCAACATATCGCCCACGAATTGGGCGTGCGGCATTGCATCGCGATGGCCAACGGCACCATCGCGCTCGAAATTGCGATTCGGGCCCTCGACCTGTGCGGCGAAGTGATTCTCCCCGCGTTCACATTCGTGGCGACGGCGCACGCGCTCAAATGGCAGGAGATCACACCGGTTTTCTGCGACGTCGATCCACACACGCACAATCTCGACCCGCAACTTGTCGAGCGGCTGATCACGCCGCGCACGACGGCGATTGTCGGCGTTCACCTCTGGGGACGCGGCTGCGATGTCGATGCACTGGTGGAGATCGCTCGGCGGCGCGGCTTGCAGCTGCTGTTTGACGCGGCGCATGCCTTCGGCTGTACGGCGGGAGGCCGGCAGATCGGCGGGTTCGGCGCCTGTGAAGTCTTCAGCTTTCATGCCACGAAATTCGTGCATGCCGGTGAAGGGGGAGCGGTGACGACTAATGATGATCGTCTCGCCGCGCGGCTGCGGTCGATGCGCAACTTCGGATTCGCCGGGTACGACAATGTGACTGCCGTCGGCACCAACGGCAAGCTGAGCGAAATCGCGGCTGCCATCGGCCTCACGTCGCTCGAGAGCCGGGAGCAATTTATCGCGGTCAACCGTGCCCACCACGCACGTTATTCCGAGAACCTGGCGAATGTCGCCGGTATGCAAGTGGCTGTGTACGATCCCGAAGAACAGAATAATTATCAGTATGTTGTCGTCGAAATTGACGAAGCCGCGGCGGGGCTCTCGCGTGACGAACTGGTACAGGTTCTCTTCGCGGAAAACGTGTTGGCACGCCGCTATTTTTACCCGGGCTGTCACCGCATGGAGCCGTACCGGACCTTGCTGGCAGGCAATCCGCCGTTGCTGCCGGTGACGGAGTCGCTGGCCTCGCGAGTGCTCGTGCTTCCGACCGGCACGCAATTGGCCGCGGAAGATGCCGATACAATTTGCGACATCCTCAAACGTGCGGTCGCATCATCGCCCAAGATCCGCGGACGACTGAAACAACGCCGCGCAGCTTGAGAATGAGTCCCGGGCCTTGAGTCCAAAGTCCCGAGCGGGCGGAGCGGTCTGCCTTCAGCGATCAGCACAACAACAGGAAGGTGAGAAGGTTCTGAGGGTTTTAGGTTTCTAGGCTTCGAACCCTCGCACCATAAAATAAAACCCTATCCCCCCTGATTCTTCGTCTTCCCGAGTCGCGAGTACCCGAAGCCCGACTTCACTCGAACTCCGGACCGCTTGATCCGGACAGGGTGACAAGTCGTGTGCTCGCCAGCGTCGAGACCGGTTCCAGGTCGCGCTCCATCACATCGACGGCACCGGTGAGGTCAATCTCCTCGATCCACAATCTCAGCTCGTTCTCGTATTCGGTCGCGAGATCTCCTTTGACCAGTTGCCGTTGAAAGCTGGCAGCACCCACTTCCGACAAGTCCGCGATCTCGGCGCTCGGGAAACGTTTCGACGGATCGGGATCGACCAGTCGGCGAATCAGGTTGATCAGCAGCTCGTTGTAGGCGATTTCCTCGGGAGGGAGAATCCGCGGTAATTTCTGGAGAATCTGCTTCTTGGCTTTCACCAGTTCCGCGATCGATTCGATCCCCGCGAAGGGCTGCGCGCCGGCGAGCATTTCGATGAGCACGTACCCCAGGCTGGCAAGATCGGAGACCGGCGACCCGGGCTGTCCTTCGAGCACCTCCGGCGCGGCGTAGGCCGGTGAGCAGCGGCTTGCCTCGGGAAGCTGCGTCAATTCAAACGCTGACCCGACATCGATGATCTTCACGCTGCCGGTTCGTTTGACCATGATGTTCGAGGGTTTGAGATCGTTGTGAATCACGCCGTCGCGGTGCAGGGCGGCCAGCGCCGCGAAGCAGCCGCGCAAAATGGCCACGGCGATGCCCGGTTTCAGGCGGGGCTGCTGTTTTCCTTCGGTGACGATGACGTTATTGATGTAATGCCAACGTTCCGAGCTGACGCCGCGCCGCACGCGTTCGAGCGTCGAGCGCCGCAGCAGGCATTGCAGGTCGTATCCATCGACCCATTCCATTTCGAGAATGCGGATACCGCGCCGCATAATGAAATTCTGAATGTCGATCAGATTGTCCTGCTGAATGCGGGCGATGCGGGCCGACACCTGGCTGAGCCGCGCCATTTCGCGCTCATACTCATCCGCGTCGATGTAACGGAGCGGCGAATACAACTTCAGCGCGATCGGCAGGCGGAATCCCCCTGTCCCCTGGCGTTCACTGAGGAAGACAATTCCCTGACCGCCGACTCCGAGGCAGCGCAGAAACGGCCTGCGCGAAATCCAACCGAGTCTCTGGCGGTCGAGGATCGCCTGATATTGTTTTTGAAGATGGTCCGAGCGCGACAAGATCGGATCGACGGGGGGTGTGGGATTCATACGTCCCTGTATTGGGGATGGGTCAGACCAGCGTGACGAACATACAGCAGACACGAGAGCGACGAACCGGTTCCGGGTCGGCTTCCAATGCCGTAACCCTTTTCACAAAGCAGCCGGTCGTCTCCCTCCAATGCTGGCTGACGGCCCCTCATTCTACACCACGGGTCAAGCCCCGTCCAAGAGGGGGATACCCTATCCATTCTTGTGGATATTCATGCGACCATCAGGGAATCCTTGCGGAAGCAAAGTAGGGTGGACCGAACGAAGGCGTCGCGAGGCTCGCCAGCGCAAAACGGAATTTTGGTGGGCCTCGAAAACTCGGCCCACCTACCAGGCTCGATCTTCAGGAATCTCCGAACCACAACCGCTTGGCATTTCCTCCCGCGATGGCGGGGATGGCGTCCGGCGGGATAGGCAATCGTTCCTGTGTCAGCAGTTCGAGATCGCGGCCATAATCGAGTTCACTCCCCACGACCGGGTAGTTCGATCCCCAAAGAATTCGTTCCGGGCCGAACGCGCTGAAGGCATCGGCGATCAGCGGATGCAGCGGCTCGTGCGGCCAGGGGCAATACATTTTCATCCCCGATAGCTGCCAGTAGACGCCCGGATGCCGCGCGAGGCGAAACGCTCTCCGCGCGCCGGCGAACTCCGGAGCCTCCTCCATTCGCGGCGTTCCCAGGTGCGTCAGGACGACCCGCGCGCCTGGATGTAAATCGAGGAATCGGTTCAATGATTCGACAACATATCCCATTCCGTCCGGCGCATAAAGGACGAGAACCAGCCCCAGCTTCGCAGCCGTATCGAACAAATCCGGGGCGTCGATCAACACCTGCACCGGGAACCGGACACCACGGAAGCAGCCCGAGTTCGCGAGTTTTTCCAATTGCGAAACCGCGTCGGGTAACGTGTGATCGACGAGGCAGACGCCTGCCAAGCGATCCGGAGCCGACGCGACGCAACCGGCAATGTAGGAATTATCAAACTCGCCGAGATGCTGCACCAGCACGGCGCGGCCGACGCCGGCGGAGGCCATCACGCGCGCAACCTGTTTGATCGGCTCATACTTGCTCAGCCCGCAATGGGTGTACGCGTCGATGATTTCCATGGGGACGGGCTTCAGGGGTCAGGCTTCGGGCTTCAGGCGCCGGACGCCCGGCACCTTGAGCTTGCTCATCTCAACATTGAACAGCTTGGATGTGTGAATCGCAATTCCGCGACGGCGTCGAACCGCCGCAGCCGGTTTCAATTGTAGTCTTCACACGCCGCACAAAAAATCTTCTTGAGTCGCGCGCCGAGACTCCGTAGAGTGAAGCGACCGGTGAATAAAACATTCGCCAATCGTCTCATTGCAGTCGCCATCACAGCTGCGGACAATCGACACTCGGGAGAACCAGGATGAAGGACCAGGTCGACATGATTCACTACGGCATGTTCATCATGCCGTTTCACCCTCCGGCAAAGCCAGCCGCCCAGTGTCATGACGAAGACCTGGAACTCATCATCCGCGCCGAGGAGCTCGGCTTCGAGGAGTTCTGGATCGGCGAGCATCACACGATGAAGTACGAAAACATCGTGATGCCCGAAATATTCATCGCCCGCGCGATCGGCGAAACAAACACCATTCGCATGGGCCCCGCGCCGGTCTGCCTGCAGCAGCATCATCCCGCGCATGTCGCCTGTCGCCTGGCCTTTCTCGATCATCTCTCCGGCGGACGGCTGAATCTCTGCTTCGGTCCCGGCAGTGTTACCGCCGACCAGGAGTTGTACGGCATCGATCCCAAAAACGCCGCCGAGATGGTCAATGAAGCGATCGAGATGATCCTCAAGCTCTGGACCAGTGACCCACCCTACGAGATTCCGGGAAAATACTGGAACATCAATCTCAAGAAGTACGTCGATGAAGAGACCGGCATCGGCTACATCCCGCGTCCGCTGCAAGACCCGCTCCCGCCGATCGTTATTCCCGCGATGAGCCGCAATTCCCCCAGCATGAAGATGGCGGGTGCGCGCGGCTGGCAGCCCTTTGGGCATTGCCTCGTCGCGGGGAATGTGCTGGCGGACTTCTGGAAAACCTACGAGCAGGCGGCGCTCGACGCGGGGCGCACCCCCGATCGCGCGAACTTCAAAATCGCCCGTTCGATCTTTCTGGCGGATACGACGGCGGAAGCGAAGAAGATCGCGCGTTCGAATTCGCTCGGCCAGAACTACGAATACATTGGCCGGTTGTTCGACAAAGGGCTCGGCCGCAAAATCTACAAGCGCGATCTCAATATGAGCGACGCCGACTGCAACATGGACTATTTGATGGCCGAACAGATCATCGCCGGCGACGTCGAGGAAGTGTTGCGGCGGCTATTGATGCTGATCGAGGAGACCGGGCCCTTCGGCACGCTGGTGCTGATGAGTTATGACTGGGACGACAAAGAAGCGTGGCTGCGCAGCATGGAGTTGTTCGCGAACGAACTGATTCCGGCCCTCAACAAGGCGGTCTGCGGGGTCACGCTTTAATTGAGGAAACCAACGCGTCGGGGGGCCATGCTCTTGTGCCGAAGGGACGGAGTCCGCGGTGCCGCAGCGATCGGAGTGCAAACAGCCGGTCGTTTCGACGGCAAGAGCATGGCACCCGATTTTTTCCCTCAAGGTGAGGAATCTCGTGATCAAGCAACTGAGCGTCGCGTACCTGCATTCACCCCACGGTCGGCAGTTGGCCGACTGGTACTCAGCGACCTTGGGAATTCCGATCACCGCTGAACACCCCGGCTGGACCGAATTCAAGATGAAACACGGGTCTCGATTCGCGGTGGATCATACGGAATTCCCGCGATCGGTCGTCGAGAAGCAGCCGATTGTTCTGAGCTTCGAGGTTGAGGACATTGATGCCGCGGTGCGCGAACTCGCCGAGAAGGGGGTTCGCTTCTATCCATCGCTGGAAAAGACCATCTTCGACGTCGGTCCGCAACTCGTGGCGACATTCATTGACCCGGACGGAAATTTCGTGCAGCTCAACTGCCCGAAGGATTGACGAAGTACCATGACAGATTCGGCGACATCTTCCGCAGCTAAGAACGCCGACAGCGCTGAGAAAGTTCCCGCCGGCAGGTTGGCGCCGTGGGACGTCGGCGAACTGCCGGATTCTCCCGCCGGTGGGTGGCGGCGATGGATGGCGCTCCTCGGACCGGGTGTGCTATTGGCGGGAGCGTCCATCGGCTCGGGAGAATGGCTTTCCGGACCGGCAGTCAGCGCGCAATATGGCGCGACGCTGTTGTGGGTGGCGACGCTGAGCATCCTCGGTCAGGTTTTCTGCAACCTGGAGATGATGCGCTACACTGTCTATTGTGGCGAGCCGATCATGGTCGGCTTCTTCCGCACGGCGCCCGGCCCCCGCTTCTGGATCTGGGCCTACCTGCTGCTCGACTTCTCGTCGATCTGGCCCTTCAACGCCGCGAACGCCGCGGTCCCGCTGGCGGCGGCATTTCTAGGGCATTTGCCTGGCGACACCACAGTCTCTCTCTTCTGGGGGGCGATGACGCTCAGCGAATCGGGTCTTGTAAAGGGGCTTGGCTACATGATTTTTCTCGGGGCGTTTGTGCCGCTGATCTTCGGCGGCACCATCTACAAGATGCTCGAGCGGGTGATGGCCGCGAAGCTCGTCATCGTGCTGGTGTTCCTGCTCTTCGTGGGAGTGTTCATGGTCTCGACGACGACAGCGAAAGAAGTGCTCGCCGGCTTCGTGGGTTTTGGAGAAGTTCCGCTGCGGGCTGAGACCGTGGTGGCCGGGCGTCACTTTCAGATCACCGAAGAACACAACGGCCGCGTCGTCACGATCAAAGGAACGATCGAGTCGGACCGCCCGCAGGTCACTTCGTTTGTTGTGCATGGAGGCTCGCCGGATGCGGATTTCAACATCAATGCGGTTCGCGCGGAAATGGAGAAGCGTGCGATGGAACTTGCGGTGCCGGGGCGGTTCTTCGTCGCGACCGAAAGAGCCGGCTGGGCCGATCATGGTCTGACGGTCGAAGGGCGCATTCTCGAAGACCGTACCTGGGTGGCGGAGCATTACGCTTTCACGGACGATGCCGGAGAACACCAGTTCGATCGCATCGAAGACGTCCCTCCGGAAACTGGAAAACGTTTCTCCGCGCTGGTCGAGAACAAAGGGCTCGAACGGACGCAATTCACCAGCTATCTGCGGGAACATGGCCGACTTCCGGATCTGGATTGGGCGATGCTCGCGACGCTGGCGGCGATCGCCGGCGCCGGAGGGATGACGAACATCCTCTTCTCGAACTTCGCCCGCGAGAAAGGGTGGGGGATGGGGAAGAACGTCGGCGCGATTCCGAGCGCGGTCGGCGGCCGGCTGATTGCCCTCTCGCACGTCGGCATGGTCTTTAAGCTCAGCGACGAATCCCGCAAGAAGTGGCGCGGCTGGATGCGGCACATTACCGCCGATCAACTGGTGATCTGGATGCTCTGCTCGGTGATCGGCATGGCGCTGCCGTGCATGATGTCGCTGGAATTCATCCGCAACGCCCCGGTCAGCGGCGACCGAGTGGCGGCGATGACCGCCGAGGGGATGGCCACCCGTTATCCGGAATTTCGCGAATCTCTCTGGTTCCTCACGCTGCTCATCGGGTTTCTGGTCCTCGCGCCGGGACAAATCCTCGCCGGAGATCAGCTTGCCCGCCGCTGGACCGACATCATCTGGACCGCCAGTCCCTGGGCTCAGAAGCTCGAAGGGAACCAGGTGAAGTACGTGTATTATGCCATCCTCATCCTTTACGGTGCGTGGGGATTGCTCGCGCTCACGTTCCTCGACCCGATCCAGGTGCTCAAGGTGGCGGGCGTCTTGATGAACCTCGCGCTCGGTTTCTCATCGCTGCACACTCTCTACGTCAACCGAACGCTGCTCCCAACGGAACTCAAGCCAAACCTCTTCATGCAGGCAGGGCTCGTCTTCTGCGGCCTGTTCTTCATCGGGATCAGCGGAATTGTCCTATCCACGTTGCTCTGATTCCTCCACTTCGTATCGGAGACGCTCCTATGAATGACAACCAAATTGACAACCTTGCTGCGCTTCCAACGGCGGGTGCCACTGGCGGCTTGTCCGCCAGTGCGCACGACCATCGGGAATCCCCAAGACCTGAATCCCACCGCCGCCATTCGTGTCCTCTTGTGCGATTCTGCGCATTGACCTTCTGCTTCGGCCTCACCGCCTTTGCGCTCGGCCAGCCGCCCGGGGACGAAACTCCCATTGGGCCGAAATGGTGGCCGTCGGAATTTGGAGCAGGGGACCAGAGCGGCGCCGCCAATCGCATCACTCCCGAGAAAGTTCTTCAGGCGAACAGCCTCATCAAGTCGGGAAAGATCTATTCGTTGGGGCAGGTGTATGAGTGGGGAATGCCGCTGCCGGGCAAGCGGCATTTCAGCCTGACGATCCCCGGCTCCCCGACACAGGCCCCCAGCGGCAAGAACATGGGAGTCTCGCACGACGAAATGTTCTCCGGCGAAATCGGACAGGTCGGCACGCAGTTCGACGGTCTGGGGCACGTCGGCTGCCGCGTCGGTAACGAAGACATCTTCTACAACGGCTACAAGCTTTCCGAATTCAAGGACGCCTACGGGTTGAAGAAGCTCGGCGTCGAGAATGTCGGCCCGATCTTTACCCGCGGCGTGCTGCTCGACGTGGCGGCCGTGCGCAAGGCGGATCGATTGCCGGTGGGTTACGTCATCACGCCGGACGATCTGGAAAGTGCGCTCCACGCTGCCAGCGCGAAGATTCTCCCCGGCGATGCGGTCTTTCTACACACCGGCCACGCGAAGCTCTGGATGAAAGACAACGCGACTTACGGCGCGGGAGAACCGGGGATCGGTATGGCGGCGGCCAAGTGGCTGACCGACCACAAGGTCTGCCTCATCGGGGCCGACACCTGGGCCATCGAAGTGGTTCCCTCGGAAGATCCCGAGCGGCCGTATCCGGTGCATCAGTGGGATCTGACGCGTCACGGAGTCTACCACCTCGAGAACCTGAACCTCGAACAACTCGCGGCCGACAAAGTGCACGAGTTCGCGTTCATCTTCTCGCCACTGCCACTCAAAGGAGCCACCGGCTCACCGGGGAACCCCATCGCGGTGCGGTAAGAAGTTGATCGTTCCGAAATAGGGCACTATCCCCACCTCGCAGACCAGCTGGTAAAAAACTCGTACTGGTGACGGCACCGGCGTCCCGTCGGTGTAAGTGGCCAGCAGCGTCAGCCCCGGTTGTTCCAGGTGATGCTCAGTTGCAGGAAGGTCGCGATCGAGACCCAGACGAGGTACGGCACCTGGGCCAGCGCGACCCATTTGTAGTGCTTCCAGATCGCCGCGATCATCCAGAAGATTGTTCCCCAGACAATCAGAATGTCGACGGCCGCCAGCGGCAGGTTTTGCAGGCCGAACTGGATTGGCGTGAAGATCAGGTTTGTCAACAGGTTGATCGCGAACGGCAATGCAACTTGCCAGCCGATCTTCCGGCGAATCGCCTGCAAAAAGACGAAGCCGAACGTGATGAAAATGATCGGGTAGAGAATCCGCCAGATCAGCCCGATGGTGGCCGGGGCCGGAGTCCACGACGGCTTGATCAAACTGTTGTACCAGTCCATCCAGTCCATGGTGATGTTTCCCTGTTTTGCGATCCGTGGGATAGGCGGTGTCCCCCCGACTTTCCTTGAAGACTTGCGGCACCGGCCTCCCTCCGGTCACTGGCCCCGTGGCACCGGCGTCCCGCCGGTGGATCAGGCCAAGCAGCAGGCGAACAGGCGAGACGCCTGTTCCACGAATGTGAATATGAGATTGCAAGTCGGCGTCGCCTGTACTGCTTTCTTTACTTCATCGAGTTAGAAACTGGACTACATCGCGCCCGGGCTCTGGACCCACCCGATCGCTTGCAGGAGACGCATCAACCCGTACGCGACTGTTCCCGAGGCGGGAATGGTTAGAATCCAAGCCCAGATCATTCGTTCCACGACCGTCCATCTCAGCGCGTTGAGCCGCTTGGCCGCTCCGACCCCCATGATGGCTGCCGAGATGTTGTGCGTGGTCGAGACCGGAATTCCAAAGTGCGATGCCAGCGCGATGACGGCCGCCGAGCTCGTTTCCGCCGCGAATCCGTTGACCGGCTGCAGGCGGACCATTTTGTGTCCCAGAGTTTTGATGATCCGCCAGCCGCCGCTGGCCGTGCCCGCCGCCATGACCAGCGCGCACAGCACCTTGATCCAGAGGGCGATGGTCAGGCTTTTTCCCGGTTCCGCCGGAGCGACGCGCAGGAAGGACAGCCATTCGGGAAGATTGTTCAAGCGTCCGTTCGCAGTCCCCGACGCCAACGCCAGCGCGATAATTCCCATTGTCTTTTGCGCGTCATTGGTGCCGTGCATCAGTCCCATGGCGGCGGCACTGACCATCTGCGCCTTACCGAAGACCGTGTTCACCGTGCGGGGAGTCCAGTTTGGCAACAACGCATACAGCAGCCCCATGATGATCACACCCAGCACGAACCCGAAGATGGGAGAGGCGAACACGGGCACAATGACCTTCCACAGCAGCCCCTTGCTGGCATACCACCGGTTCGGGTCTGGCTGCGACCAGATGACGACTCCCCAGTCCCGGGCCGAGGCAACCGCGGCTCCGACCAGCCCGCCGACCAGTGCATGACTGGAACTGCTCGGTAGTCCGGCGTACCACGTGATGAGGTTCCAGACGATCGCGCCGACCAGCGCGCAGATCAAAACGCTTTGTGAACTTGCCTGGGGAGTGATGATCCCTGAAGCGATAGTGGACGCCACGGCGGTGCCGATCAGGGCGCCGATAAGGTTTGTGAGCGCCGCCAGCACGACCGCCTGGCGCGGAGTGAGCACCTTGGTGGCGACGACCGTCGCGATCGAGTTGGCCGTATCGTGGAAGCCGTTGATGTACTCGAACACGAGGGCCAGGAGAATGACCACGAAAACCAGAGTCATGAATATGGCCCGCGCTTCAGGAGTTCTTCAAGACGATGTGCGAAATGACGTTGCCGGCGTCGCGGCAGCGGTCGATGACTTTTTCCAGCAGGTCGTATAAGTCCCGGGCCATCATCGCCTGAAGCGGGTCGTACTTGCCGCTATAGACTTCGCGGAGCAGTTCGAGCATCAGGTCGTCTGCCTCTCCCTCGATGCCCTGCAGGCGGTCGTTCATCGCCTTGGTATCTTCCAGCGGCGGCATCTTCCGCAACAGCCGAACCATTTCCGAAAGTGTTTCAGTCGCCCGCTGAACCAGTTCGATTTGCCGGGTAAAATCGACATTGGCCAGACGATCGGGGGCCAGGTTAAACCGCTCGGCGAACTTTTCGATCGTCTTGCAAGTGCGGTACATGGAATACGACAGCGTCTCAATGTCTTCACGCTCCAGCCCCGTGACGAACGTATTGACCAGTTCCTCGCTGATCTGCTCGGTAATGCGCTTGTCCTTGCCGCGCGCCTGGGCGAACTCGAACAGCGGATGCGGATGGCTGCGGTCTTGAACCAGTTCCGTCAGCAGCTTGGTCAAGGCCAGGGTTTCGTCGGCGCTGGCTTCCAGGAGGTCGAAGAATTTCGCGTCGTGGCTGAAGAACTTCTGAATGGAAAACATGGAGTGGACTCGGATCTGTTTACGTCACTGGAGATGTGTTTCAAAATTACGGAATGGGGATTCTCCCCGAAAACACCGGCGAAGGCAAACCAGCGGTCGTTCGTAAGTGTTTTTCCGCGAGAAAAGTTCCATTCCAGTGGCCGATTATTTCGCCTGACCGTTGCCAAAGGACTATGCGGGGTGTGCGTGGACCTCGGCGGGTTGAGTGTCAGCAGGTGCCATGGGGCCACGATTAGAGCCTCAATGTCATGACACCGGCGTCGTTGACCCAGTAACTTAATCGTGGCACCGGCGTCCCACCGGTGATTACAGCTCAATAGACTCTCGAAGCAGGCTAGATTATGATTGACCCCGTCTCCGTGAGAATCGAACGGATCGAAGAATTTCGCATAGCCCCCGATGTGCGAGAGCAGTTGAGAGAACTGCTCCACTCCTGCTTCCCGGATTACTTTGCCACCCGCTTTTATGCCAAGCAAATGTCGACATGCCGGCTGCTGGCGTGGGGTGCGTCCGAACTCGTTGCCCAATGCGCCATCGAGCACCGGGTGGTCTCGATCAACGGGAACCCGCAGGAAATTTTCGGTATCGCCGATCTCTGCGTCAGAAAGAGGGAGCGCTCAAATGGTCTCGGCACACGATTGATTGAGATGATTGAACAGCTCGCAATCGACAATGGGATAAACTGCCTGATGGTCTTTGCCGATGACCACCGGATTTACGAGCGAGCCGGCTATAAGCGTCATGACTGCCTCTGCCGCTGGCTGGGAGTGGATGAACACAAATCGCTGGAAGTTCTGAACCGGAGAATGGGCGATTGTTTCATGATCAAGTGGCTGAACGGCGATGACCGCGAACCGGAAGAAGTCGACCTGCTGGGATACGTGTTTTAGTCCTGCTCAGTCCGTTGAGTTCGGCTGCGACTGGGCGGCATCGGCGTTGCACAGCAACTGTTTTGTTGGCGTCCCGCCTCCACTTGATTCAGTGGCGCCGGGTTCATTGATTCTGTGACACAATCGTGGCGCCGGCGTCCCGCCGGTGGAATAGGCGAGACGCCTGTTCCACAGAGCTGATTCCACGGACAACAACGTGCCGGCGATCGGTCGACGAGGAGCCCAATCGTCCCGCCGGTGAAGCAATTTCATTCGTTCGCAAGTTCCTCAAGTGCAGCAATCACTTTTGGATCTTCCATCGCCTTCTGAACTGCACTATCGATTCCATCAAATGCAAAGGGATGCGTGTAACCAAATTTGCTTCCATTCGTGATGAGGAACTCTCGCCATGCTCCCGGTTGGTAGCCGAAATCCGCTTTGGTTTTCTTCCGAAGCCAGTGCAAACCCAATCGCATCGTCCTTTTGCGAGCATTTCCCCCTTCAGCAGAAACCATGTCGCGTTCCTTGCTCTCGTATCCGACAAGCTGAAGCATCCTAATTTGAGTTCCGGTAGCTCTGCCGAACGATCTGAGAGTCATGTGAATTTTTCCTCCGCAATCACCCCCGCAGCGCTCGCTTCAAAATCTTTCCCGTCGGGCCTTTGGGCAATGAGTCGATGATCTCCACGTGCCGAGGGTATTTGTACGCCGCGACCAGCCCTTTGCAGTGGTCGACGATCTCCTCGATAGTCGCTTTCATCCCCGGCTTGAGAGAGATGACCGCTTTCACTTCCTCGCCAAGCCGATCGTCGGGAATGCCGATCACCGCCGCCTCGGCGACCGCCGGGTGGGCGTAGAGGGCTTCCTCGACTTCACGCGGATAGACGTTGTAGCCCCCGCGGAGGATCATATCTTTCTTCCGGTCGACGATGTGAAAATTCCCTTTCTCGTTCACGTAGCCGATGTCGCCCGAATGGAACCAACCGTTGCGGAACGCTTCGGCGGTCGCCTCGGGTCGCTTGAAATAACCCTTCATGATGTTGTTTCCCCGGATGACCACTTCGCCTCGTTCGCCGACGGGGACTTCGCGGTCGTTCTCGTCGAAGATTTTCATTTCGACGCCGGTGATCGGCTTACCGATGGTTCCGGCGGCTTCGGTTTCATCGATCCGCTGTTGGCAGGCAAGGGGCGACGTTTCGGTAAGGCCGTATCCTTCCTGAATGCGGACGCGGAATCGTTTCTGAAATTCCTGCTTCGCTTCGACCGGCATCGGCGCACCACCGGAGACGCAGAACCGCAGGCATGACAAGTCGGCGTTGCGCGTGGCGGGATCGTTGAGGATCGTAAGGTACATCGTCGGCACGCCGGCGAAGTGCGTCACGCGGTCGCGCTGGATATTTCGCACGGCTCCCTCGGCGGTGAAACGTTTGAGCAGCGATACCGCCGCGCCGCCAAAGAGGGCGGTATTATGCACGTTTGTCTGCCCGAATGTGTGATACAGCGGCAATGCGGCGAGCATCACATGCCCGGGGGCCATCACTTCGATCTGCTTGGGCCAGAGGCTGAAGGTTCGCTCCGCGTTGTATTGCGTGTTGCAATACACGTTGAAGTGGGTCAACTCCGCTCCCTTCGGCTTGCCGGTCGTGCCGCTGGTATAGAGGATGACCGCGGTTTCGTCGGGGCTGGTTTGAGCCAGGTCGGCGTGCGTGGGGCCTTTCAGGACATCCGCAAACGAGCGGACATTGCCGTGGAGGTCGGCACTGGCGGACGAGCCGCCAGTGGCACCCGCGCCGCCTGGAACATCGGGCAGGGACGCCGCGCCGATCATGTACAGGTTCGGGCAATCTTTCGTGCGGCGGAAGGCTTCGACCCCCTGTGCGGCGCAGTCGGCATGCACGACGAACGCGCGGGCTTCGCAGTCGTCGAGCTGAAACACGAGTTCCGCGGCGACATGCAGCGTGCTCAACGGGACGACGACTCCGCCGGCGTACAGCGTTCCGAAGTATGCGATCGAGAATTCCGGGACGTTCGGAATCATGATCGCGACCTTCTGGCCGCGCTTGAGGCCTCGTTCGAGAAGTTCCGCACCAAACCGCCGCGCCGCCTGATCGAGCCGCTCGTAGGTCCAGCGGTCGTCATCGGCGATGAGAGCGGTCTCGCCGGGGAACGCGCGGGTGGAATTATCCAGCAGGGAGGCAAGATTGAGGGCCATGGAGCATCGATTCCGGAATTTGGGAGCGTGACTGTCCAGTCGCGTATGATACCGTTCGGCAAAAGCCGCTCAACCCGCAAGCTGGCCCAATCTGCGCGCCTTGCGATAAGATACCGTCGATCCTGTTTCGATCTCTTGAACGGAAAAGGCCAACGGATGACGCCGACCGAACAACAATCGCTCCTCGCCGATGTGGAAGCTTTCTGTCAGGAAGTACGGCCTGGAGAAGAACTTTGCTACCTCGAACATCGCCACAATGAGGAAGCGCTCACGCTCGCCCGCAAGTACAACCTGATGGGCATGGCCATGCCGAAGGAATACGGCGGCCGCGGTGCGGATCTCCGAACGTATGCTCGAGCACTGGCGCGAATCGGCCGTGAGGGGACTGGGCTGCGAACGCTGTTCTCGGGGCACATTTCCATCGGCCAGACGCCGATCCTCGAATGGGGAAACGAAGCCCAGAAGCAGAAGTATCTGCCGCCGTCGTGCCGCGGCGAGACGCTGATGGCCTTCGGACTGACCGAACCGGACGCCGGCTCAAACCCGCTCGAAATGCAGATGACCTACCGCCGCGAGGGTAACAAGTTTCTGCTGAATGGCGTGAAGTACCTCATCTCCAACGGAGGCTTGGCGGATGTCATCGTCACGTTTGCCTATCCCGAGGATAAGCGGGACCGCGTCAGCGCGTTCATCGTCGAGACCAAAGGGCCGGGGTTCGAGGCGGAAGATCTCACCGCCAAACTCGGGCTGCCGACCTCGAATACAGCGATGTTCGAGTTGAGCGATTATGAAGTGCCGGCGGAAAACCTGCTCGGCGACGAGGGGAACGGATTCCGCATTGCCATGACGACGCTCATCAGCGGGCGGCTGAGTGTCTCCGCGGGATGCTTGGGCGTTATCGAGGACTGTCTGGCGGAATCGCTGAATTACGCGACCGAGCGGCACCAGCATGGCAAGCCGATTGCGAAGCATCAACTGGTGCAGGAACACATCGCGCAAATTGAAATCGCGCGGCAGGCGACCGACAGCCTGTTGATGACCGCCGTCGATGCAAAAGCGGCCTCGCGCGCGAACCCGGGAGATGTGGAACTCCACAAGCAGGCCGACATGCTGGCGGCGCAGGCCAAATTCTTCGCCAGCAATGCGGCTTTTGAATCGGCGGACCGGGCGGTGCAGATCTTCGGTGGTGGCGGCTCCTCCGAACCGTAACGACCGCGGCGTCACTGGTCGTACATGCGAGATTGC
>CAZVJA010000034.1:0-34511 GCA_964626885.1 uncultured Planctomycetaceae bacterium | reverse complement strand
AGCTGGGGCTGAACGACGATGAAACCGCGTTCTACGACGCCCTGGCGGCCAACGGGAGTGCTGTGGAGGTGATGGGGAATGAGCAGCTGGCCGTGATTGCCCGTGAGCTGGTAGACAAAGTGAAGCAGAACGTGACGATCGACTGGACAATCAAGGAGAATGTTCGAGCAAAGATCCGTGTACTTGTCCGTCGGATTCTCCGGAAATACGGCTATCCGCCGGACCTGCAGGAGGCGGCAACACAAACAGTGCTGGAGCAGGCGGAAGTGCTGTGTGCCGAATGGGCGGCGTAGGATTGCGTACAGAAACAGCTGGCCTGCCAGTCGACTGATTGACAATCATCGGGAGCAATGTAACAATTATTACACACATGGCGAAGGGCAAACGACGCGAACAAGCACAACCACTGAGTGATGCCCTGCGAAAGGCGATTATGGAGAGCGACATGTCGTACAAAGCACTGGAACGGGAAACCGGCGTGTTACGGCAATCGCTAATGAAGTTTATGAATGGTGAGAGGTCGCTTCGCCTGGACAAGGCCGATCAGCTGGCGGCGTATTTTGGGCTGACACTCACGAAACGAAAGTCGAAGTGAACCATGGGCACGGTCTTTCGGAAGAGTTTGACAAAGCCTGTTCCCGATTCCGCTGAGCTGTTCACCCGACAGGGAAGACGCTTCGCTCGATGGAAAGATTCGAGAGAACGAACGCAAACCGCCGGGGTCACGACCGGGCAGGATGGGTCAGATCGAATCTTGATTGTCGCGAGAACATACACGGCGAAATACCGCGATGGGGCCGGCCATGTGCGAGAAGTGGCGACTGGTTGCCGTGACGAACTTGCCGCACGCGCCGTGCTTGCAGAATTGGAACGACGCGCAGAGTTAGTCAAAGCGGGCGTAATGACGACCTCCGAAGATCGGGTAGCTAACCATCAAAGTGTTCCACTGACGGTACATCTCGAAGACTATCTTTCCCACTTACAGGTTGGTGATGCGTCGAACGTTTACGTGGCCGATACCCGCCGGCTTGTTACGCGCGTTGTCGCGGATCTGGGAATCGGTTGGCTGTCCGATATCACCGCTCATGTCGTCGAAAGATGGCTTGCCGCACGCGGGAAGGAAGGCATGGCTGCTCGAACGCGGAATTCCTACCGGCAGGCCATGCGCGGCTTCTGCGAATGGTGTGTGGAACGAGATCGGCTCGGGGCCAATCCCTTGGAGCGAGTTCGGAGAGCGGATGAAAGGTCGGACCGGAAACGCCAGCGGCGGGCCATGACTCCACAGGAAGTTGAGCGTTTGCTGCATGCCGCTCTCAAACGACCTTTGGCCGAGTATGGCCGCGAAACAGAGAGGAAGCCCGCCGAGGATTCACATGGTCGCAAGACCTGGCGGATGAGGCCTCTTACTTTTGAATCGCTTGCATGGGCCGAGGCAACTGCACGACAGCGTCTGGAGGACAACCCAGGTTTTATCACTCAGCTGGAAGCCACTGGTCGCGAACGGGCATTGATCTACAAAACACTCGTACTGACGGGACTACGGCAGTCAGAGCTCGCATCGCTGACGATTGGCCAATTGCATCTGGATGGAGCAAACCCCTATGCGGACCTTCACGCTGCCGACGAGAAGAACCGGCATGGAGCGCAGATTCCCATTCGAAGTGATCTCGCGGCCGATCTGCAGGAATGGATCAAACAAAAGCGGGAAACGACCACGACGATTTCGATCTCTGGTGATGAGGAGAACCGGCTGACTCCGTCGACGCGTTTGTTCAACGTCCCTGACCAGCTGGTGAAGATTCTGGATCGCGATCTGGCGGTCGCTGGAATCGCGAAACGGGACGACCGCGGGCGAACGATCGACGTCCACGCATTACGTCATACGTTTGGAACATTGCTGAGTAAGGCTGGCGTGGCTCCTCGGACCGCTCAGGCCGCAATGCGGCACTCGAAGATCGACCTGACAATGAATGTTTATACCGACCCGCGTCTCCTCGACCTGCAGGGTGCGGTGGGCGCACTCCCATCGTTACCGCTTGATGGTGGCGAACCAGCAGTTGCGGATCACCACCTAGCGATGGGAACGGATTGCAGGCTACCATCTCAGTTTGCACCAGAGTTTGCACCAACTTGGTGCAAACCGGGCCATCCGTGGGACACTGATGACAATCGCGGGGTACACACTCGTCCGGAGAGCCCGAGTCAAAGCCTCGACGTAAAGCCTTCTCCAGACACAAGAAAAAAACCGCTGTCATCACGTGACAGCGGTTTTATCGAGCGAGGCCGACGGGGCTCGAACCCGCAACCACCGGATCGACAGTCCGGTACTCTAACCAATTGAGCTACGGCCCCAAATTTCCTTGAGCCAACCGAGAATGGCACTCGAAAGGCCGGTGAAGTCTTCACGGGCGATCAACGAAGCCACCACGATTGGAGGGAGAAGGATGTCACCTTCCGCCTTCGATTTTAGCGTATCCCCCCCGGTCGTCAATAGTCGCGGAGAGTCGGGGAAATCGTGAAATGAGCCCTGGTTTTGGCGAACAGAACAACTAAGACGCCGCCGTCTCCTGGCGGCTTATTCCCGCTGTGTGACACGTTAATCCGGGCAATGACCGAACCCTGCACGCGGTTCAATCTTCGGCGATTGCTCGCATCCGTTCGAGACCAAGCCGGGCAACTTCCAAAGGATCACGTTTCCAGAGATCCTCGCGAAACAACTCCAGCGATACGAATCCGCGGTAGCCGATTTGCTTTCGAATCGTCACCATCCGTTTCAGGTCGATATGTCCGTCGCCCGGCATCACGCGGTCAGGATCGTGCTGATTTTCCCGTGGCGGACTGGCTGGGGCGTCATTAAAGTGGCAAACGGCAATGCGGCTTGCGGGGAACATTGTCAGCGACTCGAACGATCCCCCGCCCCGAAAAATATGAAACGGGTCGTGCACGATGGTGCCGGATGCATGGCCTGCTTTCGTTAGAATATCGACTGCCGCTTCAATGGAATTGATATCTTCCGCGAAGCCCAGATACTCCAAGGCCGGCTCAATATTTTGCTGGATTCCCAGTTCCAAGAGTTCGCGATAGTTCGCCGCCGCCAGATTGTGATCGACCTTGCCGAGCGGCGGGCCGGCGATCACGTGCACCGCTCCAAGTGCTGCCGCATGCTCCATGCGACGCTGGCATTCGTCCAGCGCCCGCCGATGTTCGAGACCGGTTGTCTCGCACCACCCTTTGAGAGAGATCGTCGTCGGAACGGCCAGATTATGGTTGATCAGCGCATCTTGGATTTCTGGCAGGGCCCCCCCCGCAGAGAGGTAGGCATCGATGTCGTCGTGCCACAATTCGATCCCCGAGTAACCTGCTTCCGAAGCAATCGCAATCTTGTCCAGGAGGGGAGTAGTCCGTATGGTGCTGGCGTTCAGAGAGTATTGAAACATCGACATGCGAAGATGGTCTCGAACCTGTGTCAAATTGAGAATTTTGCGCAGACTGTCCTAAAGACTTCGAAAGCGTAGCGACTGCCGAGCGATCCCGCAATCGGTGCTTCCCTGCATCCCTAAGGTGTGCGAAAATAACTGCCGGGGTTGTCTGTGGCGGTGCTTGAATGCCCCCTCGACAGCGCCTTGGTTGGTACAGCTTGAGAATGCGATTTGCGGAGCGGGGAATGCGTTACTCTTCTGGAGATAAACGAGGGGTTAAGATCGCCAGTGTCCTAACCCTTTTTATTCTGGTGGGTTGTGGCCAGTCATCCCCCTCAGCCGTTTCTCAGCGGGTCCACAAGTCCGAATTGGACCATTCGTCCTCTGCTCAAAAATTGACCGACGGGGAACCGACGGAACCGAAGCAGAACGGTGATCAAACACAGGAGATACCTAATCGCCCGGATAAGAGGGAACGTTTGATCGTGAGAACCGCGCTCCCAAAAGAGTCTGAACAATATGCGAGTGCCGACCCTCCGCGCGCCCCTTTGAAGGAAGAATCGGTTCCGGAGGCCGTCCCGGTCTTTCGAGCGTCGGACAGTCGTTCCAAGCACGATGCCGCGAAGCTGGAGACGTTGGGTATTCGTACGTTCGAATCGCGGCGACTGCGGTTGCACACCGATATCAACGCGGATGACGCAACTTCGCTCCCGAAGATCATTGATGCTGCGTACGACGCCTGGGTCGATTACTTCGGTCCCCTACCGCCGAACCGGGAGGCGACGGAATACCAGATGACTGGCTACCTGATGAAGGACCGCGAGCTATTCCGTCGCGCCGGTCTGCTGCCGGAAGACCTGCCGCAGTTCTTTCACGGACGACACCGCGGCGCGGAATTCTGGTTGAACGAGCAGGAGTCCGATTACTACCGCCGGCATCTGCTGATTCATGAGGCGACTCACTGCTTCATGACAACTCTCGAGGATGTGCGGGCTCCTGCCTGGTACATGGAGGGAATGGCAGAGTTGTTCGGCACGCACCGAATCCCTACGGAGGGAACGGTTGAGTTCCGAGTAATGCCCGATTCGGAGGAGCACTTTCCTGGTCTCGGTCGCATGCGGATGGTTCGGGCTGATGTGGCCCATGGGAGGGTCTTGTCGTTGAACGATGCCGATCGATTGCGTCCGGAGGAATTCGCAGAGAATTCTAACTATGGCTGGGCCTGGGCACTCTGCCAGTTTCTCGACTCGCACCCCCGGTATCGTGATCGTTTTCGCAAGCTTGGCCGGTACACAACCGGAACTCAATTCGCAACAAAACTCCCGGAACTGTTTCGCTCGGACCAGCGGGAACTCAACACCGAATGGGTTCTGTTCGCGACCAACTTGCAATTCAGCTACGACATTGAACGCGCGGTAATCGATTTTCGCGACGGGAAGCCGGCGGCGGAAGATAGGGGGCCGACTCGAATCAATATCGTCGCCGATCGCGGTTGGCAATCGAGCGGCGTGCTGGTCGAGAAGGGCAAGTCTTATGATCTTTCCGCGACCGGGCAATTCACGCTCGCGGACGAACCAGTCCCCTGGATCAGCGAGCCGCAAGGGGTGAGTCTCTTCTATTCCGAAGGGCATCCGATCGGCCAATTGCTGGCGGCGATCGATTCGTCTTCCTCACAGATGAAGGACAAAGCAAACGCGGTGGAGCGGCCGACGGAGAGCATGTTGGAAGTGATACCGGTCGGGCGGCAGGCACGGTTTACCGCACCAGTGACCGGAACGCTCTATCTCCGCGTCAACGATTTCTGGCGGAGCCTGGCGGACAACAAAGGGACCGTGGCGGTCGAAATCCACCAAGTTTCCACTCCCCACGAGTAGGGGGAGTCTTTCAAACGATTGTATCGCTCCCCGCGGTCCGCTTGGCCTTGCGAATTTGTTCCTCTTCGTCGCGTCCCACCTGGCCGATCCGCCACAGCTCATTGAAGCCGAGCATAAAGACCGCGATCAGCAATGGGAGCATGTAATAAATCACGCGAAACACGATGAGTGCCGCCGCCATTCCTTCTCGGTCGTCCGACTTCACCAGCGTGAGCATGATGAGTTCGAGCACGCCGACTCCGCCCGGGACGTGAGTAATCAGCACGGCCGTGACCGCCAACAGATAGACTCCGAGGAATTCCGTGAAAGGAATGGGAGCCGGTTTTGGGATGAGCGCGTACATCACCCCTGCCGCGACGATCTGGTCGAGAGAAGCAATCACAATCTGGCTGAGCGTCAACTTGAGGCTCGGGAGCGTGAAGCGATGTTTCCCGATGAGAATCGGCTCACGTCGAATCAGGCTGAGCGAAACGTAGCAAAACACCACGACCAACAACACGTAGCCGAGTGGTCTCACGTTCTCAAACGGAAGTTGCAAATCCGGCGGCACGGGAATCGGATCATAGACGAAGACCACTCCCGCGAGTGCCAGCGCTCCCACCCAGAAGGTGACCGCGAGCATCGCCATCAACTTGGCAATCTCGACCGCCGTCAACCCCCAAGATGTATAGAGGCGAATGCGGACCGGCGTACCTCCCAGCAGGGCACCGACGTTCAGACTGACGGCGGTGCCAATGAACGAGCCGAGCGCGATCCGACGAATCGCCAACGGATGGCCGATCGCCCGCACGGCTTGAAATTCGTAGCCGATCAGAATCAAAAAATTCAGCAGCGTCAGCCCCAGTGCCATCAGGATCTGACTGTGCGGAAGCTCCTGGACGCTTCTCCAAACGACGGGCCAGTTGTATTTGCGCAGCTCATAATAGAGCAGCCAAATCGCCGCCAGGAACACAACAGCGGTGATGCTGAGCTGCAGCCAGTGGCGGGGTTTCTTCATGGTCTCGGTTGGAATTTGCGTTTACGTTGCCTGTCGAAAATCATCGCATCTTCGAATCAGGCTGGTTGATCTATCACAAGTCTTTTGCCAGACCGGGGCAGGATACGGCCGGGGGATGCGATCGGCAGGCCAGCCAAATCTTTTAACGATTATTCTTCCCGCGGGAAAGCCACTCCGAAAACCAGCCCTTTGCTAGGGAATGACGGGAAAAATCTGCCGTAGAATCAAGGCGTCCGTACCACGCACGTTAGTCCGCAGTTCCGGTCCCCATTTCTCGACGATCGTACGATCTTCGGGGGAGGCGTTCTTGAATTCCATATAGAAAATTCCCCAATCGCGCGGGTCGGCGTTCGATGGCTGCATTGCCGGGCCGAGCACTCCTCGTTTCTGTAATTCGACTAACCTCCCCGGGTTGATGAAATCGCTGTAGCCGTAGTTCCCCTCATGGCGATATGTCAAAATCCATTGCCAATTCACGTAAACATGCGTGATCCCTTCCTTGGCGAGCTGGGCACGAATCTCGGCTGTCTCGCGAAACGGCGGCTCTTCGTCAGGCACATCGGAAGCATCGGCCGCGCACCACTCCTGCAAAACTGGCTTGTCAAACACGGTGTTGTAGACGAGCGGAAACCGCGCCGAAAAAACTTCTCCCTCACCGATGCATAGTACTTTCGAACCGGGGGGGAGCGTGCGGTTCAAGAAGCCGATCCCTGCCGGATCGGAGTTGTTTCGAGCCACTTCAAGATCGCTGAGATAGATGTTGTTGCCGCACAACCCTGTCGTCACAAAACCAAGGTTGAACCAGACCGCCAAACCTATCATCAGCCCGGCTCCCCACCGCCACCCGGGGACGCGCGACCAGCCCGCGCCAATTCCCGCGAGCAGCGACACCACCGGGAGCATCGGCACCCAAAAGCGATCGAGGCGATGCGTCAATAGCCAAAAGGCGAGGAAGAGGTAAGCAACGTACATCCAGAAGCAGCCGACTGTTTTGCGTCGTGCGGCGACCAGCAACGACAGAGGAGCAAGACCGTACAACAACGGACTCAGCCAATCGTTGCGTGCCATGACATCGATGAACTGATACCACAAATCAGCGGGGCTGTAGTTCTTCGGGCCATGGGCATGCTTGAATCGGACATTGAGTGCGTCATCCCAATCCGCGCCGCCGAAGATTGAATACGCCAGCGGATAGACCGGGTTACCCGTCTCGACAAGGTTCTTTACCAGCCACGGACCGATCGTCAGCGCGACCCCCAGGCCGAACGCTGCCGTGCTCATTATGAACCGGCGCGATCGGTGCTCGTCCGTGCCTGGAACGAAAATGGCCGCCACGCACACCGCGAGGCCCATCGGCACGACAACCTGTACCAGTCCGGTGTACTTACAAGCCATCGCGTTCCCCGCCAGCAAACCGGTAAGGAAGAACAGACGATGGGAATCGCGCGGTAGTTCCTTCATTCGTTCGATGCCGATCGCCACCGCCAGCAAAGATGCGAGCAGATAAAAAGCCAGTCCTCCTTCGGCATAGGCGATGATCGAAATGCGGTAGATCCAGGGCGTCGTCAGATGGACGAGCACCGCTAGCCAACCGGCTGCCGGAGAAAACCAGCGCCGTCCCGCTGCATACAACGCAACACCCGTCAGTGGCGCGAAGCAGGCGAGCACAAGTTGCCCCGCCAGTGCGCCGCGATACCAGTCGTCGCGCAGGACCATCGCCAGCAGGCTCAACATTTCGGTAAGAAACGGAAAGCTCGTGTAGGCGTTGTGCGGCAGAAACGAAATCCTCCCTGCTTGGAAGAATTCTTTTGGTCCTTCGAGATGATACGCTCGGACGTCGAAATCGGTCGGAGGCAACATTGCCCCGAGAAACATCACCAGCACGAACGGGCTAACCGCCGCGAGACAAATCCAGCGCAACGAAGAACGCTCCGTCGTCGCTGCTATGCATGTCTTGCCGCTCGCCGGCTTAGCAGAAGCTTCAGCAGAAAAGTTGGATCTCGAACCCCCGTGCCATCGCAGCACAGCTTCCGCGATTACCGCCGCCACGATGATCCCACCGAGAATCCAACGGCAGAGCAGTCCCCCCAATCCGCAGCCCAGCGTGATTAACGACAGTGCCGATAAACCGAGCCCGAACGCGAATGCCGTTCGTTCAGCGCATCGCTTCTCCAGCGGTACGTTGATCACCCGCAACAGCAGGTGTCCCGCACCCCACGCGCCGGCAAGGATGATCCCCGCCACGAACATCAGGTCGAACCGCTGCGGCAGGTTCTGCCAGCCGTAGGGAGCGCCAGGATCAGAGGGAGCCGACGGCGGCAAGAGCGTCGGCAGGATCATCCAGATATCGAACCGAGTCGTTGGCCGGTTATTGGGCAACTCGAAGCTGTAGAAGAAGAGTAGAAACCCGAGCAGCCAAGCCAGTGCGATAGTTAACCAGAGTCGCTCGCGGCGCGCGCCGAGAAGCACTACCTCATCCGTAGAACCCGTTGCTGGGGTGACGTTCCGCTGCCCGTGCCTCTTCGATCGGTTCACGTCCCGTCACCTTCGATCCGCGCCGGGCGCGGCTTCTTACTTCGGCAGCAGGGCAGCCAACTCGGGGTGTGGGCGGGCAATGACGTCCGCGAGAATCAACTTTCCCCCTAGGCGTTCCACCGTCTGCTTGCCGGTGGCGATGGCGGTCTGCACGGCCGCCACGTCCCCGCGCACCATAATCGTGACGTAGGCGGCGCCGATCTTTTCTTTCCCCACCAGCGTCACGTTCGAGCTTTTAAGCATGTCGTCGGTCGCGTGCAACGCCGCAACGAGCCCTTGTGTTTCCAGCAGTCCCAACGCTTCTTGTGTACTCATGGATTCGGTTCTCGGTATACGGTAATCGTAAAGTCCCAACAGGGGGCTGTAAACGGGGGGAGCATCGGCCAGCAGCCGGGTCGCCTCCAACGGAGCCGGCAACACCGACACCATCGCCTGGCTTCCCATCCTTCGGGCCAACGCGGCGGCTTCCTCAGCCGCATGGGCGACCGCGCCCATCGGACCGACCAGCTTGATGCACTGCTCCGCGCCGTCGGTGCTCTCGATCCCCAACAGGTGGACCGATGACGATTTGGCACACGCATCGGCCACCAGAAAGGCGGGGGAGAGGTTCGCCACCTCGATCAACACCAGACTGTAAGCTTCGGTCGTCGACATTCAGTTCATCGTGCCGTCAGAACGCGATTTTGTGGGTCGCCTGTAGCTTCGACTTTTTACACTTTGTTCAGAGTGCTAAATACTAGTCTACGTCAATAGCGTGAGCCTCCGCAACAATGCTTGGGACATCACTCTCAGACATTGAGCAAGAAGGCTTACGATGGAACTTGCACCCGATTTTGCCAGTCTGTTGCAGGGGCTTTCCGTCACGAGGACCGCACCGACCTTTGCCAGTTTGACCACCGTGCTGACCGGCACTCTCTTTGCCGACATGCTTGGTACCCGCCGCGAGCAGAGCCTCCGAAAACAAGTATCGACATCGGCCCTTGAAGGCCAGGGGTTCGAAAATCCAATAACTCCTGGAAAACGCCGTCGTCTTAGCCACCGAAAAGTGAAAAAAGGCGAAGTAACCGGTAACCCAACGGCTCCTTTTAGTGGCCCTCTTCAAGTCACCTGCTCTGCTGGTGGTGAGGACTGAATTAGTAGAGTTGTTGTGAGAGTTTCGGCAAGGGTTGACCCAACCTGCAAGACGCCACTATGGTGTGGTCGCACAGTTTTTTACCCCGCGAAACCGACCTTCGGAGAATGACAATCCATGCCTCTGCTCGGAGCCCATATGTCGATAGCCGGCGGCTATTACAAAGCCGTAGAGGCTGCCGCGCGACTTGGCATGGAGACGGTACAGATATTCACGAAGAACAACAACCAATGGAACGCAAAACCGCTCACCGAGGATGAGATCGAAAGGTTTCGCGATACGTTGACGGAAGCCGGCTTACAGTCCCCATGTTCGCACGACAGCTACCTGATTAATCTCGCGAGTCCGGACGACGCACTTTGGAAGAAGTCGCTCGATGCATTCGTGATCGAGCTGGAGAGAGCCGAGGCCCTGGGGTTGAAGGGGGTGGTGATGCACCCCGGGAGCTTTGTGACGTCGAGCGAGCAGGAAGGGCTTGACCGCATCGTGCAGGCGCTCGGTCGTTCCATCGAAAGAACGAAGGGAGCCGAAGTCGAAATCTGGTTGGAGACGACCGCCGGCCAGGGAAGCAATCTCGGCCACCGGTTCGAGCATCTGCAATACCTGATTGAGAATGTCGGAGCGAATGATCGGATTGGGGTCTGTGTTGACAGCTGCCATATCTTCGCGGCCGGGTATGCGATTCAATCCCCCGAAGAGTATCAGGCGACGTTTGACGAGTTCGACCGGACGATTGGCATCGGCCGGATTCGCGCATTTCATCTGAATGACAGCAAAAAGGAACTCGGCAGCCGCGTCGATCGGCACGAGCATATCGGCCGAGGATGCCTGGGGGTAGAACCGTTTCGTCACATCCTCAACGATGCGCGGTTCGCGCAGCTCCCTATGTACATGGAGACGCCGAAGGGAGAGGAAGATGGGCGCGAGCTCGATTCCATCAACCTTGAACAACTGCGAAGCCTGATCTCCAATAAAGGTCAGAAGGGGCCCGCCGCGCCAGATGGGTCTCTCAAAACGGCGACGGCTAAGCGTAAGTCCCATTCCCGAAAGTGACTTACGTCAACGAAGCTGTTGGGCCGCAAGCGTTGCCGTTAAAGTCTGCGTACTTTCGCAGACGGGAATAACCGTCGCTCCACGAACGAACGGACCCTCACAATGCGCAGATCCGTCAGGACAGTTGAAATCGCATGAGGCGGAAACTTCCGATTCGTCGATCAGTCTACCACAGGCCGATCAACCGGCCCGAACCGGATATTGGATATTTCCGTCACTGATTCCTGTTTGATGGTAGAGGGATTTGCCGTGAGCCTGCGGAATCAACCTGTTCGTCGCGGACTTGTTGCCGGGTTTGCTGTTGCATTGTTCGGAAGCCTCCTCGCGCTGGGATGTGTTCAAGGACCCAAGGGGGCCTTTGAGCGCGTGTGGGGAACCGACGGAGTCGCATCGAAAGCAACCAAGAGCCTGAAGTCGATCGTTCGTCGTGAAGACGAAGTCGACCCGGAAACCGCGGAGAAATTGAATCTCGTCGACAAGAAAAACCATTCGAAAAAGAGCCGAGGCGAGATTTTGCAGGCCTCCACGACGAAGTCCGGCTCTGACGAGAAAGAGAAGTCCGGACGCTCCTGGATTAAAAAACCCGCACAGCTCGCATCGTCGCTGTCGAACGGAATCATCGCGGCTCCGTTCGTCAAGAAACGCAATCCGAATGAGAGCGACGTTCAGGACCCTTTCCTGGCAGAAATTAGTCCGCAGCAGATCGCGAAGAGTTCGACACCTGCCAAGCGGCCGGCTGCCGCGTCAGGTGCTCGTCCCGGAAATGCGTTCGCGCCCGGTTTCAATACCCAGATGGCGCAGTTGAATGCCGAAGCCTCGCGTGATCGCGCTGCGGCGACGATGCTCGCGCAGGCGAATTCCGCCAAAGCAAACGCGGCGAAAGCACAGGCCGCGCAGCAAGCGCTCGCTCAGGCGCGTAGCCAAGCCATCGCGAATATGAAGGAAGGCCCAAGGCCGAAAACGCCGGAAACCAAAGCGGAATCTCCCGAATTGGTGGCTCTCCGAAAGGACGTCGCGGAGTTGATGCGACAGGCCCGGGCGGCCGATCAACATGGCCATTTGAACCGCGCGATGGAACTCGCCTTGTCGGCAGACGCATTGGCACAGTCGAAGGGACTGAAGATGGCGCCAAACGACAACAGGCCGGAAGATCTGCTGCAACGTTTGCGCGAGAAGCAATTCGCCTTCGAGCATTCGTCGAAATCCGCGAGCTTGTTGGCATCTGCCCCGGTCGTGACGCCGCACGCCGAAAGCATATTGCAGGGCCAGAAGCGTATGGTTGAAGGAGAAGGAATTGACCGCAAGGAAGCCGCTCCTCGCAACGAAACTTCCGTGAACGTTGTCTCCCGCGAATTCGAAGAAGGGCCTGCTCTCGGCTCAATCCGTCATGCGGATGAATTGAAAGAAGACCTGGTCCATGCGATCGCACCGCAGCCGCGTTCCGCAGTGGCGAATGGTCAGCGCCGTACCCCGTCGCACTCCATTCACCGCGCAAATCCAGAGTCATTGACCGGCCTGTTCCCCGAGGGAGGCTGGCAGCCGGCCGAATTTGAAGATCGCCAACCGCAGGCCCCGCGCCAGATACAGGAGCTTCCACCAGCGATTCCCATGCCGGTCGCTTCCACCGGGGAAATGATTGTGGATACGAATGCGATTCATTGGCGGTTTCCACCGCGGCCGAGGTTCATCCCGGACGTCGTGCGAAAAAACGAAGTCAATTTCACAAAGAATGCGCGGCCTGCTCCAGTAAGCACGCCGGGCGCGGCACCGAGTGCGGCTCCAAAAGTTGCGTTGGCAGTGGGAACGACGGAGACAACCCCGCCAAATGCAAAGGCGTCGTCGAATCGAGGAGCACGCCTTGCGTCGTACACTGCCCGAGTGCAATCGAATCGAGGCACTGCGGTCAATTCGATTCGCCCTGCATCGGGGGATACCAGCAGCCGGCGTGACCCGGTTGTGGAAAAAGAATCTCACGGTTCGTTGATCCCGAGTGCTCAGTGGGTACCTGTGGATGGAGATAAATCGTCGGCACGAGGGCACATACTCAAAGGTGTCACACTCACGAAAGAGCCGGGACTGCTGGTTTCCGGTGATGATTCTTCCATCGCGCAATCCACGACGGAAGAGGCTGTCGAAGAATTGTCAGTCAGTAGTGAAGCTGAGCCTTCATCGTCATCAATCAAGAAACCGCTGGGAGGACGATCCTTCGCGACAGTCCTCGGTATCGCGGTGGCCTTCGTAATCGGTATCGCGCTCCTGAAGAGGTTCCGAATGACCGGAATCGCCCGGTGATCTTGCCTGGGGAGAACGAGCGACCGTTTCCTCGAATCGAGGGTCAATCGACGATCATGGGGACGCTCCTTGCCTTACACGTTGATTGCCATAACGCTTGTATCGAGGATGACGATTTCAACGTTCCTTATCGGTTCCCTGGGCCGCTGTAATCGGTGCGAAACGATCCTGCCTAGTGAAGTTCTCTTGGGAAGCCTGCCCGCTGACCGCCTGACGTGACCTATATTTGCAGGTCAAACCGTCGGCGGGTTCCTTTGCGGCCGCCCGGAGAATTCATGCGTCTGGGGTCCATAGCAGGAAAAGCGGCCATGTCATCTGATCCCTGGAGTCGGCCTTCTTTGAAGGATCTGCACGAAATCCTCGAAGGAATCTCCAAAGAGCATTCGGAAGAGAACCGGACGGCGAACCGTCTCGAGCTTTCTGTACCGGCGGAAGTCATCACCGCCCGCGGCAATACCGTCTCAGCCATGACGCGCGAGATCAGCACGACGGGGCTCGGCTTGCTGCATCGGGGCTCAATTTCTCCTGGCGAGGTGACCGTCCGCATGGCCAGCGACAGCCGCACCTATGAGTATCGTGTGCGGATTGGGTGGTGTTACCCCTGCGCAAACGGGATGTTCATGAGCGGCGGAGAATTTCTCAAGAACGCCGAGGCAAGCCAAGGCAACGCGGAATGACCGCGGAGCGATCACTCAATCTGCGATCCCCTCGGCATCGGAATCCTCGCTCTTTTTCTCGCTGCTTTTCTTTTCGTCCGGAACGAGTCGGTCGAGAATTCCGTTGACGAATTGCGACGACTGCGCCGTGCCGAACTTGCGCGCGAGCTCGATGGCCTCATCAATGACGACACGGTGCGGCGTGCTTGTGTGAAACAGCTCGAAAGCTCCCAGGCGAATGGAGTTTCGATCGGTCGGGGCCATGCGGGCGAGAGTCCAGTTTTCAGCCACCGCCTCAATGCGTGCATCAAGTTGAGGCCGGCATTCCCTGACGCCGACGAACAAATGCCACGCAAATGAGCTCAACTCCTCGTCCGGAAGCTGTTCGGCGATCATTTCACGGACGGTCCGCGCATCGACATCGGGGTTGATGTCGATTTGGTAAAGCATTTGCAACGCGACTTCTCGAGCCTTGCTGCGACGAGCCATTACAATTTCTTCAGCAAATTAACCATTTCGATCGCCGCGAGCGCCGCTTCGCTTCCCTTATTGCCGTTTTTTCCACCTGCCCGATTAAGTGCCAGTTCCATCGTGGGACAGGTCAGCACTCCGAACAAGATCGGCACCCCACTGGCAATTCCTGAATCCATAATACGACGGGCGACCTGGTGATTGATGTATTCATGGTGGCTCGTTTCTCCCTGGACGACCGCCCCGAGGCAGCAAACTGCGGCATACCGTCCACTGCTTGCCAATCGATCGGCGACCAACGGAATCTCGAACGCTCCCGGTACCCATGCGACCGTGATGCGTTCTTCCAAGACGCCGTGATGGGAGAAGGTCTGGAGCGCACCCTCCAGCAATCGCCGTGTCACTGTTTCGTTGTACCGCGATACGACGATGGCAAAGGACTCGTCGCCGGCTAGAAGCGCCCCTTCTTGATGCTCGGCCATTCGTCAACCCAGGTTCATGCTCATCAAGAATTCTTCGTTCGTCTTCGTGCGACGCATCCGGTTGACGAGCAGCTCCATCGCCTCGACCGGGTTCATGTCGTTGAGCACACGACGCAGAATCCAGACGCGACGCAATTCTTCCTCGTCCATCAGCAGTTCTTCTCGACGAGTGCCGGATTTATTCACGTCGATGGCCGGCCAGACCCGTTTCTCGACCATCCGGCGGTCCAAATGCAGCTCCGTGTTACCGGTTCCTTTAAACTCCTCGAAGATTACTTCGTCCATCCGGCTGCCGGTATCAACCAGCGCCGTGGCGACAATTGTCAAGCTTCCCCCTTCCTCGACGTTTCGAGCGGCTCCGAAGAATCGTTTGGGATGCTGTAGGGCGTTTGCATCGACACCACCGGAGAGAATCTTCCCGGAATGGGGCACTTCCGTATTCCAGGCTCGAGCGAGGCGGGTGATCGAATCGAGGAAGATCACGACATCCTGGCCGTATTCAACCATCCGCTTGGCCTTCTCGATGACCATCTCAGAGACCTGGATGTGCCGACTGGGAGGTTCATCAAACGTACTGCTGATGACTTCGCTGTTGCGACTTTTGACCTGCCGCTCCATGTCCGTTACTTCTTCCGGCCGCTCGTCGATGAGCAGCACGATGACGTAAGCATCGGGATGATTCTTGAGGGTCGCCTTGGCGAGCTGTTGCAGCAGGATGGTTTTGCCCGCCCGCGGCGGAGAAACAATCAGGCCGCGCTGCCCCATTCCGATCGGAGCAACGATGTCGACGATCCGGGTGCTGAGTTCGCCCGGATCGGCCGCCAGCCGCAATCGATTCTGCGGGTGAAGAGGGGTGAGATCGTCGAAGAAGACCTTCTCGGTGAGGCGGTTCGGGTCCTCGCCGTTAATCGCTTCCACCCGGAGTAAGGCGAAATATCGTTCGTTCTCTTTCGGCGGACGGATCTGCCCGGCAACCGTTGCACCGGTCCGTAAACCGAACCGGCGAATCTGGCTGGGACTGACATAAATGTCGTCGGGACAGGGGAGATAGTGGTAATCGGGGCTGCGCAAGAACCCGAAGCCGTCGGGCAGGATCTCGAGCGTTCCCTCCCCGAACATCAGACCGTTCATCTTCGTACGTTCTTTGAGAATCTTGAAGATCAGATCCTGCTTCTTGAGCCCGGTGTATTCGCTCACCTGCTCTTTGCGCGCCAGTTGCAGCAACTCTTTCATCGTGCATCGCTGCAACTCCGCTATGTGAATATCCCCCCGCTTGATCTCTTCATAACGATCGTTGCCGGGAAATGCTTCCGCATCTTCGCTTCCTTCCGCGGAAGGATCGATATTTTCAGAAGCTTCAAACGATGCCGCTTCTTGATCTGGCTGCGGGCGACTGCGGGTGAGTTTGGCCATGGTGGGGAACCTTCTGACGGGCACGAAAAACGATTGGCTTAAGATGGGTGACTAACTGTCCGGCGACAACATGATGGCACCGGGAAGGGATGCTGTTGAGATCAGGATAAGACTACGATTGGCAAACAATTCGTTGAAAACCGGGTTCAGTGGTTGCGGCTAGCTATGGCTGGCCGGGCTTTGCCGACTGCGAATAAGTTTTTGGATAATCTGCCGCATTTGTGCTCCCGCCACCTCGACGGGAACGGAATTATCGACGACTTCGTCAGCTCGATCTTTTTTAATTGCCAGGCTCAACTGGCTGGCTTCACGTTTGCGAAACTCATCTTCCGTCCAACCTCGGCTGCGCATCACGCGGTCAAGCCTCTGGCTTTCGGGAACTTCCACAAAGACGACTGCATCGCAGAGCTCGTCCCAACCCGCCTCAAACAACACTGCGGCATCGAGCAAAACGGCTTCAGCCGATCCTTCCGATCGTGCCCGCTCGATCTCGCGGACGATTCCCTCCCGGATTTTAGGATGAACAATGCTTTCCAAGGTCTGTCGGGCCCGGCGGTGAGTTTCGGAAGGACCAAAGACCTCCCGGCCCAACGCCGCACGGTCAATTTCTCCCGGTCCGCTGAATACTGAATCTCCGAATCGCTGTTGTATTTGATTTTGAACAGAAGTGATCTTTAGCACCTGATGCCCGATATCATCTCCACGAACGACCGTCATGCCGCGTGACTCAACGAGCCAACGGCAGAGGGTGCTCTTCCCAGAACCGATCCCTCCGACGATTCCAACGACGGGAACGAAGTTGTGATCAGACACGCAATCTGGATTGAAAAAATGAACGTGGGGGAAGTCTTGGTGACAAACAATCCGTTGTGAATGCGGGTTGCTGTGCGTGCGTCTCCATAGCACGAAATCGAAGAGAGAGGCGGCTAGGTGTGGTTCCGCACTGTCTATCCTGCAAAAAACTTAGCCGAATGTCAACGAAAAATGCCCCCCAAACCAGCTTTTGCAGCGGTATTCACCGTGATTTTCCCTCCGAATGATACCAGACAATTTGTCGAAACCACGATCCGAATTTGGCGACTCACATCGATGAAAAACACAATCGAATGGTAGGGCGAGCCCGTCGACAGGTACAGGGGGCAATGTGTTGATGCGTCAATCCGAAGCACCATTCAGGAACTCCGCGGCAGACCGCAGTTCCTGGGCACTCAAGGGCTCTTTTGCCGCCGATGTCACGGCTGCGTCCACATGGGCCGGTTCTCCGAAACCGATAATCGCCGCCGAGATGGCCGAATGGCATAATGCGAAGCGGAGCGAGAAATCTCCCAGAACCCCGACCAGCCCAAGTGATTCGGCCAGTTGCCGTGCCCGCCGCCTGTCCCGCTCATACAGTTCCAGCGGGAAGAACGGAGTTTTGAGTGTATGCGCGCTCGGCTCCGCATCCAGCAGAGCTCCGGCGGCAAACACGCGAATTGCGAAGACCCCCATGCTTGCATCCGCACAGGCAGCGATCACGTTCCCGTAATCTGTCTCCGCGAATGTCGAGGGCATTGTCTGCCCGGCACTCGGATTCAAAACATGGTACGGGATCTGCATTGTTGCGAAGGCGCCATGACGAACCACTTCACGGAGGGAGCCGGGATGGCCGATCCCTGTCAGCCCCAGATGCTCCACCAGCCCTTTTTCTCGCAATCGCTCAAATGCCTCTAAGACACCACGGCGTCCGAGCACGTCCTCTGGGGTGATCGATGTCGGCTCGTCTCCGCGCCGTTGTGTGATCGAGTTGTGCAGTTGCACCAGGGTGACCCGCGAGACTCTCAGTCGCGCCAGGCTCTCGGCGAACGACTGCTCGACTTTTTCCGCGATGTGGTCGAGATCCTCCGGCAGGAACCGTACTTTTGTCGCGAGATGTACTCCCGCGGGTGAGCCGAGATGCGCGAGCGCCGTGCCAAGCGCTTCCTCGGAACTACCCGCCCCGTAAGTCGCCGCGGTATCGAACCAGTTAATTCCCGATTCGATTGCCCGCCGTACAACAGCGGCCTGACGCTCAATGTCACTTCCCGTCATCAAACCCGAAACCGGCCCTGCCCCAAAAGCAACCGGCGAGACTTGCAATCCAGTCGAGCCGAGCGTGCGGTGTTCCATGAAGAGACTCACGGTAAATCGAGGCGAGCAGCGGTTTCCCGGCACTGTTGCGTACTGAAGTCGAAATGCACTTGGCGAATCGATCCTCCGGGATTCCCTTATACTGCGCCCGACGGTTAAACTGGAATGCATCAGCGACGAATGATGAACCGATCGATCCCCGCCTGGAAACGCAGATTTCAAGGTGTCAGAGGTACGACCGCTGTGGTTGTTCGGCGATCCGACTCCCAATTTCGTAGGCATTCGCTCCGTTCGGGGGGGAGTTACGCCCACGTTGTGCGGAATAGAAGTATGGGTCCGCACAGCTCTCGGAACCGCCCTGTTAACGCATCGGCGATTGCCACGCTGTTCAGCGTTGTCTCATTCAGCAGCACGCTGCTCGGTGCGGAAGTTTCCTTCCGCAATGAGGTCATGGCGGTTCTGTCCAAGGCCGGGTGTAATAAGGGGGTGTGCCATGGGAATCAAAACGGCAAGGGGGGCTTTAAGCTCTCGTTGCGAGGCGAGAATCCCAACCTCGATTTTCTGTCACTCACCCGTGACCAGGGGGGACGCCGATCCAATTCGCTGGTGCCCGATGCCAGCCTCCTCCTGAAGAAGCCATTGATGCAACTTCCGCACGAGGGGGGACGGCGATTCCGAGACAAGTCGTCGGAATACGAACTCCTCCGCGCCTGGATCACTGCTGGCATGCCCGCCGATCCACCCGGCCTCCCGCAGCTGATCGGTCTCGAAGTCTCTCCCGGCGAAAAAGTGGTACTGGAACCCGTAAACGAAGTCCCGTTGCACGTCGAGGCTCGATTCTCGGACAACACCCGAAGGGACGTCACTCGTCTAGCGGTCTATGAGCCGAACAACTCGAATGTCACGATCTCCGACGACGGAATCGTGAATCGCGCCGAATTCGGCGAATCGACTGTGATCGTCCGCTATCTCAATCGGCAAGTTCCGGTCCGGATTGCGTTCGTCCCCGCGCGGCCCGAATTTGTCTGGAATGCACCTGCCCCCCAGAATGAAATCGATCGACTGGTTTTCGATAAGCTTCAGCCGTTGAGGATCAATCCGGCCAAACTCTCAACGGATCATGAGTTCGTTCGCCGTGTTTATCTGGACCTGACCGGAATGGTCCCGACGGCCGATGAGGCTCGAAACTTCGTCAAGGATACGGAACCGAACAAGCGGTCGAAGCTCATTGACGAATTGCTGCAGCGCTCGGAATTCGCCGACTGCTGGGCGCTCAAGTGGTCGGATCTCTTGCGGAACGAAGAGAAGACGCTCGACCGCAAAGGAGTACGGAATTTTCACGCGTGGATTCGCCGAAGCATTGCCGAAGCCAAGCCGCTGGACCTGTTCGCAAAGGAATTGATCGCCGCGCGCGGAAGCACCTACACGCATCCCCCGGCGAATTACTATCGGACATTGCGCGACCCGGTCAGCCGCGCGGAAGCGACAGCCCAACTTTTCCTTGGTATTCGCCTGCAATGCGCGAAATGCCATAACCATCCGTTCGACCGGTGGACGCAGGATGACTATTACGGTTGGACGGGATTGTTCGCGCGAGTCGATTACAAGATTCTCAGCAATCGCCGGCTCGATCAGAACGATAAGCATGAATTCGATGGGGAGCAGATCGTGTTCATCGCCGAGCGAAGCGATGCAAAAGATCCGCGCACCGGCAAACCCGCCAAACCGCGCTTGCTCGGCGACGCAAAAACTACGTTCGATCCGCACGGCGATCCATTGCAGCAACTGGCGGATTGGGTGACATCGCCCGAGAATCCGCGATTCGCCCAGATGCAGGCCAATCGAATCTGGTTCCAATTGTTAGGAAAGGGAATCGTCGATCCGATCGATGATTTTCGCGCCACCAACCCGCCGGCGAACCCTGCCCTGCTCGAGCATCTCGTGAAGAAACTCGTATTGAACCGGTTCGACTTGAGGCAGATGATCCGCACGATCATGAACTCGCGAACGTATCAGTTGTCGGCCGAACCGAATGAGACGAACCGTGACGATGAGTCAAATTTCTCGCACGCATTGGTGCAAAGACTCTCCGCCGAACAGATGCTTGATTCGTTCAGCCGAGTGCTTGGCGTTTCTCCGGCATTCAATGGGTATCCCCGCGGCACGCGGGCCGGCGAGATCCCGGGAGTGATGGCGATTCGGCCGCGTGACAAAGAGCCGAGCATGGGGGATCATTTTCTTAAATTGTTTGGTCGGCCCGCGCGATTGCAATCGTGCGAATGTGAACGATCGGTCGAAAGCACATTGAATCAGGCGTTCGAGCTTGTCAGCGGACCGATGCTCAACGACCTGCTCATAGCTCCGGAAAACCGGCTGGGTGCGCTGCTCAATTCCGGAAAACCGTTCGCGGAGATTGTGGACGAACTCTACTGGTCCGCACTGAGTCGGTCGCCAAGTTCCGAAGAGACCGCGGCGACGGTCGCCCACCTCACGTCCGCCACCGACAAGCGTCGGGCACTCGAGGATATCGCCTGGGCACTGCTGACTTCCGATGAGTTCGTATTACGCCGCTGAATCCCTTTCGGAGAATGTCTTGAGGAGTGTCTCCCCATGACCAGACGACAACCGATTCCCATTACTCGCGAACTATCCCCCGCCGGTTACCTACGGCGCGATGTGCTGCGAATTGGCGGCGCGGGAATGTTGGGTTTAACGCTGCCGAAAATGTTCTCCGGGACGACCGCGTCCGCCCGCGAAACTTCGACCGCACCGCAAGCCCGCGCGCGTTCCGTGATTTTTCTCTATCAGTTCGGCGGGCCGAGCCATCTCGAAACATTCGACATGAAGCCGGAAGCCCCCGAGGGAATTCGAGGCCTATGGAAGCCGATCGCCTCGAATGTTTCCGGTATGCCGGTTTGTGAGCTGCTGCCGCGCACGGCGCTTGTGATGGACAAAGTAACGCTGGTAAAAAGCGTCCATCACCGCATGAAGAACCACAATCCGGCGTCCTACTATGCTCTGACCGGGTCCGCGCCACCGCTCGATGACATTCGCCTCCGCGATACTCTCGATTTGCATCCCGCGTACGGCAGCGTGGTCGATCGGCTTGCCCCGCTCGACAACGGACTGCCGACGTTTGTGGCCTACCCTTATCTGATGCGCGACGGCGAGGTGACCCCGGGGCAACATGCCAGTTTCCTGGGCAAAAAGCACGATCCGCTGCTGATTACCGAAGACCCCAACGGTTCGGATTTCAAGCTTCCGGAACTCAGCCTGCCGGCGACGTTGTCGGTGGATCGTTTGGAAAGTCGCCGCGAGATTCGCCGTTTGATCGACAAGCAATCACGGTTGCTCGATTATTCGGCCGAGGCCCGCGGGTTGACGGAACACTACGAAAAGGCGCTCTCGATGCTTCGCTCGCCGCGCGTCCGCGAGGCGTTTGACTTGTCGCGCGAGCCGGAAGAGCTGCGTCTGCGCTATGGACGCACGACCTATGGCCAAAGCTGCTTATTGGCGCGGCGTCTCGTCGAAGCGGGTGTCAAATTCATCAACGTCTACTTCTCGCCGAATATCGGCGGGCAGAAGTTCGACAGCGGCGGCTGGGATACCCACGGTTTCAATAACACAAGGATGTTCCCGATCATGAAGGCGTGGCATTTGCCAATGACGGAGCACACGCTGCCCGTATTGTTGGAAGACCTGGACGAGCGCGGTTTGCTCGATACAACACTTGTCGTCTGGATGGGGGAATTCGGCCGCACACCGCGGATCAACGCGAACATCAGCCGGGACCACTGGCCGGACTGTTATACAGTTTTGCTGGCGGGGGGCGGCGTGAAGCGAGGTTTCGTACACGGAGCCTCAGATCGGAACGGAGCCTATCCTGAACGGGACCCTGTCCGTCCGGACGATCTTTCCGCCACGATGTTCCATCTTCTGGGGATCGACCCGACGACCGAAGTGCGCGATAATTTGAATCGCCCGTTGCCGATCTCGGCGGGCAAACCGATCCTGAATGTGATAAGCTGATTGCTCCATCCCCACTGTTGAGGCGTCGCGAGTTGCGCCCGACGGTCGTTTTGCCATGATGGCCCCCCCGCCGCGCTGATTCTGCGCGCCGTGCGGCGGACGTATCCCGTTGCGGCATATTCGCCGCGACGCCCCCTTTAAAATTTCAAGGAGTTCCGAGGATGAAACAAGTTGTGCTGATGACCGTTGTGGCGGGCGCTGTTCTGGCAATGGTTGGGCTGCTGCTCCCCGCGGCCGATGACTCGAAAACGAAAGAGAAAGAGGCGGAACCCCAGACACCGGTTGCGAAGTTCATGCGCGCCAAGCTCGCCAATTCACAGAGCGTGCTCGAAGGATTGGTGACGGAAGACTATGACTTGATTCGAGTCGGCGCCCAGCAAATGATCGTGATGAGCAAAGCCGCTGAGTGGAACGTTTACCCGGGAGAAACCTATTTACAGGACAGCACGGAATTCACTGATGCCGCGAAGGAACTGATTAGCCGGGCAAAGAGCAAGAACATCGACGGTGCAACTCTCAGCTATCTGAAGCTGACCATGAGTTGTGTCAAATGCCACAACCATGTCCGTGCGGTCAAAGTCGCGGCCGGGGAGCCGGTTCCCGCTGCCCTTGAAAACAACAACTTTCTTTCGTCCATGCGTCTAAAATCATCCACCGGATTGGCTGCGGACTGACGCACGCGTCTGCATCCGCGCATCGTCCGAATTTGGTTCCCAAAGTGCGGTCTCCCGAGGGCCAAGGAGCGTCATGTTCGCCATTCAGGAAGCGCGTTTTCTTGCTCCCGATATCAAACTGTTCCAAATCGATGCCCCGCGGATCTCTCGGAAGCGGAAGGCGGGGCAGTTTGTCATCGTGCGCGTGCACGAGCACGGCGAACGCATTCCGCTGACGATCGCAGACTCCGACCCGGAATCGGGAACAATCACGCTCATCGTTCAAGGAATCGGCAAGACGACCAGGCTGCTGAATTCGTTGAATGCCGGCGATGTGATTTTGGACGTTGTGGGGCCACTGGGGATGCCCTCCGATATTCAGCGGTTTGGCTCGGTGGTGGTCATAGGTGGCGGGGTCGGAACGGCCATCGCTTATCCGACGGCGATTGCGCTCAAGCAAGCTGGAAATCACCTCTTTTCGATCGTCGGTGCCCGAACAAGGGAGCTTGTCATCCTTGAAGAGGAACTCCGCGCAACGAGCGATGAGCTGTTTGTGATGACGGATGACGGCAGTTATGGAGAACAGGGTTTCGTCACGCAAAAGCTGCAATCCTTGATCGATGCGGGTCGTCCGATACACCGCGTGATTGCGATCGGTCCGATCCGCATGATGCAGGCGGTTTCGGATGTCACACGTCCCTACGGTATTCCCACGATTGTCAGTCTCAATCCGATCATGGTGGACGGAACCGGAATGTGCGGCGGTTGCCGTGTCGTCGTGGGGGGGGAGAGCCGATTTGCCTGTGTCGATGGCCCGGAGTTCGATGCGCATCAGGTGGATTTCAAAACGCTCGCCCAGCGCAACCGACTATATAGTGCTCAGGAACAGGATGCAGCCAAACAGTTTGAAGAACATCCGGAGCGCGATCTGGAAGATGTGAAGCGGTGTCATCTGCAGGAACGGCATCCGGAAGTCGGGCCGCGTGTGGGAACGAGTGCGGCCGGAAAAAGGAAGGAATCGCCATGAACGATCGGATTCCGCCGAAAGAACGGACGAAGATCCCTCGGCAACAGATGCCCGAGCAGCAGCCTGAGGAGCGTGCGCACAACTTCAACGAAGTGAACTTGGGATTCGACGTAGCCCTGGCCCGGATGGAATCGGAGCGCTGCCTGACTTGTGCCGATCCCAAGTGCGTCCACGGATGCCCGGTCGGAGTCCAAATTCGCGAAGTTGTCGAGCTTGTCCATCAGGGAGAGTTTTTGAAAGCGGCAGCCAAGATCCGCGAGGATAACGTGTTGCCGGCCGTCACGGGACGAGTCTGTCCGCAGGAGAACCAGTGCGAGGGCGCCTGCATACTCGCCAAGCGTTTCACGCCGCTGGCGATCGGACACATCGAACGTTTTGTGGCGGATTACGAACGGCGGACGGGGCAAATCGGGCTTCCTCCGCGCGCTCCGTCGACAGGCAAGAAGGTCGCGATTGTCGGCAGCGGTCCGGCCGGCTTGAGTTGTGCGGGAGATCTGGTACAGCGCGGACACGACGTGACTGTCTTCGAGGCGCTGCACGAGATCGGCGGCGTGCTGGTTTATGGAATTCCGGAATTCCGACTCCCAAAGGAGATCGTCCACCAAGAAGTCGTAAATCTGCGACGGATGGGTGTGAACTTTCAAACCAACGTTGTCGTCGGCAAGACGGTGACCGTCGACGAGTTATTCGACGAAGAAGGATACAACGCGCTCTTCGTCGCCACCGGCGCCGGCCTGCCCCGTTTTATGAACATCCCCGGGGAGCATCTCGGCGGGGTTTATTCCGCGAATGAATTCTTGACACGGGTCAATCTCATGAAGGCCTATGATCCGGCACACTATGATTCGCCGGTCTTCGAGTGCCGGGGGCGCGACATCGCCGTTGTTGGCGGCGGCAACACCGCCATGGACGCGGTCCGCTCGGCACTGCGATTGGGAGCGAGAAACGCGTATATCATCTATCGCCGAAGCGAAGCGGAAATGCCTGCTCGCGCGGAAGAAGTGCACCATGCAAAGGATGAGGGTGTGCAGTTTAAGACCCTGCACCACCCGGTAGAGTTTCTGGGAAACGAAGCCGGCTATCTCACCGGTGTGAAACTCATTCGCATGGATTTAGGAGAGCCCGATACATCCGGTCGTCGGAGTCCGGTTCCGATCCCCGGTTCGGAGTTCGTTCTGCCCATTGAAATGGTGGTCATCGCGATCGGTACCGGTGCGAATCCACTAGTCCAGTCGACGACTCCTGACTTGAAGACGAATAAGTGGGGATACATTGTGGCGGACGAAAAAACGATGCGAACGACGAAACAGGGGGTCTTCGCTGGCGGAGATATCGTCAGCGGCTCGGCGACCGTGATCCTCGCCATGGGAGCCGGGCGAACCGCCGCTAGGTCGATTGACGATTACCTGCGAAACGGCATTTGGTAGGCCGAAAATGCGTCCATGAACATCTCATTCACAAACGATCGTGCTACCGAAGAAGTCTGGAGGGTCGAAGAAATCTCACAGGGCGTCGATCAACCTGGCGACACGTATGGCGGCACGGCCGGCGCGGGGAGCGTGGGTGATAGCTTGTCGAGGACGTGCTTGAGCGCTTGATCGGCAAGTTGCGGCCACAAACTGGCTCGACCCGGATACAGACTCAACAGGTTGATGATTCGTGGCGACTCGTGGGCATGATCGATCACCGTCGGTTTCGGAATACGTCCAGGCTCGATCTGATCGACGTGCATCGCTTGCACCATTGTGCCGGCCCATTCCACGCACTTGTGGTCCTCCAGGCTCAGTTTCGGGAACAGCGCATGGATCTCCTCGCAGAGCCGATTCGCCTCCGCGGGGTCAATTCGCTGATCGTGGCAATCGACCACGGCATTCCAGCGATTCGCGCCAAACACCGACGAGCTTCCGTGTGGAATGTGGTTAAATCCACCACGGTCGACGATACAGAACGGCATCGAGCTGATCTCCGGCTCCACGGCCATCAGGTGTGTCTTGACGGCGACCAAATCATAACAGGGCTGCCACCCAGGCATTTCCGGAGTGAATTCCGAGACTAACTCTCGCGTGGCGGCATCCGCCGCCAGAATCACAAACTGAGCAGCAATCGGTTCTCCGGTACTGGTGACAACTTCCGTGATCCGCTCCCCTTCAGGAATCAGCTGCTTGACGGGGGTCTCAACTCGAATTTCGGCTCCGGCGTTCGTGGCCGCCGCTGCCATGTGCGTCAACAAAACATCGGGGCGAAAAGCTCGATCGGGCAGCAGCCAGGCGTGTTGTACCAGGGACGGCTCGATTCCACGTAATTCCCTCAACAATTTCTCGCGAGGCAGTTCCTGAAACGGAATGCCGGCTCGGCTCCAAGCTTCGGTCCAGGGAAGGGTCGCCGAGTCGGGGCGAGACAGTAGATACGCCATCCCCACCTGCCGGTCGTCCAGGCAGTCCGGACAGAAGCTTGACGTGATCCGCAAGGCCTCATAGCAGAGCTTCGCCATCTCCGGCTGATCGAGCGCAAACCACGCTCCGCTGTGCAGCCACCCCTGATTGCGGGTGGACGCACCCAAGCCAAGCCGAGAGGCTTCAAGCAGCGTGACTGGAACTCCCACTTGCGCCAGACGGTAAGCCACCGAAAGCCCAGATATCCCCCCACCCACCACGACGACGCGCTGTGCAGTCTTACTGGTGCCGTCCATTACTTTCCTCCTGCTGGGGTGAATGGCTCCGCCGCGATCGTTTTTGCCTTCCTCTCGAGTTCGAAATCCAACCGATCAAGGTGCAACAAAATCATGTTCCGGATGTCGAACCGTCAGTACCGGGCAGCCCGACTTCCGAACCACTTTCTCCGCGACGCTCCCCAGAAGAACGTGTTTCAAACCGGTGCGACCGTGCGTCGCCATGACGATCAGATCGATGTTCGCTTGTTGTGCGTAACGAATGATTTCGAGGAACGGTGCCCCTGTGCGTACCGATCGCACGCAAGTCAGCTTGTCGATCCAGGGTGACTCGGGGATGGACTTCAATTTCCCGGCCACGTGCCGTTCTTGATCGGCCAGAAAGTCATTCACTGGATAAATCGCCATCTCCGGATCCGCCAAGGTTGTTCCGAGGTTCTCCACGATATACAGCAGATGCAACTCAGCTCGGAATTTCTCCGCAAGCTCGCAGCCATAACACAATGCGTGTTCGCTGTGAGTGCTGAAATCGTAGGGAACCAAAATTCGCTGTAGACAAACCATTGATGCTTTCGCCTCCACTTCCATTGTAGACGCCATAACGTGTGGTGGCAGCCTGAAATCGTCGATAACTTTCGGTATATGACGTAACGAGTTACGGCCAATTCGACATCGGGTGAAGCTGCGTCTGGTGAAGTTGCGGCGGAACAGATTTATCACGCCTGAATTGCATATAATCCAGTTGTTGCCAATCGGCTTGCCGTCCCAGTGCAAAATCCGTGAGTTTAAGCCACACCATGCCGCGATATGTCGTATTGACTCACGATCATCCGTATCTGCACTGGGATTTTCTGCTGGAATACGCTGGAAAATTGCGCGCGTGGCGGCTTGATCAGCCCCCCAATGCGGGCGGTACGATCTCTGCGACTCAATTGCCGGACCACCGGCTCCATTATCTCGATTACGAGGGGCCGGTCAGCGGCAATCGCGGCGAAGTCCGCCGGTGGGACCGCGGCGAGTACGCTCTGCTCGGGGAAATCGCGGAGCGATTGAAGATTCGATTACAGGGCGAACAACTCACTGGCGTCGCGACGTTGAATTTTTCCGCGATCGATGCTGCGGCACGATTTGAATTCTTACCGGACTGAATGTCGGGCACACTTCGGTGCGCTCTCACACGCGTGCCGTTTGGACACGCTCCCACTGTCGACGGCCGATTTCCAGGATCATGGAATCGGGCCATTTATGGAGCGGCGTATACCGGGGGTGCCGCGACTCTTTATATGGATTATTGCCTCGCGTGTTGTAACAGCAGATGAATGCCCAGCGAGGATGCTCGCTCTTGTTCTGATCGGAACGGTGCAGCACGTTGCAATGAAAGAAGACCGCTGAGCCTGGCTCAAGCTCCACGTGAACAAGCTCCAGGCATTCCAGTGCCGCGTTAACCCGCTCGGGATCTGCCCCGGTCTGGTCGCCGACTTTGCCGTGATTCACTCTCCCGATGTGATGCGACGCACGCAGCACTTGCAGGCAACCGTTTTCTTTGGTGGCGCGATCGACCGCAATCATGCAACTGGCCATGTGCGGAAACAGGCAGCCGTTGTCGTACCAATAGCCGTAGTCTTGATGCCAGGCCCATGCACCGCCGACGCGAGGCTCCTTAAGGATCATCTTGTGATGGTAATGATAGACTTCGTCGAGCAGCAGCTTCTCCATCGTACCGACGATGCGTTCCGTGCGAACAATGGCGCTATAGATATCGCTTTCCCCCAGATCGTTTTCGACGAGCAGGCGGATTGCCCCTCCCTCGCCGTCGGCGCGGCTGGCGGCATTCTTGACCATCTCATGATCGGCCCGAGCGATGTTTTTCAGCAGTTCCGTCTCTTCCGAATCGAGCAGATTCTGGACGACGAAAAATCCCTCGTCATCGAATTGAGCGATCTGCTCTTCGCTCACCTGAAAGCGGCTCATAGCGTCGATCCTGTCCTCTCAAAATATTCGGTAACGGGTCGGACTCGACTGTATCACTTTCGCTCTACAAAATGGAGGGAGCGTGTGGTTGTGACATCGCATACAAGTACGAGAGGCGGCGAAAGTGCAAAAGGGAAACCGGTTTGCTTTCAAGGAATGGGCTGCCGTCTGCGCCGCGCTGGCCGAGGGACGACAGAGCGTCATTCTCCGAAAAGGGGGAATTCACGAGGGGCGCGACGGATTCCGCGTAGAGCACTCCGAATTCTGGTTATTTCCGACACGCTTCCACCAGGAACGGGTGGAGCTTGTCGAGGACGCACGCGGCTTGATCGATCGGGCCGCGGACGAGAGATCCCCAGCAGGGATGATCGGCATCTCCCTTTATGCTGTCGTTGAGGATGTGGTCCACATCACCGTGGAATCAACCTTACCGCGACTCACAGGCTACCACGTTCTCTCGCCGGAAGTCGTCGATGAGCGGTTTCATTACCGCACACCGGGTTTGTTTGTTTTGGCGACCCGGATCTACCGACTGCCGTACATGGTCCATCTGCCCGAATCGCCTCACTTCGCCGGGTGTCGGAGCTGGGTCGATTTCCCCGGCGATTTACCGACGGCGGGACTCAAACCGGTGTTGAGCGACGAAGCGCACCAAACAAAACTGGCTGAACTGCACACGGCCCTGTCGGATGCGCGAACGGTCTGAGAATTACGCCTTGCGAATTTTTTCGCGTCCCTTGGTGACGTTCTTCGTGGCGTTGCGGGTGTCGAGCACCATTCGCGAGTGCTTCACGATGAAGTTGTAATTAAAGGCGGAATGATCCGTTGCGATCAAAACGCAGTCCTGCTCCGCCAGAAACTTCGGAGTCAACTCGCGGCTTTTAAGATCCGGGACGTCATGGTGCCTCATCGGCCGGAGTTGTGGAATGTGAGGATCGCTGTAAGTGACAAGCACGCCGCGCGCCTGAAGCATCTCCATTAACACGAATGACGGGCTCTCGCGCGGGTCATCAACATCCTTCTTATACGCCATTCCCAAAATGCAGACGCGGCTCCCCTTGAGGGGCTTGCCTTCTTCGTTGAGAAAGCCCGCCAGTTGCGACACGACGTACTCCGGCATTCGGGAGTTGACTTCCCCCGCCAACTCGATGAACCGCGTTGCTAGTCCCTGTTTCCGCGCCAGCCAAGTGAGATAAAACGGATCGATCGGGATGCAGTGGCCTCCCAGACCCGGACCGGGATAAAACGCCTGAAATCCGAACGGCTTTGTTTTTGCGGCATCAATCACTTCCCACACGTCGATTCCCATCCGGTCGTAGAGCATTTTTAGCTCGTTCACCAGCGCAATGTTCACCGCACGGTAGGTGTTTTCGAGAATCTTGCACGCCTCAGCCACTTCCAGGCTCGAAACAGGAATCACTTTCACAATGGCATGGCTGTAGAGCGATTCGGCCAGCTTTAAGCTGGTCGCGTCATAGCCTCCGACCACTTTGGGTATGCCGGCAGCTGTGTAATCGGGATTACCAGGGTCTTCACGTTCGGGACTGTATGCGACAAAGAAATCCTTGCCGATCTTCAACCCGCTGGAACTCAAGATCGGAATGACCACGTCGCGGGTCGTGGTGGGATAGGTGGTACTTTCAAGAACGATCAACTGTCCCGGGCGGAGCACCGCGGCGATGGCACGTGTGGTATTTTCCACATAGGCCAGGTCCGGGTCGCGGCTTTCCGACAACGGCGTGGGAACACAGATCAGCAGGACATCCGCTTCTTTCAGTCGCGCCATGTCATCCGTCGGCTCAAAGCGCCCCCCCTTGAGCCACTTGCCTACGGTCTTGGAGTCGAGATGTTGAATGTAGCTTTTCCCCGCGGCGAGTGCGTCGACCTTGTTACGGTCGATGTCGAAACCCAACGTGCGGAAACCAGCTGTGTGGAAGGCATTTATCAGCGGGAGCCCGACGTACCCCAGGCCCACAACTCCGACAACCGCAGTTTTTTCACGAATGGCGCGTTCGAGCGATTTGCTCATGGCGATGACCCAACTTATCTACTTGGAATGCCGCGACATTGGGTGCGGGATCATAACACCCCCCTAGCGACGGTGCAACTTTTGGCGGATGGGTAAAAGTCGGCCTTATCACTCTCCCGCAATGGGAACGCGAAGGATCGTCGGATGTGCACACGATCGACAGCAGATGGCCGAGCATAACAGTCAGTTGGGTGTGCTGACCAGCGATTCGCACTGAGGTACGGAAGTCGTTTGAGGCCGGCGGAATAACGCCGCGAAATCGTCCAATAGCGAATAGATCACCGGGATTGCCAGCAGCGTCAGCAACAATGAGAGCGTCTGCCCACCGACAGCTAGTATCGCGATGGATCGCCGCTCCTCCGCGCCGGGGCCAGTGCCGATTAACAAGGGGAACATTCCAGCCACGAAGGCGAGCGTCGTCATCAATATCGGTCGCAGGCGGTCGCGGTTTCCCTGGAGAATCGCGGTCGCACGATCGACTCCGGCGGCACGCAGTTGGTTGATATGATCCACCTGCAGAATCGACGCCTTTTTCACCACGCCGAATAACACCAGAATCCCCAGCGCGGAATAAACATTGAGCGTCTCCCCGCCAATCCACAAGCTCACGAGCCCAAACGGCACCGCCAGCGGCAGCGATAACAGGATGGTCAGTGGATGAATCAGGTGCTCGTATTGAGCCGCGAGGACAATATACATGAACACGAATGACAGCAGAAAGATCCATCCGAAGTCCGCGAGTGTCCGTTCGAGTTCGCGGCCACGGCCCAGAACGTGCGTTGCACAACCGGGAGGAATGCCCCGATGCTCGGCCGCTGCTTGCAGCGATTCCAGACCGTCGCCCAGGGCGTATCCCGGAGCAACGTTTCCCCGAATGGCAACCATCCGCTGGCGATCGAGCCGATCGATTCGGGAGATATTCTGCGATTCCTCAAACGTCACGAGGTTGTCGAGCCGAGTCAACTCCTGGACAGGATGAGAATCACCGCGCGTCGCATCATGCATAGCCGAATCCATCGCTTCGCCGGACTTGATCGAAGCTGAAGGGAGATTCGTGCGGACGTATAACTGTGAGATTGACTCGGGATCGCGACGATCCACCTGCAGCAGGCGCAATTCAACGTCATACGCATCGTCCGAACCTTCGTCGCGGTAACGCGAAACCCGGTCGTCTCCGCCGACAGCGATTCGCAGAACGTCGGCCACTTCCTTGACATCAACTCCCAGCGCCGCCGCGCGTTCTCGATCGACATGCGCCAGCAACTCCGGCTTGTCGAGGCGAAGCGTTATATCGACATCGACGATGCCGGGAATTTTGGCCGCGTCTTCTTTCAGCCCTTGTGTGAACTTCGCGAGAGTGTCCAGGTTCGGTCCGGTGACGACGAAATCGATATCGACCGGCGCCCCCTGCCGAAAGGACGTCAGGTTTCGGATCGAAGCAGCTAAATCCGGATACTTCCCCAGCGCACTGCGGACCTCCTGCATCTTTTCGCGCTGGCTGAAATTCCCTTCAAAGGCCTGGGAAGGACTGCCCGCCAGCGTCGAGCGGAGTAAGCGGGCGAAGGAGAATGTCCGCTCATCGGCGTCAATCAGCCGGAAGTAGAGGGTTCCGGTGTTCACCCCTCCCATTCCGCTTGTGCCGATGCTCGCCAGCACGTGCTTGACCCCGGGAAGTGCCCGCACGTCCCGCTCGATGGTTTCCAGCGTGCGGTTCATGGAAGAGATTGTGGCACCGTTCGGAGCAGTCAGACGCACTTCGAATTCCGACTCATCCACGTTGGTTGGAATGTAGTCCTGTTTCACGAGGTGATACAGCGGAATGTTGCAGGCGGTGATCAATAATGAAAAGAGGCACATCAATACGCGGTGTCGCATCGACCATTTCAAGGAAGCCATGTAGCCTGCCTCGATCCAGCGGTAGAAGCCGCGCCGCGAAGCTGGCTGATCGGACGAGGAGGCAACGGTGCTCCGCAACATGCGGCTGCACATCATCGGCGTCAACGAGAAGCTGATCAGCATCGAAATCAGAATGGCGGCCGTCGCGGTCACGCCGAACTGAAACAGCATTCTCCCGGTCACGCTGCCGAGAAACGACACCGGGAGGAACACAATCACCAGGGACAGGGTCGTTGCGAGCACCGCGAGTCCGATTTCGCGCGTCCCTTCAATCGCCGCCTCTCGCGGCGCCAGCCCCTTCTCTTCAATCGAACGAAATACGTTTTCGAGCACGACGATCGCGTCGTCGATGACCACGCCAACCATCAGCACCAGCGCCAGCATGGTGACGTTGTTCAGCGTGAAGTCAAGCGCACGCATCACAGCGAAGCTGGCAACGATCGACGCGGGAATGGCAATCGCCGCGATGACCGTCGAACGCCACGAACGCATGAAGACGAGGACGACCAGCGTCGCCAAAACACTGCCGGAGATCAGATGATTCTGGAGTTCATGCATCGCTGCTCGAATGTATTGCGACTGGTCCTGCAGCACTTGGACGGAGACATCCTCGGGAAGCGCTGCTTGTGCCTGGCCAAGCCGCTCCTTCACGGCATCGATGACTTCAACCGTGTTCGTTCCCGACTGCCTTTGCACCTGCAATACTACCGCGCGCTTTCCATCGAAGCGGGCCAGCGTGCGTTCCTCTTTCTGAAAGTCGACCGCCTCTCCCAGATCGGAAATACGGACCGGCATCCCATCGACCGTGGCCACGACCAAGTCCGCAAACTCCCGCGAGTGAGGCACGCGGCCAAGCGTCCGCAAGCTGTACTCGCGCGTTCCGGCGTCGACCCGCCCCCCCGGAACTTCGGCATTCTGCCGCACAAGTGCTTCGCGGACCTGCGTGATCGACAGTCGATAGGCCGCCAATCGCCGTGCATCGATATTTACCTGCACTGCCCTGTCCGAGGCGCCGCTGATCTGAACTTCGCCCACACCGGGAGCGGACTCGATGATGTTCTTTACATAGCGTTCGGCCAGAACATAGAGTTCGCGCCCTTCGCGCGGACCGGAAACCACCAGCGTCAAAATCGGCGAGGCGTCGAGATCCTGCTTCCGCACGACGGGCGGATCGATTCCCGGGGGCAGGCGGTTCAAAACACTGGAGATCGCGTCGCGGACGTCCTGGGTGGCGGAATCGATGTCGCTGTCGATGCGAAACGTCAACAACAGCAATGACCGTCCGTCCGTCGAGATCGACCGCAATTCGTCAATTCCCGCAACGGTAGCCACGGCGTCTTCGAGAATTTGCGTGACTTCCGATTCGACTTCCTGCGACGCGGCACCGGGATAGTTTGTCCAAACGTAAACGGACGGCAAGTCGATCCGTGGAAAGCGATCGATGCCGAGTTGGCCGTACGACGCGATCCCCGCCACGACAAACGCCATGACCAGCATGACGGCGAAGACCGGCCGCCGGATGCAGATTTCAGCCAGCCATTGCAAGAAGCTTCTCCCGACGTTTCTCTCAAACCCGCGAAACAGATCCCACAAACGTGCGCACCAAGCGCAGTCCGTTCTCGAGAATTACTCCGAGCCGTTCCGATCCTCCGCTGCACTCGCCGCGGCCGTTTTCCGCTCATTCTCGGCGGATTTTTGTTCCGGTTGACCTCGAACGACCGTTACCGGACCGACGAGCCCCTGCTGAACAGCGCCCAGAACTAACTCACTGGAATCGAGGCCTGCGCGGATTTCCACCCCCCCCCCGT
>CAZVJA010000033.1:4612-34626 GCA_964626885.1 uncultured Planctomycetaceae bacterium | reverse complement strand
GACGACAGTCGCCCAATTCTTGAAACGTGGAAGAGAGGAACAGAAAAGAATGATGCTCTCTTCCTCAAACCTAACCAAATCTACTATTTCCAATATCCCGATAGCCTTCCCACAAATGCAATCTTTAAGTGGCTACCCTTGCTCGAAGCGTGCCGCCTGGAATCCGAGGAAGAACTTAACGGTGCGTGGATCGTCTATCGTGCTGCGCTCCGCGGAAGCCGTCATTGGGGAAAGTGGGGGGGGATGATGGAGCGCAGCCATGGAATCGGTATTTTTCGTACAGTGACTCCACGAATCGCCAATTGGGCATCGAACGATGGAATCGATTCATCGCTTTTAGAAGAGTCACTGTCTGAAGTGATTTCCATCTATCGCATGACGGCTTCGGATGCTGTTGAAGTGAAGTGCGAGTACATCCGCTTGCAGGCAATCTACCGTCATTCCGTCTCCGAAACCATTTTTCCCATCAATTTACAATGTTTTCTCAAACACGAGCCGGAGTTGAGCCTGAGGATTCTTAAGCACATTGCGTCGAAACGACTGGGAGACATCAAAAATCAGGAAGAAACAATTTCATCCCAGAATAATGCGAGTAGGCCGGAATCTACGGATTCGCCAGCAGCGTTGTCATCGGGGGCATTATCACAATTTATTGCGAGTTCGATCCTTGCGCAAAGAGTGTGTCTTGATCCTCGTCCTTCGAATGCCACTGCGTACGAAGAGGCGCTCCAACGTGCTCTTGAGGTGGTTCTTGCGGCACAACTTTATCGTCGTCGGCACGGTCACCTCCCGGAGAGCATTGAACAAATAACCGAAGTATTGCACGAATTCGGAGCTGGCCCGCCTTTGGACCCGTTCAGTCAAAAGAACAAGATGATCCGTTATCAGATCTTCAACAACCGAATGACTGTTTGGAGCGTTGGAAGCGATGGCGTTGATGATTCTGGCGATGTCAGATCAAACTCGGATGTCCCGCCCAAAGACATAGGTTTTAGTGTTCCGACCGCCATGAGCCATTTTCAAACGCCATATGGGAGCGCGCCGTAACCTTCGATTCTAAAATCGGTTGCGTCAGCCGGGACCGCTGTTCTCAGATCCCGCCGTTTTCGGTACGATTCCGCCCCTCACGGCATTTGCCCCGAAAAGAATTCGCCGCAAAAAGGCACAAAAGGCGCAGAGGAATTGCATAAGCTCCAACAAACTTTTAGTGAGTTTGGAGCAAATCACTTTGCGCTTTTTGCGACTCTTTGTGGCAATTGTCCCGAATTTCGATCGACAGTCGTTGTCCGCCCGACCATCCTTTGCCACTTCCAATACCTCACCGTTTGCAGGAACCAGCCATGCCGGGTCAGGGACGACCTCAAATCCGTCGCTACGCATCGCGATGCCAGCGTCTCTTCGCGGCGATTCTCTTAGTCATTGGGATTTCGGCCAATGCAAACGTCCTCGCCGGCGAGCCGCGCGCCAGCGAACGCACACCACCCGCTTCAGCACAGACAACGCATACGGAACCAACCCCCCTTCAGGATGACGCGACGCTGCATGATGTCACCTTCGTCGGCAGCGAACGGGGCTGGGGGGTCGGCGATCGCGGCGTCGTCTGGCGAACGACCGACGGCGGACGATCATGGCAATTTCTGAGAACGCCCGTCGACTACGCGCTCTACAGCGCGTGCTTCCTGTCGGACCGGGTCGGCTGGGTCGTCGGCGGAGGTGTCGCTCCTTTCACACGGATTGGCTACGGCGTGATCCTCTTCACCAATGACGGAGGCGAAACGTGGAAGGCTCTCGACGGTCCGCCACTGCCGCAACTTCGTTACGTGCGGTTCTTCACGCTGCAGGATGGAGTCGCCGTCGGGTCAGCCGACACGCTGAATCCCACGGGAATTCTTGAGACGCACGACGGCGGCAAGAGCTGGACAGCCATCGACGGAGAGCGGCAGGAAGGTTGGAGAGCCGCCGACTTTCTTCGCCCCGGCGTCGGTGTCGCAGCCGGAGCACGCGGAGCAGCCGTGCAGGTTGACGGCACGATTGTGCCGCAACGGGTCGGACGTCTCGGCTTGCAGAACATACATGATGTGAAGCTGAACGCCGACGACACCGGCTGGCTGGTCGGCGACGGCGGCCTCGTGTTGCAAACTCCCAATCGCGGCGTCGTCTGGCAGCAGCCGGTCACTCCTCTGCCGAACGACCTGCGGAATATCGTCGACTTTCGCGCCATTGCGAACCGCGGCGAAAAAGTGTGGCTGGCGGGCGAACCGGGCAGCGTCGTCTGGCACAGTCCCGACGGGGGAAAATCGTGGAGCCGGCATTTGACCGGCCAGACCGCTCCGTTGTCGAAGCTCCGTTTCACCAGCGACACCGTCGGCTGCGGCGTGGGAGCGTTCGGCACGATCGTCCGGACCGAGGACGGCGGCCGCACCTGGACGAAAATTCGCGGAGCGGATCGCCGTGCGGCACTGATGGCGGTGCATGCCCACCCCCAGCGAATCTCATTTCCCCTGTTGGCCGACCACGCGGCCGATCTTGGGTATCGGAGCGTGGTACTCCTTCCCGCGCGCGGGGATGTCGGCCCGGAGGGAACAGGAGAAACGGAACTCGACCTGCAACTCGAATCCGCGGTGATCTCGGCAGGGGGATCGTCGGCGGAGTTTGGCTGGCAACTTCCTGCCGGGATTCCGGATCTGCATCACGATGCCGATCGTCTACTCGCCGAGTGGAACCGCGTGACGGAAGGAAAATTGCAGGATGTGCTGTTGGGAAAAATTGTCTGCCAGCTGCGGACGTGGAAGCCGGAGGTCGTCGTGCTCGATGAGCCGCCGCCGGACGATGCCATCACCCGGTTGATGAACGAAGCGGTGCTCGCGGCCGTGAAGCGCGCTGCCGATCCGACCTGGTATATCGCACAGAACGAAATGGCCGGGCTGCAACCGTGGCAAGTGAAGCGAATCTACATGCGTGTAGCCTCCGGTGCCGCCGGGCAGACGGTGATCGACGTGCACAGGTATCTGCCGAGATTGCGCGCGACGGTGCAGCAGGCGGCGGTGCCGGCCGCGGCGCGGCTCATCCCGCAATCGTCCGACGCTCTGTCGCGGCGCGAGGAGTTTCGAGTTCTGTATGATGTCGCGTCTCCCGAAAATCCGATCGGCGGCGCGCGAGACTTCTTCGCTGGCTTGGCGCTCATGCCCGGCTCCGATGCCCGTCGAAAGTTGAACTTCGACGACGGCCGGCGGGATGAACTCGCGGCAGAGCTCGCGCGGCGACAGCGCAACTTTCAGGCCGCGGTGGAACAAACACTCGATGACCCGCGTCTCTCGGCACAACTGATTGCTCAGCTTCGTGAAACGACCCGCGGCATGCCGAACGATCAGGCGGCGCTGCAGCTGTTGCAGCTTGCGGAAAGCTACCGGCGAAAGTCGCAATGGGAGCAAGCGGAAGCCACGTTGATCGAACTGGTGAATCGTTTTCCCGACGAGCCGGCGGCGATCAACGCCATGCGGCGGCTGTTTCTGATGTGGTCGGGAGCGGAATTCGGCTGGCAGCGATTGCGTGCAACGCACGTCGAGAAGCAATCGTTGGAAGTCAACACGGCGGCTTTCACTCAAACCTTTGAAAAAGTACAAAGCCTGTTGCAGAGCGATCCCAAATCGCGCGAGGTCACGACGCTTGACGTCGGTCCGGACCCGTTGCAGTTGGTCAGCCATTCCGGCGAGCTGGAACTGAGCAACGGGCACAGCATGCGCGACTCCATGCGGCGGTCATGGCAGGATCAGGCATTTCGCATGGCAGATATCATTCGTCGAAAGGCGCCGGCAATGTATGTCTCGCCTGAAATTCGATTTCCGCTGGCAGCGCTCAGTCGGCAGCGCGGCTTGGTCGGTCCGTCACAAGGATTTCTGGCGCTGCAGAATCGCAAAAAATCGGACGATCCCTGGAGCCTGACCGCCGCGGCGGAAATCGCGCTTGCGCGCTCATTGGAGGGCCAGAACAAGCAAGTCGCGAAGTGTATTGCAACACGTACTCCGCCTGTGCTCGACTCGGTCCTCTCCGACGAATGTTGGGTGGGGAGCCAGGAGATTCGACTGGCTGCTCCAGGAAATGCCGGCAATGCGGAGAATTCGGCACTCGTATTTCTGTCGTACGACGCCGAGAATCTGTACGTCGCTGCGTCCGTTCCACGCGCGGCGGGAGTGCACTACGATGGCCCGCAACAAGCGGGGCGGGTCCACGATGCCGATCTTGTTGGCCATGACCGTCTGGTGATTTCGCTCGACGTCGACCGCGATTATGCGACCTGGTACACGATCGAAATTGACGAGCGCGGCTGGGTCCACGAGAAATGCTGGGACGATCCCGCGTGGAACCCGAAGATGTGGGTCAACGCAAACACAGACGGCGTGCATTGGCGGATCGAAGCGGCGATTCCGTTTGAGGAACTGACGGCTCGTTCGCCGCGCGCGACTGAAGCCTGGGGGGTGGGTATCGTCCGAGTGATTCCGGCGGTGGGTGTGCAAAGCTGGACGGAGCCGGTGTCAGCAGAACCGAGGCCGGAGTCCTTCGGACTGCTGCGGTTTGAGTGATCGCTTCGAAATTCATGGATCAGAACTGTTCATGAAAATCAGCTCCATGATTGTGAGTGGAATTATAGGCTTCGTTCTATCCGGTTGCGCCCTACCTGGAGTTCGAAGCCTAACGCCCGAATCGCTCGCCGACCGAGTCCCCCGGGATATAACGACAAACGATCGGATGAGAGTTTTAGGTCAGCGAATTCGGACCTATTACGGCCTGCATGGAACCTTACCGGACGATCTGCGAAGTCTTCCGGCCACTCCCAACAGGGATGTGGAGTTTGTTGATGGCTGGGGAAGGCCGATCCAATATTTCAAAGACGGCGATAAACAATGTCGTCTCGTAAGTCTTGGGGCCGATGGAAAAATCGGAGGCCACGAGATGAACGCCGATAACATTCAACAGATGGATTTCTCTGAATGACAATGCGGTTCGAATGACCTTTCGGCTGATTCTCGCTGCCCGGCCTGATATCATGGCCACCGTTCTGTTCAACCCACGGAAATCGAACGGCACGGAGCGCGCATGGGGCTGGTCATTGGCATGGATGAGGCGGGTTACGGCCCGAACCTGGGACCGCTGGTTGTCACTGTCACCGCATGGGAAGTCCCCGGTTCCCCGCGCGACGCTGATTTCTGGAAGACCTATGCCGACGCGGTGACGAACACACCGGCGCGCGGCGACCATCGACTGCACGTGGCGGATTCGAAACAGGTTTACCGCACAACCGGGGGGCTCGGCGCGCTCGAACGGGGTGTGTTCGCGGCGCTCCATCTGCTCGATCTCCGCCCGGCGGGATTTCAACAGTTGTGCACGGCGCTCTGCCGCGATGCCTCACTCGATGCCGAGCCATGGTTCGACGGGCACGACCTGCCGTTGCCCTTCTCTGTTGATGGAGTGATTGCTGCGGTAGATGCCGCCGCGATGCGTTGGCGCGGCTGTTGTGAATCGAGCGGTGTGCGGCTCAAAGGGATCAAAAGCGACGTCGTGCTGACGCGCCGCTTCAATCGGCTCACGCGTGATTCCGGGAGTAAAGGAGTCGCGTTGTCGCGGATCAGTCTGCAACTGTTGCGCGAATTTTGGGAGCCGGGGGGGACGGAGTCGGTACTGATCGTCGGCGACAAGCATGGCGGACGGAACCGCTACGACGACCTGCTGGCCGAGGTGGTCGATGGAGAAATGATCTTTCGGCTCGAAGAAGGGATGCACCTCAGCCGGTACAAAGTCGGGTCGTCGGAGATCCGCTTCCAGCCGAAGGGAGAAGAGCATTTGCCGGTGGCGCTGGCGTCGATGGTGTCGAAGTACCTCCGCGAACTGTCGATGGTCCTGTTCAACAAATACTGGAAGGGGCACGTTCCCGACCTGAAGCCGACGCAGGGCTATCCGGTCGATGCCAAGCGGTTTCGTGGCGAAATCGCGGCAGTGCAAGCGGAGTTGGGGCTCGAGGACGACCTGCTCTGGCGGGAACGGTAAGGATTTCGGTCGCGGGCTGTAACCTCGTCGCGGTTCCAAGCATCGTAGAGAAAAGGGGACGAACCTGTTCGCCTCGGTGCCGTACTCGTCATCACACAATTTCCGCATCAGGAGGAAACCGCAGCATGAGTTCCGTGATTCGTGAAAACTGGCGGCTTGCGTTGTTGTTCGTCATTCTAGCAGCGCTCGGTGCAGCGTCAGCCTCAAAAGCTGTCGCCGACGAAAAGCCAGCCCAGCCCAAGGTGGGAGACAAGGCGAAAGACTTCGAACTGGCTGCCATAGACGGCGAGAAGGTTAAGCTGTCGGAACTGGTCAAAGAGGGACCGGTTGTGCTCCTCCTGCTGCGAGGTTATCCGGGATATCAGTGCCCCATTTGCACAAAGCAGGTCGGTGATTTCACCACACGGGCCAAGAACTTCGCGGCGGCGAAAGCGAACGTCGTACTCGTTTATCCCGGCCCGGCCGACAAGCTCAAGGAGCACGCCGAGGAGTTCATCCACGGGAAGACGCTCCCGGAAAACTTCCGGCTGCTGCTCGATCCCGATTACTCCTTTACCAACAGTTGCCACTTGCGGTGGGATGCCAAGAACGAAACCGCCTACCCGTCGACATTCGTGATCGATCGCGAGATGAAGATCCAGTTCGCGAAGATCAGCATGAAACACGGCGGCCGGTCTTCGGCGGCGGAAGTGCTCAAGGTCGTCTCCGAAAAATGATCGAACCTCGGCTGGAAGCCTGCGAAAATGACGGATGCAGGTGAATGGCTGACGCGTGGGTCAGCAATTGTTGCACTGGCGTGCTATGCATTCTCACTCGGGTTGAGAATGTCAGCGCGTGGCCGGCATTCTCGCCTGGTTCGTGCCCGAGTCATCTGCACAATCGGCTGCGGTATTTTTCTCGCTCACGTCATGGTCGCATTTCAGTTGGTGCATCATTGGAGCCACGCAGCTGCCTACGAGGCGACGGCGCGAGAGACGTTCGAGGTCGTCGGCTGGAATTGGGGGGGTGGCCTGTTCGCGAATTATGCATTCACGGCGGTGTGGCTAATTGACGTGCTCTGGTGGTGGCGCGGGTTGGAATCTTACGAAGCCCGCTCGCGCTGGATCGATTGGGTGTTGTACGGATTCCTCGCGTTCATGGCGTTCAACGCGACGGTGGTGTTTGGCGAAGGGCCGGCGCGGTGGTTCGGCATGGTAGCGACAATCGCGCTACTGATCGTCTGGGCGGGCTCTCTCAGACAAAGAACTGCAACCGACGAGTCAGCGGAATCGTCGTGTAGGCCATGGATCGATTGAATCAATCTACCTCGCGGTCGCGCGTTTCGACACCCCACCAGAGCGCCGCGCCGAGGATCGACACTGCGCCCGCTACCGCCAGACTGAGCCGCCAACCAATTTCTTCGCCGAACGACGTTCCGAACAGCGAACTCAACAGCGGCGTGAGATAGGGGGAGAGCGTGCCGCCGAGGTTGCCCCCCATGTTCATCACGCCGGCGGCTGCCCCGCCGCTTTCGCCGCCGAGTTCGATGACCGTCGTCCAGAACGCTCCTTCGCAGGCGCCGAGCAGTGCCGCCGAAAGGGCGAATGTTGCAAGCATCGTTTGTGGATTGCTGCTGAGTAATCCAGCCTCAAACACCAGACCGCTCAACATTAGCCCCGCCGCCGGGACAAAGCCGCGCCGCACGCGCGGCCAAAAGAGATACGACACGCGATCGGCCAGCCAGCCGCCGCAGGCCATTCCCACTCCCATGGCCAGCGTGATCAGCGTCGAGTACCACCGCGAGACGTCCACCCCCTGCTGTTGGACCGTCTTGAAGTAGTACTGGATCCAATAGAAGAAGAGGTATTGAAAATAGCCCAGCGCGGCGTAGCTTAGCGTGATGCAAATCACGTTGCGATCGGCCAAGAGTTTTCCCAAGTCTTTGAGGCGGGATGTGGAGTCGATGATTTCTTGCCGCGTCCATGACGACGCGAGAGGCTGTGTTCCAACCACCCAGACAATCCCCGCACACAGCGTGAGCAGACTGCACGCGAGAAAGGCCTGCTGCCAGCCGACCGCGTCCATTAACGGTCCGATGCCGTAATACGTCGCGGAAATGCCGATGCAGGCCGCGAACGTGACGAGCCCATTCGCGAAGGATCTACCGTCAGGCGAGACGTGCCGGAAGACCATATAAGCGGAAGCGGGATGCAGTGGCGCGTTGACGACTCCCATCGCCGAGCGGACAACCAGCAGTGCCATGATCATTCCGGCCGCTTCGGAGATGATTCCCGACAGCCCAGTGAGCGCGACAAAGAAGACTGAACCGAAGCAAAAGACCATCAGGCACGCGCGCGGACCGAAACGGTCAATGAACCAGCCGCCGGGAATCATCGCCAGAGTGTAGGCGAACAGGAACGCTGAATAGACGATTCCCATCCGTTCTTCGGCGATACCGTATTGCGGAATGATCTTCTCGGTCCCGGCGACTGACATACCGATCCGGTTGAAGTGCCCGAGCGCGACGACCATCATCAACAGCGGCACGACCCGCCAGTGATGCGACGGTCCGGCGGGGGTAGCGGGCGATTGGGAAGTCTTCTCGCCCGGATGACTCATGTCGTGCTCCTGCTCACGTCGTCGCCGATGACGGAGTTGATCGCCTCGGTGCTGCCGAACGCGAACAGGCTGTCGCCCGGCTGGAGCATGGCGGAACCTGGAGGGGGCATGAGTTTTTCACCGGAGGCGCGGCGAATACCAATGACCATCACCCCCTTGTCGCGGAAATCGGTCTCGGTCAGTTTCTTGCCGGCGTACGGGCTGTCCGCGGTAATTTGGACGTCAGCCAGTTCGAGTTCCGCTCCGTGCCGGTCGGCAATTTCCAGAAAATCCTCGACGCTCGGATTGAGCATGAACCGTGCCATCTTCTCCGCACCCGTGGTGAAGGGGCTGACGATTCGCGTGGCGCCCGCGCGTGAAAGTTTCTCGATGGCCTTCTCTTCACTGGCCCGCGCAATGATCTGCAATTTGGGGGCGAGCATGCGGGCGGAGAGGACGACATAGACGTTGTCAGCATCGGTTGAAAGCACGGACGTGAGTCCCCGGGCGCGTTCGATCCCCGCGCGGAGTAGAACCTCGTCGTCGGTGGCATCTCCGACAAGATAGATCCAGTTGTGCTCGGCGGCCGTTTGGAGAAGCGTTTCCTGATTGGTATCGATCACCACGAATGGTTTTTTGCGCAGGTGCAAGTAGCGGCAAATTTCCATGCCCATCCGTCCCTGACCGCAGACGATGAAATGATCCTTGAGTTTCGCAATTTCCCGTTCCATCCGCCGCCCCTCCCGAAACGTCCACAACTGCTCGCTGACGATCCATTGGCCGAGTTGAAACGCGCTGTAGGTGAAGATACCGATCCCGCAGACTACGAGCACGATGTAAAACGCACGTCCGGTTTCCGAAAGTCCGACAGGATCTCCGATTCCCACGGTCGAAAGGATGTTGACCACAAGGAACAGACAATCGAGCCACGTGGCTCGCTCCCCTTCGATCAAACGGAAACCGACTGTCCCTCCCAGCGTCACGAGGGTAAGCAATCCAAGCAGGAGGACAATTTTGCGAGTCGGAACCAATTTCTATCTTCGCTCAGGGGAACAAAGTGGTCACCGAATGGGCGAGGGTGCCTATGCTCACAGTCTACAAGCGGAGCAGCCACTTGGACAGCAGGGACGTGCGTAAGTCGGGCTGAAGTAGCCGCTCGAGCCGACCGAGTTGGCGGAGAATGTTCTCCGCCGCCAGATACCCGCTGCGGACCGCTCCTTCCATCGTCGCCGGCCAGCCAGTGCGGGTCCAGTCCCCCGCCAATTGAAGATTGGCGATGGGGGACTGCTGCACGGGACGCAGATCATCGACCCCCGGGAATGGTGCAAACACCGCTTTGTGCTCGGTGACGACACGTGCGTGAAGCAAGCTCGTCTCGCGCGCCGCGGGCCAGATCTCGCCGAGTTCCCGCACGACCTCGTCAATAATCTCTTGAGCCGCGCGCCCCTTCAGTGCATGGCTGGCGCTGACGACAACCTGATAATAGTAACCAGCACGCTCGGATGCAGGCTTCTCTGAGTTTACGGTCATCGCACGTTGTTCCCCGGCCTCCGCAAGCTCCATGCATTCCGACGAGTGGATCGCCGACCGGTTGAACACCCACTGGCTCAATCGATCGACCAGCACGGCATGCGGCAGGTCGGTGATGGGATGGTTGAACCAGAGATGGACGCTCGTGATCGGCGCGGGTTCCAGTTTCGTAATGCCGCCAAGTTCGGCATGCTGCCGGAGTTCCTCGGGCAACAGCGACAGTACCAGGTACTGCGGAACGGCGACAACGACGTGGTTTGCCTCGATCCATTCTCCCGAGCGAAGTTGCACGGCGCGGACCCGCTCCTTCTCGACAACCACACTCTCGACGCCGGCCTGCAGGCGGACTTGTGCGTCATGCTCTCGCAACCAGTTCGTGAGTTGTCCGCCATAGAGTTCGTCAAGCGGCACGGTCGGCAGTCGCATTTTCCAGCCGTCGCGGTTGGCGAGAAAAGCATCGACAAAAACCTTGCGTGCGTGCGCAACGCTGATGCGGTCTGGCGTCTCACTGAGAGCACTGACCAGAACAACATTCCAGAAGCGATCGATGCACGCTTGCGGCTGCTGCTGCTCGGCGAGCCATTTGGCGAACGTGAGGTTCGACCATTCCGCCAAATTGCACTTTGCGAGCGCACGCAAGCCTCTAGAGAGGGCACGCTTTTCGGAGCTGGAGAGATAACTCAGTCGTCGAAACGCAAAGAAAAGATGCAGAGGCGCCGGGAGCGAGCTTGCGGAGAAGTGGTTGACGACGCCGTCGCGGCCGATGAAGTACAGCTCCGGCTCGGTACGAAATGAATCCCCGATGCCGACCAGTTCACAGAAGTGGGTGAAGTTGGTGCAGCAGCCGAGCGCGACATGCTGGCAGTTATCGATTTGCTCGCCGCTCGTCTGATCGACAAAGGAACTCGCCCGCCCGCCAAGTCGGGGACGCGATTCGAGCAGGGTCACGGGAATGCCATGCTTCGCCAATGCGGCAGCCGCGGCCAAACCGGCGAGCCCCCCTCCGACGATGACGGTTCGGCCGGTCATTTCTGCTCGCGCGCCATTTTCCGCAGGGCGTCGCTGGGTGCAAGCCGCGGATGGTCGGCCGCCCAGCGATCGAGGGCGGAAACAACTCTGTCGTAACCGATCGACTCTGCGTAACGGAGCGGGCCGCCGCGGAACGGTGCGAAGCCGGTTCCGAAGACCATCGCCAGATTGATGTCATCCGCCTTCTCGGCGATTCCTTCTTCGAGGCAGCGCGCCGCTTCGTTAATGATCGGGTAGATCAACCGCTCGGTGACGCCGTCACGCGAGGGAACAATTCGTGCAGAACCGCTTGACGATCGCTTCAGCTCCGCCACCGATTGCAGGAACGCGCGGCTAAGTTGGTTTTTGCCGAGTCGTTTCTCGTAAAGCTTCTTCGCGCTGGCCGATTTCGACGCGGCGCCTTCGCGAAGCTTCGTCCAGACCGGCGCGGGCGTCATCCGTTCGCCGTACGCGGCGTGCATGTTCTGCGAGACATGCCCCGCGACGTCGAGCCCGACGAGATCCATCAATTCCAGCGGTCCCATCGGCATGCCGAAGGCAATCGCAGCCTGTTCGATTTCCCGAGGGTCGTCAACCTCCAACAACAGATAGCCGGTTTCGTTCATGTAGGGAGAAAGCAGACGATTGACCAGAAAACCGGCACAATCTCCCACGAGCACCGGCGTCTTGCCGAGACGATTGACCACCGACCAGGCGGTTGCGACGGCGCTCGGGCTGGTCTTGGCACCGCGCACTACTTCGACCAGCGGCATCTGGTGTGGCGGATTGAAGAAGTGGAGCCCGACCAGCAGTTCCGGATGAGGGAGTCCTTTCGCGAGTTCATCCAGCCGCAGAGAACTGGTATTCGTCGCGAGCACAGTCCGTTCGCCGATGGCCGGGACGAGTTCCTGGAACATCTTATGCTTGATACCGAGATCTTCCACGATCGCCTCAATGACGACGTCGGCGTGCTTCAGGCCGCGATAATCGGTGGCGGGACTGAGGTGATCGAGTGTGTCAGTCGCCTCGATGGGGGTGATCTTCTTTCGTTTGAGGTCCGAATGCACCAGCTTGCGGATGGTCTGCATTCCCCGCGAGACGAACTCGGGATTGAGATCCTTCAATCGCGTCCACACGCCGCGGCGCGCCAGTAGGAGTGCGATGCCGGCTCCCATCGCCCCGGCGCCGATGACGGCAGCTTGCTTGATGGTGTCTCCCTTCGCTTCGACTCCCTGCGACGCGACCGATTCCGGGAGCTTCTTCGCTGCCTCGCTGACGAAGAAGAGCCGCATTAGCTCGCCCGTCACGGCATGCCCGGCGAGTTTTCCAATCGCCGCCGACTCTGCCGCGAATTGCGCCTCGTTTCCTTCATCCACGCCGATTCGTAAGGTTTCGATCGCCAGACCTGGGGCGGGATAATGCCCGTGCGTCTTCGAGAGAACCTGTTTCTCCGCCTTATTCAGGATGAATTTGCGGCCGAATTTTGTTTTCTCGAGAGAACGGAGCCACCATGCTCCACGCCGCGGTTCCAGCCCGGCTCCGCCGGTGCTCATGATTTTCTCGGCGACGAAATCGAACGCTTCGCGGGGTACGACGTCGTGCACAAGCCCCTTCGAACGGGCTTGCCGTCCGTTGATCATGCTGCCGGAAAGAATCAGCGGCAGCGCCCCGCTTAATCCGAGCAGACGAGTCAGCCGGACGGTTCCTCCCCAACCGGGAATCAGCCCGATCTTCACTTCCGGCACGCCAATCACGGTTTTCCGATCATCATCGGCGATGCGATACTTGCAGGCGAGAATGAACTCGAGCCCGCCGCCGACACAGGAACCCGAGACCATCGCTAATGTGGGAATCTTCAAATCTTCGAGCGACTGCAGGACACGCTGGCCGTATTGCGATGCCTCGCGCGCCGTTTTCGAGACATCAATGTTCGACGTTTCGCTGATCTCGCGGAACTCGTCGATATCGGCACCGGCGATGAAGTTGCCCGTCTTGCCGCTTTGGAACACCACGCCGCGAATTCCCGAATCGCCGCGAATGCGCGCGATCAGCGCGTCGAGTTCTTCCAGCGCCTGCCGCGAAAAGGTGTTGACAGACTTATCATGCCGATTGATTTCGACCCGCAGAATGCCGTTGACCGGCTCCGAGGCATGCCAGAGGAGAGGCATCGTGCACTCCCGTCAGTTCCAAGAAAAGTATTCGATGAGTAATCCAATGAATCCGATAGGTTCGCATGGCGAGTTGCGCCCGTGCGAATCATGCCGCAGAGGAGTTACGTTCGACAATAATCGCTCCCCCTTGTCCGCCGCCGACGCACATGGTCGCCAAGCCGATGCGCTGGTTTCGTCGGCTGAGTTCATTCAGGAGTGTCAGGACGATTCTCGCGCCGCTGGCTCCCACGGGATGTCCCAGAGCGATCGCGCCGCCGTTCACATTGAGCTTATCCTGGTCCACAGCGCCCAGAATGCTCGTGGAATCCCCGTTGAGGCAAGCCCGCTTGGGCTCCTCGAAAGCTCGCAGGCAAGCCAGCACCTGAGCCGCGAAAGCTTCGTTCAACTCGATCAGTTCCATGTCGGCGAGACGTAACCCGCACGATTTGAGTGCGCTGTAGGACGAATAGACCGGACCGAGCCCCATGCGGGAGGGATCGCACCCCGAGTATGCATAACTGCGAATCGTCCCCAGCGGCGCAATGCCCATCGACTTGGCAAAGCCGCTTTCCATGATGAGCATTGCCACCGCGCCGTCGGTAATCTGGCAAGAATTCCCGACCGTCACGGTTCCCCAACGGCGGTCGAAATAGGGCTTAAGCTTCGCCAGTGCTTCGAGAGTCTGCCCGTCCCGCGGACCGACATCCTGACTCACCGGTTGTGATTTGGGCTCCGGGTAGACGGTCATCACCTCGTTGGCGAGCCGACCTTCCTTCCAAGCCTCCACCGCGCGCTGATGGCTGCGGAGCGCAAAGGCATCCTGTTCCTCACGCGTGATGTGATACTCCCGCGCCAGCTTCTCCGCCGTGTCTCCCATCATCATGCCGGAGACCGGATCGGTGAGCCCCAGTTGAATGCCGATTTCCGGAGCAAGATCCTTCGGGCGGATTTTTGACAACGCCGCCAGCTTTTTGAGTGGAGACCTGGCCTGCGTCAGGTTCCAGAATTTCTCCGCGAGCGTTTTCTTCCAGAGCACGGGGATATTGCTCATGGAATCGACCCCCAGGGCGACAATGCAGCGAGCCTGCCCTGCTCGGATGCGGTCGAAGGACTCGGTGAGCGCCTCCATGCCGCTGGCGCAGTTACGGCTGACCGTGTGGGCGACACTCTTGCGAGGTATCCCGGCTCGCAATGCGATCACCCGGGCCGGGTTCGCCGCCCCGGAAGGGGTTGCAACGTTCCCGGCGATCAGCTCATCGACGACGATCGGATCAAAATCGAGCCGCTCGAACAATTCGCGCACGGCAAGACGGCCGAGCTCGGGAGTGGTCACGTGACCGAGCGGTCCTCCTGCTTTTGCGAACGGCGTCCGTACTCCCGCGACAATGACGGCTTCGGGCATGTCCCCCCTCCTGGCGGCAATTCCGCCCCGCGGATCGCTCGACGGGCCCCGCGCGGAAGAAACTACCGGAATCGGTAGTCGGGATTCTCGCGATCGAAGTCCACGTCGCTCAGCCGCAGTCCGGTGTCGATCTCCGAGTAGCTGTAATACTCGATGAGCGTGTCGTCGTCGAGAGATACCGCGTTTTCTTGACCGCGATTGTCCGGCCAGGTGTAGTTCTGCACACAGACCGGCACATGCCAGACGCTGTCGATGTATTGGACGCTCTTACGGTAGACGTCCGATTCCTCGGGAGCTTCGAACTCGAAGCAGAAATAATAGCAATTGCGGCCGTTGAGCTCGCGGTTTTCGGCATAATCACAGCGCAGGCTCACGTTGCGCATCAGATCCGCGCGGCGGTGCTCCAACATCAATTCGGCCAATGCCAGAATGCCCGCGCGGCTGATGGGGTAACGCGATCGTTCGCGCGCGTCTTCACCCAGCGGGTCGATGTTGAGGGTCGGCAATACCCGACCTTTCCACCCACCCAGGCGGACCAGCATCCGCCCGTCGTTTGTTCCGTCAACGAACAGCAACTGACGTCCCACGTCGACCGAGAGCCAATGCATGAAGACGCTGAACGGTTCATGACGAACCTTCATCTCGATTTCTTCAAGGGGACACAACTCCCCCGCAACCCGCTCCTGTCGAGTGAAGTTCGCGGAGTAGTGCGGGAAAGCCCGGAAGGTCCGGCAGCCCGCTTCCAGCAGCTGAATGTTCCGCTGCAGGGCCTTACGTCCATGGTCGAGCGCCAGGAGCCGCTCGCGGGCGGCGTCGGAAATCGTTGGTTGCGTGACGGGTGCCGGAGCGACCGCGGTTGCCAGCAGCAAGGTTGAATCGCCAGCGGGTTCGCTCTCAACTTTGCGTGTCAGGGTTGCCGGAGCGACAGTCTGCGAGGCATGCGTCGGAATCGGCTCGACCGGTGGTGCGGGAATGGACATTGCCGGGGGAGTATGCGCAATCTCAACCGAGGCCGCCGGAGTCGCCGCCGGCGGGGACTCGAGATTGACGACGACGACGAACGCGACCACTGGCAGCAAAGCCGCCGCGATCATCTTCAAACGCCGTCCTGCTTTTCCCGTTCTTAAGTCAGACATTCCACTCAACCTGTTACCGGCCGCCTCGCGGCCTGCTCCATTGCTCGTACTTTTGTTACCGCTCGATCGAAACGTTCTTGTTCGCTTGTTCGTATTTGCGGTTTGCTCTCCCGGGCGTTTAAGCCTGCTGGGTTATGCAGCCGGGTCGGCCGCGGTTTTGTTATTCTCCATTTCGGACGGAAGATCGTTGGCGTTGCTTCCGCTGCGCAGCTTTCTACGGTACACCTTGCCGAGGAAGTTCCTAGGAAGATCCCCCTCGATAATCTCAATCAACAGCGGCCGCTTGTGCTTCGCCAAATGTTCCTTTGCAAATGCCTCGAAGACTTCGCGACTGAACGCTTCGCCGTTCGCCGGCACGACGACGGCTTTGACCAATTCGCCCCGTTCGCGGTTCGGCACGCCGACAATCGCCAGATCCTGCACTCCCGGGCAACGTCGTAGAACCTGCTCCACGTCGGTGGGATACACGTTGAAGCCCGAGGTGATGATCAGATCCTTCTTGCGATCGACAATGCGGAAAAAACCGTCCTGATCGCAGGTCGCCATATCGCCAGTGAACAGCCAGCCGTCCCGAATCGTTTGGCTCGTCGCCTCGGGATTCTTCCAATAGCCGAGCATCACCTGCGGTCCTTTGACGATCAGCTCGCCGACTTCGCCGTGCGGCAGCGTGACCCGCCCGGTTTCCACATCGACGATGCGAACCATCGTGTCCGGGAGCGGCAGTCCGATTGTTCCGTGACGCGCGGTGCCGTCGAGAGGTCCAGAGTGCGTTACCGGGCTGGCCTCCGACAGTCCGAAACCCTCGACAACCGTCGCGCCGGTCAACGACGCAAATTCGTCGCCGACGGTCGGGTCGAGCGGGGCTCCTCCCGAAATGCAATATCGCAGGGCACGATACCGCACCGGTTGGGCCTTCAGCATTTCATTGAGGGCCACGAGCATCGCCGGGACAGCCGGGAAGACCGTCGGCTCGTGCGTTTCGATCAGCTTGTGCACGATCTTCGGCACAAATCGATGATGCATGATCATCGTGGCCGCCATGGCCATCCCGCTCATTGCACAGGTCGACAGTCCGTAACTGTGGAAGAACGGAACGACCGCGAGAATCGAGTCTCGGGCCATCGCCGCTCCCGCCCAGTGATGGATCTGATGAGCGTTGGCAACCAGGTTGCGATGACTCAATGTTACGGCCTTCGGGCACCCGGTCGTTCCGCCTGTCGCCAGGATGAACGCCGGTTCGTCGAGAGTCGCCGGTTCTATCGGTTCGAAGTTGCCAGTGCAGTTTTCGGTTTCGTGTGCCAGCCAGGATCGCTTCGGACCGTCAGCGGGTGCCCGCCATCCGATCTTTTTCATGCGGGCAATGGCATACGGAATTCGCTGCCAGGCCGGCAGGCGATCTTGCAGAGTCGTCAGCAGGACATGATCTGGCCGAAACTTGCCTTGCAGCACGGTCGGGGCCAGCACGTCGAGGCTGATGATGATCCGGCATTCAGTCAGTTCGAGCAGATCGGAAACTTCCTCGGCGACCATCAGCGGGCTGATCGCGACGGCGATCCCGCCTGCCATCCAGGTTCCGTTGAGTGCTGCGAGGAATTCCGGAGTATTGGGAAGCAAAATCCCAACCCGGTCCCCCGGACGGACTCCAAGCCGCTGCAGCGTTTCCGCGACGCGTCGGGCCTCGGCCGAAAGTTCTCGGTAGTTGAGACGTTGCTTGTAATAAATGCAAGCAGTTCTGTCGGGGTGGTTGCGCGCGGATCTTTCCAGAAACCCCCAGGCGGGAATCGCCGGGTAGTCTAGCTGGGCCGGTACGCAAGCGGGATAGTGCCGCAACCAAGGGGCCGCAGCCTGCGATTCGGCAGTCAATTTTCCGGGCAACATCATCGACATCTCGGGACTCCGCGCACGAAATTCCCCCAACACAGGCACAGACCCCGTGCGGGCAAATTCACCTGTGGCAATTTAAGTGCCACTATGGATTGCGGTTGGTCGACGCCCCGGTCGATAGGAACTGCTGATTTGAGGCGTCGGTCCGACGTCCGAAGACAGGAATCGGTCAAATTAGACGTGTCGATTCATTATTCGGCGTCGTACCACGGAAGTCTACGAGCGCCTAGACGGAAAGTTTGTCTGCAAGCCGAATTCCGTCTTCTAAAAGAATATTTCGGCGATCAACGCACCTTCTGTAGCGAATATTCCGAAAATACCTTGAATTTCGCCAACTCCGCACTCGAAGCAGCCAGCCAGGCAGACTGCGGAAATCAGGAAGAATCAGGGTCGACACGTGGATTCCTCGCGGCAGCAGCCAGCCGGCTACAGACAGGCGAGGGGACTGGGGGAGGAATTCTTCCCGAGGAACGGCGGCAGGGAAAACGGCTTTCGGACCAGAAGTTGAGCCTGAAATCAGCCGGTCAACGTGGAGCTTTCTCGCTCCACTCAATCTTGGCTTGGCTTCGTCGCTCGGCGACGACTTGCTTCCAAATCTCGTTGGAAAGCCGCTGCAGGATTTCCGGTCGGGCATCTTCCAGGCTCAATTGCCCCGGCTTTCTCTCGGTGACGGTGCAGAGATGAACGCCGAATCGTGTCCGGAACGGCTGGCTGATTTCCCCCGCCTTCAATCCGAACGCCACCTGAGTGAACTCGACCGGCATCCGTCCCCGAAACGGAAAGAACCCAAGGTCGCCGCCGACTTCCCGACTCGGAGCTTGCGAATGCTCGCGGGCGGCGTCAGCGAAGGCCATTTGCTTTGCGACGATCTGCTCACGAATTCGGCTGAGGTCTTCCGAGGCTTTCTTGGCTTCAGCCTCCGTGGCCTCGGGTGAGAGCTTGATGAGGATTTGGCTGGCGCGCAGTTCGGTGCCATCGAGTTGCTCGCGATGCTGCGTGAAATATTCTTCGATCTGCGTCGTTGTCACCATCCGTCGCAGATGAACCTGCCATGCCAAGCCGAGCGCAAGTTCCTCGCGGAGACGATCTTCGCCGTACCCCAGCTTCGACAGGACATCGCTGGGTTCTTTCCCCTGGCGACGGATCAGGCGGTGAATACGGCCGACCTGATCGTCCAGTTGACGTTTGTCGGCTTCGGCCTTTCGAGATTCCAGAAATTCCCGCACCAGTTCGCGATCGACCAGCTGTTCGAGCAGAATCTTTTGGGTTTCGTCGCTTTTTTGATTCTCGAGTTGCACCGTCAGCTTGAGGAATTCCAGATTCTCTTCGGTAATTGGGTGGCCGTTCACAGCAACCAGCACCGGAGAAGCATTCTTTGCCGTGGATGAGGCCGCCTGTTTCGGCATCGGCTCTTTCGTCGGCGCGGAGAGAGCCGGCGAAGGCAGCCTTCCGACGCCATGAGAAACGACTAAGAGCGCGACGCTGGTCGTCATCACGAGCCGCCATCGTGTGCAAACACGGTTGCAGAGATTCATCGGAATGCGATCCTTATCAAGCATGTTTGTGATTTGAGACTTCCCACTTCGGTCGGGATGGATCGCCGACGGTACGGAATGCTTTCCGACGGAATTCTATGACTGGCGTTCGATATCCGCCGATCGATCGCATGAACTCAGCCACGAACATCGGCATCATTGTCGCTGCCGGCGGCAGCCTTGAAAAGCCTGCGGCGAATTACCGTGGCCGGCGTTCGTTTCCGGACGTGACGACCGTCACGTATTGCTGATCGGAATTGCGGTGTCGAAGATGGTGGGGCCGCTGTCGGAACGGGTCGTGTGCATGAGAAATATGGCGGTGCATCCGGGTCTCGAGCACGCGCGCGGTCCGAATGCGGGCTCGCTCGGCCTGTTCCTTCCGCCGTTGCATGGCGAATCCGATTCCGATGTAAATCGCCAGTCCCACGACGCCGGCGATGAAGACCGGGAATTCAATCGTTGGCCGAGTCCACCAGCCGGTTGCCATGCCGATCAGCGCGCCGCTCAAAATCAGAATCGAGCTACGGCTGATGATCGGCCGGCCATCTGATTCCGGTTCGGTCGGGGAATTGGAGTTTGGCAGCATGCGGCAGAGCCCAGTTCAAAAAAACGCCATCAGCGGATCGACGGCCGGTGCCGCGGCCCCACGGCATTCACTCCTGAATTGGGGAGTGATTTCCACCAAGTCGGTGGGCGGTTTAGATCTCTCTCTGGAAACCCATATCGGAGATACTGGGGGAAAACACGCCAAAAACCGATTCACGACGGAGTTTGCCGGTTGTCCGCGAGAGCCGGTCTTTGCCGGAATTGCACCTCGTGACGATTCCCGCCGGGAAAACTCCTCACCTTCCAGCAATGTCCATCATTGCTGACCCAGATGGAACGGGAGATACTGGTTACGAGGGGAAACCACACGACAGTTTTCGTATCGATCGTGAGCGTGGTGGAGGCCTTTCCCGGGAGGATGGTTTTCTTCGTAACTTTCCTCCAATACGCGGTTGAACTGCTCGTGGAGTCTGGCAGCGTGAAGATTGCTCTTGCCCAATTGAATCCGACGGTCGGAGATCTCAGGGGAAACACTGAGTTGATTCGCTCGGCCGTCGAAGAAGCCAAGTCCGCCGGCGCAGAGTTGGTGATCGCCTCCGAACTTGTGATCAGCGGATATCCTCCCAAAGATTTATTGTTGCGGGAAGGATTTGTCTCCGCCTGCGACGCCGCCGTCGATGACCTGGCCCGGTCCCTGATTGACAGCCCGGCTCTCATTCTCGGTCACCCCACGCACAAGGGGCTTTCGACCGACCGTGTCGCGAATGCCGCGAGCCTGCTCGAAGGAGGCACCGTTCGGGCGACCATCCACAAATCTCTCCTGCCCAATTACGACGTCTTCGACGAGCGTCGTTACTTTCGCCCGGCGGAGCGCGTTGAGCCGATCATCTTTCGCGGTCGAAAGCTGGGCGTCCATATTTGCGAGGATGCCTGGTGGGGAGAACGTCAGACGTTCTATCACCTCGGGCCGTTGTCGCAACCTGATCCGGTGGCGGAGTTAGTCGCGCAGGGAGCGGAAGTGCTCATCAATCTCTCCGCAAGTCCGTTCGAACTCGCCAAACCGGAGCGCAGGACTCAGATCATCGCGCGACACGTCGCCCGCCATAAACTCCCCTTCTTGTTTGTGAACCAACTTGGCGGGAACGATGATCTTGTTTTCGACGGACACAGTCTTGTCGTCAACGCAGTCGGGCAAAAGGTTCTGCAACTTCCGGGTTTTGCACCTGAATGCGGATTGTTCGATCTGGGGGCAAGCTACGCACCGCTGGCGGAATCGAAAGTGCCGCGCGAGTCGTACCTGTTGGACGCCCTGGTTCTTGGATTGCGCGACTACATGCGCAAGACCGGTTTCAAGGACTGTGTGTTCGGCCTTTCGGGCGGTATCGACAGCGCCGTGACCTGCTATATCGCCGCGCGTGCCGTCGGACCCGAGCATGTGCATGGGTTATTGATGCCCAGCCGGTACAGCAGCGAGCATAGTGTCAGCGATGCGCGGCGGCTCGCTGAAAACCTGGGCATCGATCATCAGGCGGTTCCGATTGATGAGGTTCACCGCGCCTACGAAAAGACGCCGATCGTCGGTGACGACTTGCGCGTCGAGCCGGGGGGATTGGCTGATCAGAACCTTCAGGCGCGCATTCGCGGCGCCATCGTGATGATTCGCAGCAATCAGCATGGCTGGTTGGCCCTCTCGACGGGGAACAAAAGCGAGTTGGCGGTCGGATATTGCACCTTGTACGGCGACATGGTCGGCGGGTTCGCCGTCTTGTGCGATGTGTTCAAACGCGACGTGTACGCTCTGGCGCGGTATATCAACGAAGTCGTCGAGCAGCGGGAAGTGATCCCGGTCAGTACGATCAAGAAAGCCCCCAGTGCGGAACTCGCTCCCAACCAGTTCGACCAGGACGTGCTCCCGCCGTATGAGTTGCTCGACCCGATCCTCGAGGGGTTGATCGAAGGGGAAGCCTCCATCGCAACATTGAGCAGTAAGTTCCCCGCCGAAACTGTTCGGTGGGTGGCGGCGCGCGTCGATCGCAACGAATTCAAGCGACGCCAAATGCCGCCGGGGATCAAGCTCTCTCAACGCGCGTTCGGCAGTGGTCGCCGCATGCCGATCGCCGCTCGCTTCGATGTCTCTTGAACGTGGGAGAAACCTCCTCATGAGCACCGCAGTCGTCCGCACTCCGACGTCGAGGTGCCTGGCTGGTGTGGGGCGAGTCGATATTACCCCTCCCATCGGCGTCTATCACCGGATGTGGGGGGCAGCCAAGCAAGACCGGGCCACGGGTATTCATCGGCCGTTGACCGCCACGGCACTGGTCCTGGAGCCGACTGCCGCCGATCCCGCCAATCGACAGATCTTCGTCGCGGTCGATCACTGCCTGCTCCGTCCCGACGACATGGACGAACTTCTGAAGTCGGTCTGCAAAATCGCGGAAATTGACACGCATCAACTGACGATCGCGTTTTCACACACCCATGCGGGGGGCCATCTGGTTCGGGCACGGGGAGATCTTCCCGGCGGCGAATTCATTGGCCCGTATCTCGATGCACTGCCGGAACAACTCGCATCGGCAACTCGTACCGCCGTTCAATCGAGGCAACCGGCCGTCTTGACGTATGCGGAGACCGTCTGCGCGATGGGCCGGAACCGCGACTATCGCGATTCACAACGCGAAATATATGTCTGTGGTTTCAACCCCGATGATCCGCACGCGGATGCGGCGGGATATCCATTGGGAGTGGTTCGCATCTCGAACGAATCGAGTCGCGAGACGATTGCGACCGTCGTCAACTACCCTTGTCATCCCACGACCCTCGCCTGGGACAATACGCTCATCAGTCCCGATTACGTCGGTGCACTGCGGGACATCGTTGAACGGCAGACCGGCTCTCCGTGCATATTCCTGTTGGCTCCGTGCGGCGATGTCGGTCCCAGAGACGGCTTCGTGGGGGACGTCGCGGTGGCGGACCGGAATGGCCGACAGGTCGGTTTCGCGGCTCTCAGCGCGCTCGAATCAATGCCGTCCGCGGGAACCGATCAGCATTACGTGGGGCCGGTCATTTCCGGCGCGACCATCGGCGAATGGGAATTTCGACCGCAACCCGATGGCCGGCGCCGCGAGACAGAGATATTTCGGCGGCAATCTCGCGAGTTGTGGCTTGAGTATCGAGACGAGCTTTCCACGCTGGCGGAGGCGACGGTGGAATTATCTCGTCGGATCGACGCGGAGAATCTTGCCAGTTCGGAAGGACATGCCGATGAAGCGCGACGGATGCGGGCGATGGTCGAACGGCAGCGGAGGTATATCGAACGGATCAAGCCTTTGCCTCCGGACAAATATCCATACCGCATTGATGTTCGCCAACTTGGAGACGGGTTTTGGATTGTTCTCGAAGGAGAACCCTATCACGAATTACAGGCAGAGCTGCGGCGTCGATTTCCCGGTGTTCCGCTGATATTTACAACTGTCGCGAACGGGTCGCGGGCGAGCTATCTTCCCCGCAGAGAGGACTACGCGAAGCCGCTGTACCAGGTTGAGATCAGCCTGTTGGCTGCCGGCGCCCTCGAAAGAATTACCGAAGAAATCGCCGAGCAGATCGAACGCTGGCGGTTCGCTCGTGCGTAATCTTGTGACCCCTCTGTTCCCAGAATGCCAGTTAACGTCGCCGGGACTGCCGCCCGATGTTCGCCACTTGCGTGGCGTCACCTTCCTCATCCGGCGCACTTTCTAGCTGTTTTCGACGTGCGGGAAGCGAATACCGGAAAACAGTGTTTCCCGATTTTCCGGTTTCGCACCAGAGACGACCGCCGTGGGCCTCGACAATCGAACGGCTGATCGACAAGCCCATCCCTAAGCCATCAGGTTTTGTGGTGAAAAACTGCTCGAAGATCCGAGACTGCACCTCGGCCGGCACACCATGACCCGTGTCGGTCACCGAGACTTCTACGAATCCACCGTCGCGCAACGCCGTTTCAATCGTGACTCTGCGGTCACGATCACTAATCCCAGTCATCGATTGAATCCCGTTGAGCACAAGGTTCAGGGTAACTTGTGTCATCTGGATTGAATCCATCGAAAACAGCGGCAGGTCGAGTTTTGGTTTGAAAACGATTTCGACCTGATGTGCCTCGCGGTCCAGGCGAACCAGCTTCAACGCATCCTGCACGATCGTGTTGATGCTGGCCAGCTCGTATTTCGGCTCGCGGAGCTGAAGAAACTGGCGCACGCGGCGCAACACATCAGCAGCTCGCATCGATTCCGTGGCGATTTCAGACAGGCGTTTCGTGATCTCCTCGACAGTAGCTTCACGCTGTTGAAGACGTCGGATTGTCCCGTTTGCGTAGTTAGCCATCGCCGCCAGGGGCTGATGCACTTCGTGTGCAAGAGCCGCAACGGTCTCACCCATCATGCTGAGACGCGAAGCATGCTCGAGATGAGCGTTCAGGCCCTGAATTTCCGCCTGGGCTTGTTTCAGATCGGTTAAATCGAGGACGAATGCGATGCATTCAGCGCCGGACAACATTGCGACACCGAGAAGAATTGGAACGCGGCTGCCGTCTTTGCGGATATACTCCTTCTCCCAAGGAGGCGCGATTCCATTCTGTGCCAACTGCTCCAGAGCCCGCTCATCGGTGTAGCGCCACTCCGGTGGAGTCATTTTGTCCCAACGCAAAGGGAGATCTTCCGGCGAGTATCCGATGATCTTAAGGATCGCGTCATTGACATGGAGAATCTCACCGTGAATGTCACAAATCATCGCCCCAATAATGTTTGATTCGAACAGCCGGCGGAATCGGGATTCGCTGTCGCGCAGCTGCCTCTCGGCCTGTTTACTCTCCGTCTGGTCCACAACGAACGCAATGCAGGTGCCGGCATTGCTGTCGAGTAAGGCTGCACCCAGGTAAATCGGAACTCGCGTGCCATCCTTGCGGAAGTATTCCTTCTCATACGGTGTCGCAACCCCCTCTTTGATGATTTGCCGCGCCTTACCTTCGTCGATTGCACTCCACTCGGGCGGAGTCAGTTTGTCCCAACGTAAAGGCAGATCGGCCTTCGAATAGCCGATCATCTTCAACAGTTCCTCATTCGCTTCGACGATGTGTCCATGCACGTCTGCAATCATCGCGCCGATGATGTTGGATTCAAACAGCCGGCGGAAACGGAACTCGCTGTGACGCAGCGCTTCTTCGGCGCGGGCCCGTTCGGCGATTTCCTGTTCGAGTCGGCGAACCGCGGCAGTCAGCTCCATCGTCTGCCGCTCGACCTCAAGCGCCAGTTCCTCTCCAGAACGGCGAAGCAGTTCCTCGTGATGTTTTCGCTCGGTGACATCGTGCGCGACTCCAGAGATGCGATACGGCCCGCTGGAGTCGTCGAGCACGGGAAAAATCGTGGCATGCATCCAGCGAATCGAGCCGTCCGGGCGCACATAGCGGTATTCAACCTCCGTTCGGCCGGTACGCTTGCCGGATTGCCGCTCTTCATAGGCCTTAAAAATGCCGGGGCGGTCTTCCGGATGAACAGCCGCCATCCACTCACGGGAATCGCTGTAGAGGGCATCGCAGGTTCTGCCGGTGATTTCTTCATAGGCCGGGCTGATATACAGCAGCCGCTGCATATCGGCCGACATCAGCCAGAAAATTTGCGGAATATTCTCCGCTAACTGAAGAAACCGAGCATCGCTCTCCCGCAATGCCAATTGGGCCAACTTCCGCTCGGTAACGTCGGTTGTTGTCCCCAACACCCGAATCGCCTTCCCATTCTGGTCATAGATAGCCGAGCCTCGCGTCAAGAACCACCGCACGTTTCCGGAACGTGCAAGCATCCGATGTTCGCATTCGAAACGCTTCGACGGCGGAACCAGACAGGTCTGTGCATCCTTCAGCAATCTGTCCCGATCCTCCGGATGCACCAGCCGAGCCCAGTCGACGATGCGATCCGGAACGGAATTGTCCTCGTATCCCAGCATCGACCGCAGCACGGGGTCGACGAACAAATCGTTCGTCGCGAGATCCCAGTCCCACACCGCGACCCCTCCGGCCGCGGTCGCCAGCGCGTAGCGATCTTCATCGGGAATCGGGGAGCGTCGCTGGCCTGGAAGCCGTTTGCGTTGAAGCATTTTGCAATTGCTCCAGACATCGCGGATCGTGATGATCGAGAACCGGTAATGCACCTGCCGGGAAGAGATGATTATACTTTAACCCGGTTCCCGTGTTGAACAACACTATGGTTTCTCGCGGGTCCAGCCAGCCTGCCTCGGCCAGTTTCTGAACCCCCTTCCAGGTTGCCGCTCCTTCTGGGCACACCTGGAGCCCCTGGAGTTCCGTCAGTTCTCGGACTCCTTCAAGAATTTCCTCATCGGTGACGGTGACTGCCGTCCCCCGGCTGTTCCTCAGGGCGTCGATCATCAGAAAATCGCCGACCGCCGCCGGGACGCGCAATCCCGCAGCCACGGTTGATGCATCGGGAAATGGTTCGGCGAATTCGCTACCGGCCTCGAACGCGCGAACGATCGGAGCACAGCCCGCAGCTTGCACCACCACCATTCGTGGACGTTGTGAACCGATCCATCCCAGACGCTCCATCTCGTCAAACGCCTTCCACATGCCGATCAAACCCGTCCCCCCGCCGGTCGGATAGACGATCACATCCGGGAGAGTAAGCTTCTCTTGGTTGAAGGCCGCCGCCAGATCGAACGGCAATTCGTAACCCATTGTCTTTTTGCCTTCGATCCGGAATGGTTCCTTCAGTGTCGAGAGATCGAACCAGCCGAATCGCTCGCAGCCTTGCCGGACGAGGCGTCCGCAATCACTGATGAGCCCGTTCACCAGCGACACCTGCGCACCGGCCAGAACCGATTCGCAGATATTCGCCGGCGGAGTATCTTGCGGCATGAAGAGAAAGCACTTCATCCCCGCGCGGGCCGCGTAATGCGCAAGCGCACCGGCGGCGTTGCCTGCCGACGGCAAGGCCGCGACGTTGACCCCCAATGCCGCCGCCCGAGTCACCGCGGCCGACATCCCCCGCGCTTTGAAACTCCCCGTCGGGTTGAACGACTCATCTTTGACGAACAACCGTTCATAGCGGGTCATCGGTCCGCGCGGGGTACACTTGATGAGCGGCGTACAACCTTCTCCCAGCGAGACGGCGTCCTCCACGCGATCGACCGGCAGGACTTCGTGGAATCGCCACATCGAACGTGTGGTTCGCCGCCGAACCGACTCAGGAGTGAATCGCGACTTCAGCGCGTCGAGATCATACCGGGCCAGAAGCGGCTTTGCGCACTGCCGACAGAGATTCTGCGGTTGGTCGATGGGATGATCCAGTCCGCACCGCGCGCATTGCAGGGACGAGTGCACGATTCAGTTCTGTTCCGGATGCCAGGGGGGCGAAACCACGGCGTCGGCCGATTCTTCCCAGACGCGGCGCACGCTGTTCAATCCGAACGTGCACAACTCAAAATCCTCGCTGAGTCGACGCAGCACGGCTGCTTCAGTCAGATACGGCTCTTCGTCGTACGTGCTGGCAATATAATACGAACGCTTCCCCTGTTCAAAGTAGTCGATGAGATGATCGCGGCCGTCGGGGCTGCGCAGCCGCGACAATGCCTCCGGATAAACGCCGGACCAGAACAGCGTGAAGTCGCCGATGTGGCGATAAATCTCCCGCCGCGGCTGGGCGAGGCGGTTCTCCGCTTCCAGGAGCATCTCCGCAACTTCCTCGAGGCGGCGGCCGACCGTGTCGCGAATCGAAAAAATCGCATCCATCCGCACGAATCGCACGAGCAGGTTGACGAGATAGTCGATCAGCGGCGGGTCCGCGACCCCCAACTGCACCTCAAACGTCTGCTCGGTTGTGGCGGCGAACAGTCGCCTGAGAGCATCAGCATCGGCAACGACAGGTTTCATGCCACCTCCCTCGTTCGATATATCGCGCGATTCCCTTTCTTCCGATGAATTCTCCCGAGTGCCCGCGGAGGGTTAACCCCAGATGAGAGGTTGACGGCTCAGGGGCGTTTCGCGAGGAGCGAAATATACCAGACCGGTGTTGTTCGACAACAGGAAATGCCGCGCGTCGAACCGATAAGTAATTCTAGGCCGCAAATCGTGTGCGGGTCAAATTGCCCGTCACAAACCGCGGAATGATAAGGGCTAGCGGTAAGGGAAATGGGGCGTCACGCCGGCTGGCGGCCTTCGAACGGCCCTTTGGAGGCATTCCAGCTGCACATCACAATTCCCAATTCGTACAGGGCAACCAGGGGAATGAACATCGCCATCATGGTCGTCGGGTCGGGGGTCGGCGTGAGGATCATCGCCACGATGGAGATCGTCAAAATCGCGATCCGCCGCTGTGACCGGAACGTCTCGACGCTCACCAGCGAAATCCTCTCCAGGAACAGCATCACAATCGGCAGCTGAAAGCTGATCCCGAACATCAACGGGAGCATGATCGCGAAGCTGACCCATTCCGACATCCGCAGCTGTGCCGTCAGTCCCAGCGTTCGGTTGAATCCCAGAAAGAAATCGAGCACGACCGGCATAGCGAAGTAGAAGCAAAACATCACGCCGCCAAGAAACAGTCCCACGCTTACCGGGAGATAAAAATAGACGTAGCGGCGTTCGTGCGGGTACAGCCCCGCCGCCACGAACAGCCAGAGCTGATAGAAGATCCAAGGGCTGCCGATCACCAGCCCTCCCACGAGCGCCACCTTCATGTACATCATGAAGGCCTCTTGCACGTTCAGTGTAATGGGGCGGTGCAGGTCGAGCGTGGTCTGGCGGAACTCGCGGAACTCCCGAGCGGCGATCGGAATCGATACCGGCTGCTCGTCTTCTTTCGCAATTGGTTCCGGGAAATGTTCCGGGTCATGGGCATGCAGCACGCCGACCAGAACCGAAGGTTGGATTTGCACGAGGATCGTCTTGTCGTCGTGCGTTTCCGGAACTGCGGCGGCCGAGGCCGATTCCGTTTTCTTCGTTCCTTCCGGGGAATCCTCGGTGGCAGCTTTGCTGCCGGAGAACCACGCCTGGACCGATTGCCAGAAGTTGAACCCTTTCAACTCTTCCGTTCCCTCCGCCGCAACGCCGTGCCGTTGCAGGGCCGCATCGATCGGCTCCCGGATGAGGGCCACCAGGTAGTCGCCGAAGTACAGAGAGACCGCGACGGTGAGAATCAGACCGAGCAGAGCTTTCCAGATGTGCACGCGGAGTGCTTCGAGGTGCTCACCGAAGCTCATCGTACTGTCGTCGAACAGGTCTTTCGATTTCACCATCGGAATCGCTCCGCGTGACGCCGCGAGGGATGTCTGCCGACCGCCGGCCCCTGCCCAGAGAATGTAAGCTTCTTTAGCCAGCGAACAGGGGTGGAAGTTTGAACCGCGAGGGAGACAAGCCTCAAGGGGAACCGAACCGCCCCGGGACAACACGCGCCGCACGGCACGGTCTCATGGGCGGTTTCCACTCGGTTCACCCGCGGAATGCTGCAGGCGGGATGAGCGGCTGATGTAATCGATTCTAGCCGATTCCGATGCCACGTCAACCTGCCGCACGTCACATCGAGAATCCCTACCAAGAACTACAACACCGGAGGAAAGACTCCTTCATCCATGAGGGCTTCCCGGAGCAGGATGTAGTCCGGATGATTGATCGCCAGCAATTCGACAGTGGCTCGACCGACTGGAGTGCGTCCCGTCAGAATAGCCCCCTGCCATGCAAAATGCTCCGCCCAGCGATCGCGTCGAGGATGAAATGCCGCGTCATCGTCCCGGTGACAGGGTCAATGCTGGCGATATTCGGCCCCTTATGGCAGTTGCAACGGAAGCAACTCAAAGCCAGGTTGTCGAGAGTTGTTCCACCGCGATGCTGCGTGGCGATGACGTGATCGACCGGAAAGCGATAGAACGGATCGTGATCCTGGTGGAGTTGGCAATACTCACAACGATTACCGGCACGCTGACGAATCTGAGTCCGCAGGGTGTCGTCAATCAAGGCGCTCCCTGCTCCTGAAGCATTTTTCGGGCCTTGGATTGCAACACGGCGATGAAGTTGCCGGCCGACACGTACGTCTCGTATTCCGTCTGCTCATCGCGAGTGAGTGTCCCCGCGGTCGATTTAGCCGCCAGTTCGTCAATCCTCGCTTGCGCGGTCGGCGAGGCGCGCATTGCCATCATCCGCCGGGCAACATCGACCGTCAAACACCGGCCG
>CAZVJA010000033.1:0-4512 GCA_964626885.1 uncultured Planctomycetaceae bacterium | reverse complement strand
CCGTCAAACACCGGCCGAGTGGATCGAGGAATTCATTGAGAATGACTGTTTGAGCTGCCATTGATTAAACTATATCACGTTAGGGCATTGGGGACAGAGCCGTCTCCGCGATCAGTTCGTGTTGGCCTCGCCATGTCAGCACAACATAGAAATTGCGGATGTGACTAAATTAGCTGCCTTTTCAGCCTCTCCCAACCCGCTGAGTATACCAAAAGCAAAACCAGTCATTATGGCAATGATAAAAACAAAGAAGACAAGAACCACCCCAAACATCTGCAGGGCAAATCCCCATTTTGATTCATTCCAATGAACAATCGTAAATGCAATATCGGCGAACGGAAGCCAGAAACACGCCATTCCCCAAAGAGTGCTCTCTTGGAACGCCGCCCCAAGTAGCATGAAACGTCCGATGACCGTGATAACGACGACGGACCAGTAGATTCCCGAAAGCAAACCCAGTAGCAGTCCGGCGTCCGAGACCATTCCGTATACAGCACCGGCTGACGTCCCAAATGCTATCGCGATGGCTATGCCAATCGCTAATTTGGCCCAGGTTAAACCGGACTTCTGCTCATCTTCTTCGTCCTTCACCTGCTTCGGAACGTACTTGATCTCTTCGACCATCGTGATCAGATCGAGCCGATGGCGGAAGTAGACCGCGAACAGCCCGTTCGATCGCATGTTGAATACCGAGGCGAATCCGAATAGCGCGCTGGCGCAAATCCAGCAGATGCTCGGGATGATAATCACCGACCACTCCGGATTGGCGGGTTGCTCATTAGAGAGATGAACAATTTCATCAGGGAGCTTGGTTGTCCTGTTCTTGGATGCGGCGGCTTCATTGACCAGTTCGACCGCAACCGCAATCCTGGTGTTTCGATCAAGAGTTTGAGCAAGTTCCCGTACGTTGTCTCCGCGCAAGAAGACGGCCGTTCCCGCGACCGCGAGGCCCGGCAGCATGGTCATCACGAAGAAGAAGACCCAATACAGCGACGGCAAAATCGTCCGAAAGAACTCGCGGTCCATCACCCAGAATTTCCACGCCGGCGTCGTCACCACCATCGACATGTGGACCATCGCAACCGGAAATACCAAGAGGGCGAACAGCAAACCGAACAGCGAAAACGAAGCCGCCCAGATCGGCATTTTGAGCGCTAGAAATACCAGCGCCACCGCGTGCATCGGAATCCCCATCGCCAGCGTCCACGCGATGACCTTGATCCCCAGCGCGGAACAGAGGAAGAAATCGAACCGAATCTTCTTCGGCAGTTTCTTCTTATTCTCCAATGCCGCGGTGATGGTGACCGTGTTCAAGTACCACGCCCAACCGGGAGGAATCATCAGCACGACGAAGGCACAGAACCCCCAAAATGTTTTAGGGGGGAGCCGGCTGCACCACAACAAGACCACCAGGCAGCCCAGCGCGATTCCTGAAAAGAGAACGGAATACGCACTCGTCCGAAAGGCGATCGCCTTGTGGTCCATCAGGAACCGCCAGGCATCGATGAACAGCGTCTTGAAATAGATCGCCGGGTCCGGTCCTTTGCGGGCGCGGGCTTTCTTCTTTTTCTCGCTCAATTGTCCCGAATCGAGCATGACCTCGCACTTCGGGCATTCAATATCTTCCGGAGAAACGTCCGCGCCGCAGCGCGGACAGATGCGGTGCTCGGTCTCCTCGTATTTCTGCAAATCCAGGTTCGCAATGATCGACGAGCTGCTCGGCGGAGGCGGAACCGCGGCTCTCTCGGCCATCGCCTTTTTCTGAGCGGGGACGCGAACCACTGTCTGGCAGTCGGGGCAACGGATGGCCTTTCCCCGGGCCTTATCGGGAGCGTTCAGCACTTTGCTGCAGCCTGAACATCGCACTTTGACCGGCATGCACTACTCCAGGAAATTTCGACCCGCGACACCGTGAACGGCCGCACGACCCGCAAATCGGGTGATGATCGAGATGCTCCTTCGGCCCAGAGGGGTGGCACTCGACCCTCAACCAGCATTCTTCCAATTTACCAACTCCGATGCGTAATGCACTCAACATTCGGCCATTGCCAGGCTGATTTTCACGAGGGCTACCGGTCTTGCGTCGCTCCATTGACCCTCCTTCCCCCCATCCAAATAATGGAGTTTCCGGCCTTCGGGCCCTCCGACAGACTTGTTAAGGCGGTTTTCATGACGCAGAGTTCTTCCACTTCCGGGGGGATCGCTGATCCCATCCAACATTCCAGGGCCACCTCGCAAGTCCCGGACAGTGCGGGCCGCTTCGGCGAATTCGGCAGGCGGTTCGTCCCCGAGACCCTGATGCACGCTCTCGAGGAATTGGCCCAAGAATACGAAAAAGCCAAGGCTGATCAGGCATTTCAGGCCGAGTTGTCGCATCTGCTCCGCACATTTGTCGGCCGTCCGAATCCCCTTTATTTCGCTGAACGGCTGACTGAGCATTGCGGCGGGGCGCGAATCTATCTCAAACGGGAAGATCTCAATCACACCGGCGCGCACAAGATCAACAACACCATCGGCCAGGCTCTGCTCACGCTGCGAATGGGCAAGAAACGGGTCATCGCCGAGACAGGCGCCGGGCAGCACGGCGTCGCGACAGCCACCGCCTGTGCCCGCTTCGGATTGCAGTGCGTCGTCTATATGGGAGAAGAAGACATCCGTCGACAGAAGCTGAATGTCTTCAATATGCGAACAATGGGGGCTGAAGTGCGGCCCGTCACGACCGGTTCTAAGACGCTCCGCGACGCCATCAACGAGGCGATGCGAGACTGGATGGCGTCGGTGGCCAACACGCATTACATCCTCGGCTCTGTCGTCGGACCGCACCCCTTTCCCATGATCGTCCGCGATTTTCAATCAGTCATCGGCCGTGAGACCCGTCAACAATGTCTCGAAACGGTTGGCCGTCTGCCGGACGAAGTGATCGCCTGCGTTGGGGGAGGGTCGAATTCCGCCGGTATGTTCCATCCGTTTGTTGACGATCGGGAAGTCCGACTGGTCGGCGTTGAAGCCGGTGGTCGAGGAAGCACGCCCGGTGAGCACGCCAGCACGCTTTCTTACGGTACGAAGGGGGTGTTGCACGGCAGCTACAGCTACGTGCTGCAAGACCCCGACGGACAGACCATGGATGTGCACTCGATCTCAGCCGGGCTCGATTACCCCGGAGTCGGCCCGGAACATAGCTATTGGAAGGACACCGGCCGCGTTGAATACGTTGCCATCACCGATAACGAAGCGCTCGACGGATTTCAAAAACTGGCCACGCTCGAAGGAATTCTCCCCGCGCTGGAGAGTTCACACGCTGTGGCACAGGCTCTCAAGACAGCGGGACTTCGCAGCCGCGATGACGTGGTCGTGATCTGCCTGTCGGGACGCGGGGACAAAGATGTTCACGAAGTCGCGCGACTGCTCGGACGGGAAATCTGAGTCAATTGTCATAAACTTTTAACCGCAGAGGACGCAAAGTTCGCGGAGAAGAAGTCAAGGGGAGGAAGAGGGATAGGCACGATATAAAACCCGGTTTGCAATCGTCAGTTTGCACCTTCAGTCGCTTGTTCATCTTTCATTCTCCGCGTTCTCTGCGAACTCCGCGGTAATCTCTTCCATTCATTCAGGATTCGTTTGAGTCCAGGACATACCTCACTTGAGCACGACCATCGCGAAAACCTTCGCCGAAATCAAATCCGCCGGACGGATGGCTTTCATGCCGTTTGTGACGGCCGGTGATCCGAGTATCGAGACGACGCTGGAGTTGATCCGCGAGATTGGCCGGCGCGGCGTTGATCTGATCGAGGTCGGATTCCCCTACAGTGATCCGATCGCTGACGGCCCGGTGATTCAGGCATCATACACCCGCGCGTTGGGGAACGGGTTGCACGTCAACGACATCTTCACGGGCATCGCATCACTCAAGACTGAAAAACTCCCTCCGCTGGTGGCGATGGTTTCTTACGCGCTCGTCTTTCGCAACGGCGTGGCCGGTTTTTTCAAACGTGCTCATGACTCGGGATTCGCGGGGTTGATCATTCCCGACCTTCCCGGCGACGAGGCAGGCGAAGTTGCCGAAGCTGCCAGAAAACAAGGACTCGATCTGATTCAACTCGTCTCCCCCACAACTCCCGCCAACCGCGCGGAAAAGATTCTCAAGGCGGCGAGCGGATTTGTCTATTGCATCTCGGTTGCCGGGACGACCGGAGTGCGACAAGAGCTTCCTGAAGAACTCAAGGCGCAACTGCGGGAACTCCGCACAAAGACCAACCTCCCTCTGGCCGTTGGGTTCGGCATCAGCCGAACGGATCAGGTCGATTCGCTTCGCGGCTTGGCGGATGGAGTCATTGTTGGCTCGGCTATGGTCCGGCTGCTGGAAGGGGTCAGCGGCAAGAAGCCGGGAGACAACGACGTGAACGCCGCCATCGAGCGTGCCGGCCAGTTCGCGGCTGAAATGGTCGCGGCAGTGCAAAGGCGCTGATGTGTCATTCAAAAAATGAATCGCGCATAGAGAAGCCCACGGACGGA
>CAZVJA010000032.1:0-34779 GCA_964626885.1 uncultured Planctomycetaceae bacterium | reverse complement strand
CCTCTTGTGGCTGTGCCACTCAACTAGGGAGAAGCGCCAAGCTGGGCTACCCTGCGGATCTGTCACCCAGCACCCGAGAATTCACCGGGGAATGCAAAGCCTTTGCCCCGGCCACCTCAAGATCGTCGAAATGAAAAACGTTCTTGGTGTTGCAACCGCTCATCAGCGGGACTGTCGCCATTGCTGGAACTTCTTATCGGCGGCAATCTCTTCCGCCATTCGCCGGTAGCCCTCTGGAAGCGGGTGGCTGGCGTCGGCGTATTCGTCGGACGGCAACGTCTGATGAACAATGAACGGGAGTTCCTGCTCTTCCAGCCATTTTTGGACGGCCTGCTTCCGTTGGCGGTAACGCTCCCGGCTTTCGTCGGTGAGCAGATGCTCGTTGAACGGGCCGACGATGACGAATAACTTGTTTCCGCGCCGCCGCAGCAGTTCAACCGTCTCGCGAAAGGCCCGCCACTGCAGCGAGGTCTCCATTTCGACCCAGGGAAAATCCTGAGGTGGGATGCCGCGCGCCGTCCATGAAAGCTGATCGTGCCGCAGCCGTTCCTCTTCAGGGGGAGGCTGCGTGAACGGATTGTCGTAGGGATGTTCGAGCGACCAGTCGTAAAGGTTCTGCGAATTCCAATGCGTGATGCTGAGATGCGCCATGCAGTCGCGATAGGCCGAATAGCGGTTGATGACGATTCCCAGCCGTTCGTTGAACGGCGCCTTGTAAGCGGGGATCTGCGGGAAGAACTGAGGGGCCAGACGGGGATGGTTGAACGTCACCTCGCTGTCGATTTGCAGGTCGCGTTCCGGCGAACTCATCCAGAGCAGATTGCAGTGCAGGATCACCGGCCGGCCGCTGATTTCGCGCGCGTAGTCGCGAACGAGCCCCTGCAAGGCGAGCGGATGCGTGGCGCTGACGCCGCCGTTCACGAAGTCATTGGTGCCGGACTGCTGGTTCAAGTAATGCGACAACGACTCATCGTCGGCCACGTATTCTCCCCAGATCACGGAATCGCCGATGAGCATCACGCGATTTTCCTCGACGGAACTTTGCACCAGCCGGTGATACAGCCAATAGTCTTCGCTGTTCGCAAAGGGGATGCGATAGTCCGCGGAAAGCGTGAACGGCTCCACCTTCGACCAGACGATCGGTGCGGCAACCAGAAACAGCACCACTGCCACAATCACGACGACCCATTCGCGCACCGAGAGACGAACGGCGTTCGAGAGTCGCAGGACCGGCAGGTCGGCCTCAGCCGTACCCGGAGGCTTGGAAGTGAGTTCGGGAATCTTGTTCACGTTCGGGTCTTCGTTATCGAGGTCCGTTAATCGGTCGTAGCGTCCCGTGTCTGGCAATCGCGGTTCAAAACTGAAAATAAATGAACGCTTCACTCCCCGTTCCAGGAACGGAGAACAGGTACATCAGCATGCCCGTCACCAAAATAACGCGCAGCGGCAACCACTCCAGCAGCCCCCGCAGGCGCGATTCGTACACGAACTGGTACGCCCAGATGCTTCCGACGAGCAACAACGCCAACAGAGGGAATGAGGAGTCCGACCAGGAAGTGGTCACTAATCGCGTCACAATCAGCCAGGCATCGTCCAAATTCGCCGCCCGGAAGAAGATCCATGCGAAACAGACGAAACCGAAGACGAGCAACTGCTTCACGAATCGCGGAACAAGTTCCAGATACCACAACGACCGCTCGGCTCTCCGCGTGAGCATGACTCCCACCGCGTGCAACGCACCCCAAACCACGAAGGTCCACGCGGCGCCATGCCACAGCCCCGAGATTACCATCGTCAGAAACAGGTTGCGGTACATACTCCAGTCCCCTCGGCGGTTTCCCCCAAGCGGGATGTAGACATAATCGCGAAACCAGGTCGAAAGGCTGATATGCCACCGCGACCAGAAGTCCCCCAATCCCGTCGCCACGTACGGATTGTTGAAGTTCTGCATCAGTCGAATGCCCATTGTCAGCCCGATGCCGCGGGCCATGTCGGTATAGCCGCTGAAGTCAAAGTAGATTTGCCAAGCGAAGGCAAACGTCGCCAGCAACAAGGCCGAGGAGTTGTAGCTGCCCGGGCTGGAGTAAACGTCATCGACATACATCGCCAGATAGTCGGCCAAAGCAAGCTTCTTGAACAGTCCGACGACGAACAACGACAAGCCGTCGGCACAGTCCTTCGCGGTGATTTTCGGGAACTGATTCAATTGCGGGAGCAGTTCCCGGGCCCGTTCGATCGGCCCGGCCACAAGCTGCGGAAAGAGCGACACAAAGACCGCAAATCGAAGCAGGCTCCGCTCCCGGTGAACTTCTCCCCGATAGAAATCGATGGTGTAGCTCATCGATTGGAACGTGAAGAACGAAATGCCGACCGGCAACAGCAGATCTGGCGCGGGTAAAGCATACTCCACCCCCGCGAATGCGAGCAGGCGGTTGAAGTTTTCAGTGAAGAACCCAGCATACTTGAAGAAACCAAGCAGCCCGAGGTTGCTGACGAGGCTAACCACGATCCACAATTTTTTATTACGGCTGCGATCCATGAGGATCACCAGAACGTAATCGAGCAGTGTCGAGTAAACGATCAGCGTCAGGTACAGCGGATTCCACCAGCCGTAGAACACATACGACGCCACAAGCAGCCAGTGCAGCCAGAAACGTGTCTTGCGGAGCGCGATGTAACCCGCATAAACGACGATGAAGAACAGCAGGAACGTCCAAGTGTGAAACAGCATCAGCAACCGTCCAGTCGGCGGAATCCCAGGTGATCATCCAAAGGGGACATCCTGACCGATTCACGGTGCGAGTGCCAGTGCTCGCGCGCCAAGTTCGCAATTCTGCGACGGAGTCGGCATCGCGCGAGATGTCCGGGAATCAGACCATGTACGGCATACCGGTTACTGGACTTCGCGGCTTGTGTGATATGACCTGATGCGAGGAAGGATGTGGTCACTGCTTCCACAACGTCCATCCTGGACTCTGGGCGTGCCACTCGACCTCACTGATGCGGCTCTCTTCATGGAGAGTCAACGACGCGATTTGCGGTCTTTCTTTTTACCGTTGGTCGGTTCACTGGTGTCGCGGCGGTCGGACACGGCGGTTTGAGAACCGGCCGCGTCGGCAGTCTCGAGCAGCTTCTTCCAGATCCCGGCTGCCAGTCCAGAACGCCTTTCTGGAGCTGGGCCGGAGGGCTTGGTCGGCCCCCCTCCCGGTCCTTTTCCACCGGAGCTTTGCTCGGGCGGGGGAGTTGTGGCCGGCTGGCTCTTGCTGCGAAGATCGAGCAGCTTGCGTTCCGCCATTCCCCACAGGCTTGATGCGATAAAGTAAACACACAGCCCCGCGGGAACGTGATAGAACATCGCCCCCATGAAGACCATCATGTAGTTCATCATCTTGTATTGCATCGCCTGCTGCTCATCGGTCGGCGGCGGCATGAACATCTTCTGCTGCACGACGAACAGCGAGACGGTGATCAACGGAAGCAAATTGAAGAACTGTGCGATGATCGGCAGTTGAATTGGAAGGGTAAACAACTTGTCCGGAGCCGCCAGGTTACCGAACCACAGAAACGGTGCCATTCGCAAATCGACCGAACTGTTGAGCGCCTGGTACAGTCCCATGAAGACCGGCAACTGAATGAAGACCGGCAAACACCCGGAAAGCGGGTTGTAATTGTGCTGCTGGAACAGCTCCATTTGCGCCCGGGCGAATTTCTCGCGGTCGTTTTCGTACTTCTTCTTCAGCTCCGCGAGCTTGGGCTGCAGCTCTTTCATCCGCTTGGCACCGGCGGCCTGCTTCAACGACAACGGCACCATACAACCACGCACCAGAATCGTCAGGCAGACGACTGCCAGACCGTAGGGAATTCCCAGGTCGTGCAGGTGCCGCATGATCCAGAGCATCCCCTGGCTGATCTTGCCGAACCAGCCGAAGTCGAGCGCGCTCTCCGCCTCCAGGGCGGTGAGTAGAGTTGGGATTTTCGGACCGGCATAAAGATCGTACGTGTGCTCGACCGGCTGTGCCCCTGCGGCGAGTTCGATCGGTTTGGACTCCAACTCCACCGTGAGATCCAGCTTGCTGTTGACCTGCTTCCACGGCATGAAAAACCACGCCATCCGCGTGCCGAAACCTTCGCTGGAGGGGGTGCCGAGCAGAACCGGGCGAGCAGCTTCGGTGGTGGGAGATTTCAGCTGGTCGCCGCCCGGGAAGATCAGCGCCGTGAAGTATTGCACATCGATGCCGAGAAACTTGATCGGCCGCTTCCATTCGTCGATCAATTTGGGATCGTTGTTCTGCTGGGCTTTGACGTATTCGCGGCTGAGGCCGTCGGCACTGAGGTAATTGGGCTTGATGCTGCCGTCATCCTGGATGAACGCCATCTTCAGGTCGCGGAACTTACGAGTGCTGATTTCATTCTCCAGCGGAAGCCCGACAGGCCCCTGCAGGAGATAACTCAGGGATGTTTGCTTCTGCGACTTGTTCTGGAATTCCAGACGCATTTGCAGCTTGTACGGGGCGGGATCATTCTCGCGGGCGGCGGCCAATTCCGCCGGCTCGTGCTTATCGCTCTTATGAACCGTGAAGTGCTTGAGTACGACCAAACTGCCGTCGAGCGACTGGTAACGGAAGGTCGCGCCGGTTTTCACCGCCGGATTTTCCGGGTCGGCGGTCGTCTCGACAAGTTCCCAATCGACGTCGGCGCTGGTCTTACCGTCCTTTGACAGTTCGCGGTCGAACTCGGGGATGTGCGTCTCGAAGGTGCGCAGTGCCGGCTCTTTGTTCGCGGCGCGATGAGAAACGTTGCCGACGACCTTGAGTTGGTCCTTGGGGTTCTCAAGGTCACGGTAGCGGTCGTCGTTCAATTGGATGTTCTCGACTGACGCCCCCTGAGAGGTCAGCTCGACACTCAAGAAGAACGGCGACCTCATGTCGAGCGATCCGAGTGTAACCGTCTGGCGGGGAAAGACGGGTCGCTCCTTCGCGGGAGCCTGAACCACATTCTCAGCGTCTGATTTCTTGTCTTCTCCCGGCGCGCCACCCTTTGCTTCGCCCCCCCCTGCTCCATCTTTGGGTTGATCACCCGGCTTTGCATCTTCGCCTGTGGCGGGTTTTCCCGCTGCTTCGTCTGCTTTGGCTTTGTCGTCGACTTTCGCGACGTTGGCCTTTGCCTTGGGGCGCGGTGGGGGTAACAGGCCCAGTTTTTGCGCGATGATCGGCCAGCCGAAAAGGACGGCCATCGAAAGCACGATAAACAGAATCAGATTGCGCTGCTGTTGCATGAAAGAATCAGTCGCTTTCGCAGAAGTCGTTCGACAAGGGGAATTCGCCGCGAGTGGCTCGGTCTACTTCCTTGTCAAAATCGCACGTCTTTTTTCAACGGGACGGCTGGAGAAATTTGAGGCAGGACTAGCGGCCGTCGCGCAGCCGATCTCCCAGGAAGTTATCGAGGTCCGGGATTTCATAAATTTTGGCCGCGGTTTTTTCAAAATCGTAGGCGACTCGGCGGAAACGAATGATCGGTGGTTTTCCGTCGGCAGCGTGTCCCGCTGGTTCCGCCGTCCCCGCCGCGCCGTTTCCTCCAGGACCATTTTCGAGAATGACATACGAAGCCCGATTGTCGCCGTTGCGCGGTTGCCCCACGGAGCCCACATTCACCAAAACCTTCTGGCTTCCAAGCGTGTATTCAAAATTTGTTTCTTCCGGAGCGACGAATGTCAGGTCTTCGGTAAAGACTCCTGGGATGTGTGTGTGTCCCTGAAAACAGTATTTGTCGACCAGACCAAAGATCCGTTCCATCTTCCGCTGGTTGTAAATGTCCTCGGGAAAAACATATTCGTTGAGCGGGTTGCGGGCCGAACCATGCACAAACAGGAAATTCGGCTCGCGGTGCATCCGCGGCAGCTCTCCCAGGAACTCCCAACGTCGTTCGTTCCCTTTTGGATCACCCGATTCCAGCATTCGGCGAGTCCAGAAGATGGCCCGTTCCGCACCGGCGTTAAACCCCTCGGGATCGAACAACGCCCCTTGGTCATGATTACCCAACAGGCAGACTCGACAATCCATGACCCGGTCGATGCACTCGCGCGGGTTGGGACCGTAGCCAACAATATCCCCCAGGCAGTAAATCTCGGTGATTCCCTGCTGCTTGATGTCGGCCAGCGTGGCTTCCAGGGCCTCGAGATTGCCGTGGATGTCGCTGATAATCGCTTTCAAAGAAGTTCCCTGCCCCCTGGCCCCCGGCCAGCCGCCCGCGAAAAAGGCCGTCGCAAACCAAGCCCGCAGTGTATTTTAGCGCGGGGAGGGGGGTCAAGTACACCGACACGGCGCGCTCCGACGTGAAAAACAGACCGGTTTCGGCCACACCCCTTACCCAGCGATTCGTCCCCTGCCGGAAAATCTTGCAAGAATCCCGCAGGCACATCGAATAGCAGTGAAGAGCCAAGTAAAATTGGAGGAATTCCCCGTCGTTTCTATCGGGAGGTGAACTGATGTTAAAACTCAAAACTTTCTGCCGAACGAAACATATCGTTTTGCTGATCTTCCTGGTAACCGCATTCGGCTGGTTGGCTTGGGAGACCTTCCTGGCCGGTCCACAAATGCACAAACTGGAACAGATTTCCGGGGAACATTACCGGGCAATTGCCTGGAGCCGGGAGGGATTGCAGGTTCAACTGGCTCGGCATGATCCCACCAACGAGCTGAACCCCTGGTTTACGGCGTTGGATATTCGGAATAAGTCCAGCAACTTCGTGCTTGATTTCTGTGGTCTCCGCGCCTGGAAGTACGAGACCGATGGGCTTGTGGTGTCGATAATTCTGATTCCGCTCTGGCTCATTCTCACCGCTCCGCTGGGCGGCTACTTCGTTTGGATGCGTCGGCGAGGAGTTCAGAGGCCGGTGGAAACCAGTTCGGCAGATGAGTGCCGTGCCGAAACTGTTGCTTATTGAGAGTCCCGGATCGCGTGTGCAGTGATCAGCGCGGGGTTTCCCGACAACGTCATTTTGCGGGAAGAACATACCTGACTCCCACCGCGTCAATGTCGACGCCGGGAGTCCCAGCTCGCCACGATTTCGCACTCCCTCCGCCATCCGTCAGCTTCACTTGACGAAAGTTTCGTCCCGAGAGGCCGTGCTCGGCGAGATCGAAATTGTTCACCCGTGTTTGTCCCGTACCGATCTCGAACCACGTTTTCCCATTCTCGCTGACTGCGACACGGACCGGCTCAACAAACCCGACTTCAAAAATCGTCAAGTCGTCGCCATCACCATCGTGGAAGGCATTTTCGCCGAAATCGACGATCAACTCCCCACCGATTCCCAAGGAAACAATCGTTTCGGGATGTGCGCGGCAGTTGTCGCAGTCGGGCTTTCCGATTGCCCCTTTCGGATCAAGCCAGGCATCTCCTACTCCCAACCCGTGACGAAAATGCACGACGCGCTCGGCCCACATCGTCTTATTGACAGGTTTCTGAATTGACTGCGTTTCCGTGACGTAGGGGAGACTCGCGACCGGGGTTGAAATTTCACCGGCGCGGACCCGCCATGCATATGTCCCCATAACTGCGATGCCCAATGCGCCAAGCGTCGCGGAAATCCCCCACAGATGCATGCTTAACCAGCGCGGGAGTGAAGCTTTGGTCTTCGAGGGTTGCATATCGACCTCGATGTAGCCGGCCGCCACGGCAGAGGGAGAGCCGAATTTGCGAACAAAATGGTTATACAACACGTCCGACGGGCAATCCGGCTCCCTGCGGCGTAGGGACTGCCACTCGCTCGCCAAGAACTCACGAGCGTCGGCGAGCGCCTCGTCGACGGCCGGGCTGCCGACCGCTTGAAGTTCGGTCAGTAGATCCGTCAGGTAGCGCTGAATCACCGGATGCGGCGCGGGAAGAGTTGACTCCACCGACTTCCTCCACAATCGAATCCACGAAGCACTTCGTTCGTTTCCACACCGATAACCACTCGACGAGCACCTGCTGCCCGAGTTTGGTGATTTGGTAGTACCGGCGCGGCGGGCCGCTCACCGACGGTTCAACCTCGCTGCCCAGCAGTCCGTTTTTCTGCAAGGACCGCAGCACAGGATAGAGCGCCCCCTGGTGCATGAGCAGCGCGCTCTCGGACAATTCTTCCAGATGTTTGCCGATCTCGTAGCCGTACATCGGACGACCGACGCGCGATACGATTCCCAACACCACCAAGGCTCCGGCCCCAGCGTTCAATTCCTTCTGAAATTTCCGGATGGCGGTTTCAGCGTCCAACAGGCGTCCCTCGACTGCCCCCAATGGTATAGGAATGCGGATACTGTACTAACAACTTATCTGTAGTCAAGTTCAGTAAATGCGATTAGACCGATCGATGGGAAAAAAGCCTTCCCGAGTGGCCTCTCGCAGGACAGCCGGTGTCCGCATCAAATCTCGAACAGGATCTGTTTCTCCACCCCAAACAGTCAAAAATCAAAAAGCATTTGTATTCAATGACTTACGGTTTCAATAACTGACCGAGTCGCTCGGCTCCCTGGAGAGAATTTTGGCCGAACCGACACGATGAGTGGCCCGTCCTGTGAAGATTTTCCGGGTAACAGATACGGCCTTATTACTAGTAATAAATTATTATCACTATCTGATTATCAGCTCAGGGAACAACTGCCGAAATTATCTTCTGTGTCCGTTCAAGGCGGATCATCCGGAGCCGGGCCGCACCGGGTGGTCTGCCTTCTTTCTCCAGAAGCTCGGGCCGAAGCGGACAGATTCACTTCATGCAGCTGGCATGACGAGACGTGCCTTGCGAACTCCGCAAAACAGGGATGATGCCATGCGAACCGGCGCAAAGACAATTCAGCGATGGATGAGGAACTGCGCATTAGGACTGGGACTTCCGGCCATGGTTCAGGGAATCGCACTCGCCGATGACCCCATCCGCGCCGTGCCGATCGAAACCGGGGCGTCGCTGAATGAACTCCTGTTTGAGACGAGCGGCAGTCATTCTACTCAATGGGACCGCGCACTCTTCTCGCCGAACATGTTCGGCGACTTTCCGCGGACACCTCGCTTCAGCATGAATGCTCCGGGTGTTCCTTCAATGCCCGACGGGTCGATATCAGATTTTCTATATATCAGCCCCCTTCCGATGTCCGAACTTACATTCTTTGGAAACGATGGGGATTCGACCATCTCACCCGACTTTAACGATCCATCGTTCTTAAACATGGCCTGGCACGGATCTATTGTTTGGTCTGTTTTCCAGTTCACCGATCTCGTGGGTACGGTTGACGGCGCCGCTGTTGATGGAACGACAATTCCCATCGCCGAGAAGCCGGGCTTTACAGGTGGGGTAAACGGTAGTCCGCTCCACACACCTCCGAATCATTTCGCCGTATTCAACCAGACAGGGAGCTATGCGATCAAGACCGGAGGCGGCGGCCTCAACCCGGTCGAATTCAATGTCTTCCTCACGTACGACCTCTTCACCGATGCCATCCCCGATGTCTTCGTGTTCGCTCCAAACCCCATCGACGGCGGACTTGTCGGCCGTCAGAAAGTCTCAACCGACAACAACCCGCTCCCGCGCGACCGTTTCATCTTCAACTATGACTATCTCAACAATGCGCCGCTCAGCCCCTCGGGTATCAACATCCAACGAGTCGCTTTGGGAATGGAAAAAACCTTCTTCTCCGGAAATTCCTCGCTCGAAGTGCGCGTTCCCTTCGCCACGACTCTCGACAGTCACATCGAGGACAATGGGACCGAGGCGATCGGGAGTGAGTTCGGCAACGTGCAGATTGTTCCCAAGGTGCTGCTGGTCCGAGGCGATGTCTGGAATCTTTCGTCAGGACTGGGAATCAGCCTGCCGACGGCCGATGACGTGCATGCCTATGCCAACGGCGACGAAGTGCTGCGGATTGAGAATAACGCGGTCGTTCTGAAGCCCTTTGCGGCCCTCCTCTGGACTCCTACTGACCGCACGTTCGGGCAGCTTTGGGTGCAGGGGAGCTTCGACACGCAAGGGAATCCGGTCTCTCTCCTGGCGAATACCAACCTGGGAGGCACCATTTTCACGCAAGCAGGTTCCTTGAATGATCCTGCTCAACTCGCAATCGATACCCAACTCGGCTACTGGCTGATTCACCCGAATGAATCGACCGGCTGGCTGCAAGGATTCGCTCCGTTTGTGGAGTTGCATTACAACACGAACCTTCAGGACGCCGATTCCGTCTCTTTCGACAACGTCACTGTCGTCGACCAGGCGGGGCACGTCGATACTCTGAACATCACGGGCGGAGCGACAGCACAGATCGCCGACAACTGGAACGTATCGGTCGGGGCCTCCGCACCGCTCCGCTCGGGGGACGACAAGGCCTTCGATTATACTGTCGGGGCCCGCGTGAATTACTTCTTCGGGCCAACAGGCCGTGATCGCCGAGCGGGATATCGCGCCATCAACTACTAAGCTGACGGCGCTCACTCCCGCAATCACACCTGCAACACTCCCGTGCGAAACGGTTCCTCATCCGCGTGGCGGGTCGAAATTTCGAGCGCGGTAATTAAGGCATCTCGTGTGTTGGCCGGCTCGATGATCTCATCTACCCAGCCTCGCGCAGCCGCGTAACGAATGTCGGCCTGCTCGTCGTACGATGCTTTGACTTTGCTCCGCAATTCCTCGAGCTCCGACGCATCGGGTATCCGTCCGGACCGCTTGATCGCGGCGATGTTCACATCGAGCAGCGTCGAGGCGGCTTGGTTCGATCCCATCACGGCATACTGAGCGGTTGGCCAGGCGAAGATGAACCGCGGGTCGAACGCTTTACCGCACATCGCGTAATTTCCCGCTCCGAAACTGCCGCCGACGATGACTGTGATCTTCGGCACTCGGCTGTTCGAGATGGCGTTGACGAGCTTCGCGCCGGCGCGGATGATTCCCGCCTGCTCCGAATCGCGCCCCACCATGAAACCGTACACGTCTTGCAGAAAGACCAGCGGCGTCCAGGTCTGGTTGCAGTCCATGATGAACCGCGCCGTCTTGTCGGCTCCGTCGTGATAAATCACGCCGCCGAACTGCAGCCCTTCCTTCGCGGTCTTTTCCGGGTGATGCTGATTCGCGACGACGCCGACGTTGTATCCACCAATGCGCGCATAGCCGCAGATCATCGTGCGGCCGTATTCCGCTTTGTATTCCTGAAAACTGCCAGAGTCGACGACACAGGCGAGTAAATCGCGTGCTTCGTAATTCTGCTGCCCTGGCGTCGGAAAAATCCCGTAAACGTCGTTCGGCTGCTTGAGCGGGAGCGTCGATTCGGCAACAGTAAACTGCGGGGCGCGGCTGTCAGCCGGAAGCGCGGCAGCAAGTTTGCGAAGCCGCGCGATGCAGGCATTATCATCCGGCTCGCGGAAGTCGATCGTCCCGCTCGTCTCGGCGTGCATCTTTGCCCCGCCGAGTTCTTCGTGCGAGACATCCTGGCCGATGGCGCTTTTCACCAGCGCCGGCCCCGCGAGATATAGCCCCGATCCTTCGGTCATCACCAGCTTGTCGCACAACACGGGTAAGTAACCTCCGCCAGCGACACAGTTTCCCATGATCGCGGCGATCTGCGGCACCCCCATTGCCGAGAGCACGGAATTATTGCGGAAGATACGTCCGAAATCGTCTTCGTCGGGAAAAACTTCGTCCTGCAGAGGCAGCATCACGCCGGCCGAATCGACTAAGTAAATCAACGGCAGGCGATTGATCATGGCGACACGCTGCGCCCGCAGCACTTTCTTCGTCGTCATCGGAAAGAACGACCCCGCCTTCACGGTGGCATCGTTGGCGATGATCATGAAGGTCCGGCCCGACACGCGGCCAATGCCGCAGATCACGCTGGCCGCTGGAGCCGGACCCCAATCGGAATACATCCCCCAGGCTGCCCAGCGACCTATCTCAAAGAACGATGTCCCCGGGTCGATCAACTCTTCGATGCGCTGCCGCGCGGTGAGCCGTTTCTTTTCGTGCTGCCGTGCGATCGCTTTTACACCGCCGCCAAGGGCGATTTCATCGCGCTCGGCACGAAACGAATTCAGCAGGTCGTTCCAATTCGGTTGGGATTTGGAGGAAGATGCGGAGCGTGATCCGGTCTTGGGATGCATATGCGCGATGTTCTGCTGGGAAGAGTGCAGCTAAGGTCAGACGAACGGACGATTCACCACGTCCAGAATGTCCCTCAGTATAATCGCGATCAGGACGCATTGGGACGATCACCGGCGAGCGATTCCGATTTTGTGAGCGCGGATAACACGGAATTCCCGGGAAAGCCAACGTTTTATAGCGCCTGTGTCGGCTTATCGACCGCGTGGAGAGTTTCGATATTTGGCCGACAAGAGCTGCGCGATTCAGTGCATGGGGATCTTATGCACTTTCCGCGGTTGGGGATCTCGCGATCGAAGCGCATCAACTGCGACCCAGGCACGGCGACCTTCCCAAGTCACCAGAGAATACGAGCCTGATTCTTCCAGCAGTTTCACAGTCGTACCGGCGGGCAATTCACCGTCAGGGGGGCGCCCCTGTGCCGGGCTCGATTCATAATAAGCCGTCCCAGCAAGGCCGATCGTGCGATATGATTCAACGGGGGATGGCTTTGTAACCGGCGTATCGACGGATGATGACGTAGCGGCTCCTTCACCCATGCGAGCGGCACTCGAAGACGATACCGCGGACGATTCCGGCGCTTCCGAGCATCCGGCCATCCACAAACACGAACCGACCGCGAGAACGCTGCACGAGAGCATTCCCAAGATCATGCGCTGGAGCGACTGTACGGCTTGGCCCGGCCGCTTCATCATATCCAGAACTCGCAGGAGGACTGAGAAGCAGCAGATGTCGCGTCACATCGATCTCGCACTTCACTGCGATGGATCCGAATATCTGGGGGAGCTTGAATCCCCAACTGGACGCGGTTCCCCTGTACTCTCATGACCGACACGGTCACACCTTCGCCAATGACAATCTTCTCTCCTAATTTGCGGCTGAGAACCAACATGGTGAATCCTTTCGTCTGTCGGGTGACTGGGTCTGGACCGGCAGCCGTGATTGCGGGTCACGCGCCGATCAATCCTTCCTTGGATGCGGGTAAACCCCCCGCCGTATCGGGAAATCCGAGACAAATCCGAAGGAAAACGAGCAGAGCAGTCTCCATTGCTCTAGCTGTATTGTTATTCCACTGGTCAATGAAGACCAGTGGAAACCGAACCAGATAGTGAACTAAAGTTCATTCATGGCCTTGAGTATATACGTATTCTTCGGGTTGTCAAGACGATCACGGTCGAGAGTTTCATGGCCTGGCTTTGAGCGGTTCGACTTGACACCCTCTAATGTAACTCCTTATACACCAGAACCTTCAGAGCCCATCACTCTAGAGGGCCCGATCGTGGGGGAAGACTAGCCTCGAGGACTCACGGCCGGCGATTGCATGGAAGTTGCTCATATCAAACAGTGATTACCAGGGATGGAATCGAACAGGACATTTGGAACTGCCGCTGGTTCGCTGCCTCGTGCGTTAAGGCTACTCTGCCTGGATAGCACGGAGCCGGACTGGATGCATCTAACGATGCATCTCGATCGTGCCGGCTGCGCCGAGCCTCGCTTCCGTTGGGTGTCGTCCATTGGGGAAGCACTGACGGCTCTTCGGGAGCAGAGCTTCGATTGCATAGTTATCTGCGACGTCGATTCACAGGATGAGAACGGCACAAGCCCAGAGCTCCTTTCGTTCGTGCGTGGAGCGCGGTCAGGGGGGCATACCGAACCAATCCTGTTGGTTGTGCCGGCGATCCACGACCGTGAGCTCTCGGAATGTTGTGCAACGGATTGCGATGTCCTTGTGACCCTCGCTGGGTGGAGTTCCTCCGCGCTCGTGCCGATGATCGGTCGGCTGGTTCAAAGAATGGTTCTTTATCAGGAGAATCGTCGCCTGAACCTTGCGGAGAACCGCCGACAGGTCCGCGAACGGGATGAGGCGGCCCAGATACTCAGCCAGCAGCGGCAGCTCTTGAGTGAGATTGAAGGACTGACCGGCAGTTCGGTCGTTCGAGAGAACTCATCGGAGGGTCGGAGAGGGACATTGCCAGCGTATTCAGAGGCGTCACCCTCGATTGGCCGGGCCTCTATACTCTCCGGGGTTCTGCGCGAGGTCGGCGATCAGTACCAGGAATTGCTCCGCGGTTACGTGATGATGGGATCGCGGAATCTCGGCGCCGAGATCGCCCGAATGGCGAAACAAATCATCGAGTCGGGCCTGAGTCCCCGGCAGGTTCTGCAATTGCACCTGGAACGGGTTGAATCGCTCCTCGACGGACTCGGCAAACGGAGTGCACGGCATGTGCTCGCGCGGGCGGACTTGCTCGCTTTGGAACTACTGGTGCAAATCAGCGAGCAAAACCCGACGCCACGTGCCCTACCTCAAACTCGGCTTCGCCGCGTGAGCAGCGATGGGGGAATTGACTTGTCGGCAATGCCGACGGAATAGGCAGACGACAGGGTGGATTGAAACACCTGTTTGATTGTCGCACAGAGTTAGCAACGTCGCTGGGGCAATTTGATCCATTATCAAATCAAACCTACGCAGTTGCCCCAGCAAGCATGTCATCAATCAGAGCAAGACGAGACGATCGGGGTGGAACGGAACGTGAGAGGCGTTCGGGCATATCGTCGTAAGTCCGCTCATCTAAGTAGCGGCCATGTTTCGATTTCTGAGCGCCTCCCCATTGCTTGAAAAAGAATGAGACGCCCTTACTTTGGCATTGATCACGAATGTTCGTAACCCAAGCTTTTTCCATAGGGCGAGCCCCCCATCCGCTCTCACCGCCGACGATAACCCAATCGATACCCGCGAGGTTGATCTCACCGAGATCCTCTAGCAGAGGCTCTATCGAGAGAAATCGAACTGTCGCAGGAATATCACGCAATTGGTCAATCCTGGGCAGGCCATGTTTGCGATTCTCGACACTGACGCCCCACCAGATGTGCTCAAGTTTCGCCACTGCAGAGAGTGAGCCGCAGAGAAGCTCACGCAAGCGACTGGCGCGCTTCGTCAATACCTGGTAGGTATGCCAGTCGGCTTTCTGCATGACTCGCATCGTTTGCACAATATACGACTCAGGCACCTCTTCATGAAAAAGATCGCTCATCGAATTTACGAACACCATTTTCGCCCCCGCCCATCGGAACGGTTCCACGAGTTTTTCCGGGACGAGTCGCAAATCAAAACCGTACTCATAAGGGTGGCCGGGTACACCCCGAAAACGCTCGGCGAAAGTTTCCGCATAGCAGTGTTTGCAGCCAGGGCTAACCTTCGTGCAGCCTCGTACCGGATTCCAGGTTGCATCTGTCCATTCGATCGCGGATTTTTCCGACATCACGGTTCCCTCCGGTATTTGCGGAATATTTCGTCGACAATTTTTGCTCCCGTCTTATTCGGTGATGCGAAATATAGGTAATAGACGACGGCTCCGGTTGAATTTCGCATCGGGACCGGTTTCGGAACATACTCAAACCCGGCAACCTCGCGAAGACGTTTCCGGAAGGCCTCCGAGATAGATTCGTTTGTGCGTTTCTCATCAACGTCGCCAAAAAGCCCTCGCTGCTTTTTATAGACCGCGTTGCGCCACGAATCATCTCCCCAGACGGCGTTCAGTCGGGCCAACTCCGCCGGCTTCACATCACTCGGATCTCTGAGAAACATGTTCATGTTGGCGTCCATGATCATGAAATTATAGAAGACTTCGACCGAGCGCATCTCCCCGGCTTTCGCAAGCACCTTCCACTCGACGGCTAACTTGTAGGGATCAAGCAGGCAGAGGCCTCTGGCATAGTCCTCGTATTCGCAGCGAGGGAAAACCTCATCAATCATGACATCGTTGCAATCGGCATGGTACACGTGCACATTTGGTCGACCGGCTGCTAGTTCCTGCAGAAGCCCAACCCTGGAACGATTCATGTCGATGAGGTGATACTCGCTAAACGGCGGTTGAACATTCAATGCGTTGGCAGGACTTCCAAGAATTTCTTCCCCGGTGGTTCTTGAGATGTGTGTTCCCGCACCGGCGAAAGCATCGATGTACACCGTCCGTTTGATCGATGGCTGATTCGCAAGCACCGTCATATACGCTGTTGCGTACTTACGCAGAATATCGAGCTTTACTTCGCTCCAAGGCCCGATTTCGTCGAGTTCGTGTTTCGGCATTTCGACTGCTCGTACACCGTTCGAATGCGAGGCAAGCACCAACGCGTATCGTAGCGAAAGCGAATACTGAACTAAAGATCACATTCAAACTGTGAGGCAGCATATTATCCGCGGAAGGGGCACTTGAGAACATACGTATCTAGAGTCTGCGGCATTACTTTGGGTTGCTCAGCATCTGCAACACCAACAGACTCTCGATCACAAAAGCCGCAAAAAAACGCGGAAACGGGGAATTTTGCTCGCCCGTTTCCGCGTCTTTAAGTGACGTTGTCAATTCTTACGTGTTAAGCAACCAGCCTACTTGTCGGCTTTCAGGCTGAAGCTCACGAAGAGGGCACCGTTCTTATCGGGCACAACATAGCTGCCGGTTGCCGGCAGGTATTTGCGAATGGCCTCGAACGGCGGGAGCTTCGAGAAGTCGATTCCCTCGATCTCGCCTCCGATCGTGCCGTTACGAAGCATGTCGTACAGCGCCTGGATCTGCGTATCCTGCCGCGAATAGCTGAGCATGGAGGTTTTTGCCGGGAAGATCTTGGCGATCTTCTTATAGCCGGCGGACTCCGACAGCGGCTTGCGATCCTTATCGGCCAGGATGAGCTGGTCGATACGAGTGACATCATTGGTGATCAGCAGATGTCCGTCGGTCACGCAAATGCCGAATTTCGAAGATCCATCACCGACCGGGGGAGGAGCCTCCATCTCATAGATCGTATGGCCATGGAACTCGCGAGCCTCTCCGGGGAAGCCCGGCACCTTGGCAACCGATTCCAGCACCGTCTTCATTTTCGCGTTGTCCTTCACGTCGATCGCGAACAGAAACCGCTGCTTGGCGGGATCGTCAGCATTTGGCGCATCACTCGTGACGTGCATCTGGCCGCTGATTTGATCGATCAGATCCTTCTTCAGGTGCACTTTCGGACCTTGTTCGTTGCTGGCAAAGCTGTCAATCATGCCAGCAAACGCTCCCGGACCAGTGAAGGTGTCGTAGAGGGCTTCGACGGCATCGTAGGCGGAACTAGCGTTCCAGTTGATAGCAAAGTATGAGGTGGCGTCATCGGTGACCCAGCTCGGCGGTGTTTGTTCCGTCGCGGGAAACTGGAACATGTTCAGGATGCCGGTCGTGGGCTGTTCCACATACAACAAAGTGCGGCTGACGGAGTCGTATTCTTCCGTGGCCAGATCCATCGCACCGCCGACCGCTTTGAAGTTGCTCAGACCCAGCACGGGGAGCATGCCGAGAAACATCCCTGCCTGCTGCGCTGCCTGGGGATTCGATGCGATCGCGGCGCGGACGAGATCGATAGGATTGAGGTACCACACCAGAGCGGGCGATGAGTTGCCGGTACGGCTTTGTTCCAGAATGTAGGCGTAAGGCTTGTGTTCGGCGAAGGTCTGCGAATGCTTGCCGTCCCAGCGAGCCAGGACTGCTTCGACAATCGAGATGTCCGACGCCAACACGAAGTAGGAATCCTTCTGGAAATAGGCGACTTCGCGATTGGCTTCCTTCTCGGCTTTGCCGTCGGCGCCATTTTCCGACTTCTTATCGTCGTCCTTTCCTTCTTCCTTTTCTTTTTTCTCCATCGTGTAGAGGATGACCTTGGTTCCGTCGATGTCCTTCTCCGACTTCTTCGCTCCCTCTTCGCCTGATTTCTTGGCGGCCGCCTCCAGCAGCTTATCGAGCGTCGCTTCGTTGGTGCCGTAATCCATGATGGCCACGAAGCCGATGGGCTTGCCCGGAGCCTGGACCACCGCCAGCGCGACCTCTCCGGCTGGAAGGGAGAGCAGATCACCCAGCTTCACGCTGACATTCTTCTCGATTTCGCCGGAAATCTTCTCGACCTGCTTGTCGACATCTTCCCAGAAGGGGCCGAGCGATTTTTCCTCGCGCAGCTTCCCGAGCATTGTCTGCGTCCAGCGGGACTTCAGATCTGGACAGTTCGGAACGGAAACGTATGCATAGACGTTCGGGGGGAGCAGACGGTCGCTGGGAACCTTCTCCGCCGACCAAGCCAACCGACTTGCCGAGCTGACGACCAGCGCCACGGCCAAGAGGAGCATCCCGCAGAGTGATTTCTGTCGCATAATGGAATCCGTTTTCTTCGTGTCTGAGAGTGAGGAGGGTACCCATACCCAACCGAAATACGCAACCCGGTCCCGCTAATACCAAGTGTAAGCGGAGTTGGTTTCATCGTTTGCCCGCCGGAGCGAGTCCACAAGCGCCTGTGTTGTATCAACTTCCACTGGTGAAAGACAATCTAACGGAAGGGGTTCAAATGTTGAGGTCGCAGGCAGAACGGCCTGAAAGCAACCGATGGGCACTCGTTTCGCTCGGGGAATTTGGCTATTCTGGTGTTTTTGGAGCCCGAAACCGACGGCAGCGCGGCCGAATCGTAAAACCAACGCACCCAGTTTCGCATAATCGGAGACGCCTGATGTGCTTGTGTTCCCCTGGTGAAATCCCTGATTCCCGCGACATCGCGAGTATTTCGCGGACCGGGCTGAGCCTCTATTTGGTGGTTTTGCTGTTGTGCACGGGGCGATACTTGCCAGCCGCGGATGCCCCCAACCAGACCGCGTCTTCCAGAATCCCCGTGACCGCTCACCGGGGGCTGCACCGGGATGCTCCCGAAAACACGCTGGCCTCGATCCAGAAGTCAATTGAAGCCGGCTGTGATTACGTCGAACTGGATATCCGGCGGACACGCGATGGGGCGCTGGTGCTGATGCACGATTCGAGCGTGAACCGGACAACAAGCGGTAAGGGAAAAGTCGAAGAATTGACCCTCGCGGAGATTCAAAAGCTCGACGCCGGTGCAAAGCGCGGGCAGAAGTGGGCTGGCGAAAAAGTCCCCACCTTCGATGAGGCGCTTGCCGCCTGCAAAGGGAAGATCAAGATCTATGTTGACCATAAGGCGGGACCGCCGGCCGAGATTTTCGCCGCGATCAAACAGCGCGGAATGGAGCAGGACGTCGTCATCTACAGCTCGGTAGAACGTCTGCGAGAATTCAAGAAGCTCGATCCGAAAGTCTGGATCATGCCGGATCACCCTGGGACCGCCGAACAAATCGCGGCACTGGTTGCGGACCTGAAACCGGAGACGCTCGATGGTAACATCGTGGACTGGACCGCGGAGCAGGTTCAGGCGGCGCACAAGGCCGGAACACAGGTGTGGGTCGATTTCCCCGGAACTTACGACAACGAAGCGGGAGTTCGGAAAGCGCTCGACATGGGGATTGACGGGATTCAGACTGACGATCCCGAGAAGGTGATGGCGATCTTGAAGAAACTCGGGAGGCGGTAACGGAGGAAGGTTGAGGATGGAAGATAGCGGAGGGGAGAATTCTGGATGAGCATCCGATAGCAGTGGATTCTCATCGGATGATCTTGGATTTTTTCCGTTGAGACCAATTTGAAATAACGATGAGTTTTTCGCAGTTTTGAAGGAAATATAACGATGGATGTTCCCTGCTCGGCCTCACCGGGAGAGAACAAGTGGAACTTGCTCGCGGATCGCGTGATGGCGGGGCATCCCCTCACGCGCGACGAAGGGCTGGGGATTCTGCACGCACCGGATGAAGAACTGATCGACCTGCTCGCCGCGACGTTTCGTGTGCGGCGACAGCACTTCGGCTTGAAAGTGCAGCTGTACTACCTCAAGAACGCCAAGAGCGGCCTCTGCCCGGAAGATTGCGGGTACTGCTCCCAGTCCGCCGTTTCCGATGCGCCAATTGAACGCTATGCAATGCTCAACGAAGCCAAGCTGATGGAAGGGGCACGGCAGGCGGCTGAATCGCGGGCTCGCACCTACTGCATTGTCGCCAGCGGCCGCGGCCCGAGCGATCGGGAGGTGGAGCACATCGCTAATGTCGTGGGAAAGATCAAATCGGAACTTGGTCTGCATATCTGCTGCTGCCTCGGGCTCCTTTCGCCCCAGCAGGCGCAGCGACTTGCGGATGCCGGCGTCGACCGCGTGAATCACAATCTCAACACCAGCCGCGAATTTTACGAGCGGATCTGTTCGACCCACACCTATGACGACCGGATGGATACGCTCCGCGTGGTTCGCGAAGCGGGCATGGAACTGTGCAGCGGGTTGATCGTGGGGATGGGAGAGATCGACGGCGATATTGTCGATGTCGTGCTCGAGCTTCGCGCGCTCGGTGTCGAGTCGATACCGGTGAACTTCCTGCACGCCATCGAGGGGACGCCGCTGGAGAGACGGCACGACCTCGATCCCCGCCGCTGCCTGAAGATTCTCTGCCTCGTGAGAATGGCTCACCCGCAGACGGAAGTCCGCATCGCGGGGGGACGCGAGGTACAGCTCCGCTCGATGCAGCCGCTTGGCCTGTACGCCGCGAACTCCCTGTTCGTTAGCGATTACCTCACCACGAAGGGGCAGGCCGCCAATCTCGATTTCCAGATGGTTGAGGATCTCGGGTTTGAGATCGTCACCAACGAGGGGCAAGAGCACCCGTTGGTGGAGTCACACGCCGACTGATCCTGAGGAATGTTCTTAACCACGGCACGAAGCGTTGAACGCAAGCGCAGGTATGACAACAATTTGAGCTTGATCGGCCCGGCAACTCCGCATAACATTCCCGCGCGCCGATCCCGTTACAGTTCTGCTTCAAGCCTTCCGGTCTTATCGCAGGCGTTGTTTCCAGTGACTGCCCTTAGGTCATACGGGGGAGGTGGATGGTGTCTCAAGGACGAGCACCCCTAAAAAACTCCCTGCAAAGGTTCCTGAAATGAGTTCAGGCTCCCGCGGTTCACGGCGATTCCGATTCGATTTTTCCGAGGCAATGCCCCCCGGCGGCCCGAAGTTCACCCCGTTCACTGCTTCCCTCTCTCTCGACGTGCGGGACGAACGGCTTGAATCCGCTGTCGAGCGAACGCGCGACTGGCTCCTCAAAGACCAGCACCCGGAGGGCTTCTGGGTCGGTGAGCTCGAAGGAGACACCATCCTCGAATCGGAATACATCCTGCTGCTGGCGTTTCTTGGACAGGAAAGTTCCGAAACCGCGCGCCTAGCGGCGAACTACATTCAACAAACACAGCTTCCCGACGGCGGCTGGGCGATTTATCCCGGCGGACCTCTGGAAGTGAGCGCGTCCGTCAAAGCCTACTTCGCCCTCAAACTGACCGGACACAATCCAAACGCCGACTACATGGTCCGCACACGGACCGCGATTCTCAAAGCGGGCGGTGCGGAGCGGGTCAACAGCTTCACGCGTTACTACCTCGCGCTGCTGGGGGTCATTTCCTATCAGCAATGCCCGGCCGTTCCACCGGAATTGATGCTCATTCCGCGCTGGATGCCCTTCAACATTTACGAGATGTCAGCCTGGTCGCGGACCATCGTCGTACCGCTAAGCATTCTTTGGGCGTATCGCCCCTCACGGCAATTGCCGACAGAGATGGGGATCCGTGAGCTGTTTCTCCGTTCGCCGGAAGAGTTGCCGGTGACGATGGACAAGTCGGAGTCGCTCGATTCCCTGCGCCAAAAGACCTGGATCAATTGGGACCGCTTCTTCCGTTACGTCGATCGGGGACTCAAGCTGCTCGACACGCTCCGTATTCGCCCGTTCCGCAAGCTCGCAGTTCGCCGTGCCCACGATTGGATGTGCGCCCGCTTCCAGGGGAGCGACGGGTTGGGGGCGATTTTTCCGCCGATCATCTGGAGTGTGATCGCACTCAAATGCCTGGGACACGCCGATGATTCTCCCGATGTGCAACGCGCATTGCGGGAGTTAGAAGCGCTGTTCCTCCGGGAAGGAGAGACGATCCGCTTGCAGCCGTGCAAGTCGCCGGTCTGGGATACGGCGATCGCCCTGCTGGCGCTCCGGGAATCCGGGGTGTTGGCCGATCATGCGTCGATTCGCGGCGGAGTCCGCTGGCTGCTCTCGAAGGAAGTGCGCCGCAAAGGAGACTGGGCCGTCTTGAATGATGCCGATGCAGGCGGCTGGTGCTTTGAATTCAACAATGACTTTTATCCCGACGTCGATGACACGAGCATGGTACTGATGGCGCTTTGCCGCTGCCTCCCTCCCTTGGGAGATCGGGTCTGGGCGGCTGAGTTTCTGCTGGGTGAATGGAGCCCACACGAAGCGGATAAGGACGCGGCGGCCGTCGTGACCGCGCGCACATCCTCTTCCGGAAACGCGTTTCAAGAGCTCGAATCGGTGACTCCGCATCTGACCGCCATTTGGCGCGGTGCGCGATGGATTCTCGCGATGCAGGGGCGCGACGGCGGTTGGGGGGCATTCGACCCCAACAACAATCGTGAGATTTTCACGCGAGTGCCGTTCGCCGACCACAACGCGATGATCGACCCCAGCACGGCCGATCTCACCGCCCGCATGCTCGAGATGTTTGCCGACTTGAGTCTGCCGCTGGCCCATCCCGCCGTCTCCCGGGCGATTGAATACGTCTGGCGCGAACAGGAAATTGACGCCTGCTGGTATGGCCGCTGGGGAGTCAATTACATCTACGGCACCTGGCAGGCACTGGTCGGACTGACCGCCATCGGCATCTCGCCGAAAGATCCGCGGATCGGCTCGGCCGTCAACTGGCTCAAGTCGAAGCAACAGCCCAACGGCGGCTGGGGCGAAACTCCCCGCAGCTACGACGAACCCCACCTTCGCGGCACCGGTCCCACGACTGCCTCGCAAACCGCCTGGGCCGTCATGGGGCTGCTCGCGGCCGACGAGGTCCATTCCGACGCAGTCCGGCGCGGAATTGAATACCTGATCGACACGCAGCGAGACGACGGCACCTGGGATGAAGAGCCGTTCACCGGCACGGGTTTCCCGCGGGTCTTCTATCTGAAATATCATCTCTACCGCATTTACTTCCCGTTGATGGCCTTGGGGAGGTATCATCGACTGCGCCAGCGGCAGCCGGTGGCGGAAGGAGTGGAATGACAGGCCTCAGGTATCTGGACTTCGGGTTTCAGGAACAGCCGACTACCTTCCTCGGAGTTAGTCTTTCCGTCATTTGTTAATGACCAATGAAATCTAATCGCTGAGAGCAAAGTTCTGACCTGAAGCCTGACGGGCTGAAGCCCGAAGCCTGATCTGATTCTCAACTTTCAACCCTCAACCAAATCCCATGGCCTTTCTTCCCGGACGACTTGGAACACTGCGAGCCCGCGACGTGATGACGCGGAACCTGATCGTCATCAACGAGAACGACACGATCCAAACCACGATCGAGAACCTGCGGTCGCATCACATCACCGGGGCGCCGGTCGTCAACGGCTCGGGAAAGTTCGTCGGACTCCTGTCGATGAGCGACTTATTGCGGCCGGGCAGCGAAGCGACCGGCAAAGGGGAACACAAGCCAACTCCCCTCGCGCATGGTGAAGGAAAAACGACCTGGGATCTGTTCGAGATGGCCAGTCCGATGGACGACGCCGTCTCCGAAGAAAAGGTTTCCGACCGAATGTCGCGGGTGGTGACCTCCGTCACTGTCGATGCCCCGCTGGTGGAGGTGGCGCGGGTGATGTGCAACGGCCACTGGCATCGAGTGCCGGTCGTCACCGAAACCGGCGAACTGGCCGGCATCATCTCGACGATGGACCTGCTCGCGGCCTTAGTGAACGTCGCGGACGAGCAGACGTAACTATTCCCATGCCCCGCGAGCTGATCGTCCATCGTCTCCCCGAGCACTTTGAGCCGGAGGCGTTGCGCGGTGCGGTGGCGGTTGTCATCGACGTGCTGCGGGCATCGACGACCATTGTGCACGCGCTGGCGGCGGGAGCGGAGTGCGTCATCCCGTTTGGTGACGTACAGGAAGCGCTCGACTTCGCCGCCGGTCGGCCAAAAGGAACCGTCGTGCTGGGAGGTGAGCGCGGCGGCAAACGGATCGAGGGCTTCGATCTCGACAACTCCCCCTTTTCCTACACGCCCGACGTTGTGCAGGGAAAAACGGTCGCCTTCACGACAACCAACGGAACAAAGGCGCTGCTCCGGTCCCGCCTCGCGGATCGGATCATCATCGGGTCGTTTGTGAACTTCTTGGAAGTCGTTCGAGAACTGGAGAAAGACGCACGCCCCGTTCATTTCGTCTGCGCAGGGACCGATGGGGAGGAAACGGCGGAGGACACTCTCTGTGCCGAATCGCTGTCAGAACAAGTTCGGAAGCGTCACGAATGGAGCGAGTGGCTGGCCTCACGGGCTCCTGGTCGGTTATCGCCCGACGACCGGAAACGGCTGCGAAGCCCTGGTAGATCGTTCCAACAACTGCGCGAGCGCATCCTTCCGACCCTCCGCGACAGCCTCGGGGGCCGGAACCTCATCGAGCTCGGGTACGACGCCGATATCGAGCAGGCAGCAAAGTTGGGGCTGTTCGATCTCGTCCCCATTTACCAGCCCCTCATCGGCCGGATTGTCTCTTCCTCCGCGATTTGGTAGAAGCGAACCGATCGATTGAGGCAATTCTCTACCCTAAGCCCGGGGACAGCCGTCCCTGGGCTTTGAGACCACTCGCGAGCAACGCATGGAAAAACAGATGGACCAGATCGTCGCGCTCTGCAAACGGCGCGGCTTCATTTTTCAGTCGTCCGAAATCTACGGCGGCCTGCAGGGCTTCTGGGATTACGGTCCGCTCGGCACCGAGTTGAAGCGGAACGTCCGCAATGCCTGGTACCACGACATGGTCACCCGGCACGACGAATTCTCGGTCCCCGCCGGCGCTCCGCGCGCGTTCTCGATGGTCGGGCTCGAAACCTCGATCATCATGCACCCGCAGGTCTGGAAGTGCTCCGGGCATTACGATCTCTTCTGCGACATGATGGTCGATTGCCGCGAGTGCAAGGCCCGCTTCCGGGCCGATCATGTTTCAACGAGCGAATGCCCCCTCAAGCCGAGCAAGCACCCGGGCGAGCACGACAAGTGCAAGCTCACCGCGCCGCGCGAATTCAACCTGATGTTCAAGACGATCGTCGGCGCACTCGGCGGCGAGGAAGACGCCGCGTTCCTGCGGCCCGAAACCGCGCAGGGAATGTTCGTTAACTTCAAAAACGTCCTCGACAGCAGCCGCGTGAAAATTCCGTTCGGCATCGCGCAGGTGGGGAAGAGCTTCCGCAACGAAATCACGCCCCGCAACTTCACCTTCCGCTCGCGCGAGTTCGAGCAGATGGAAATGGAGTTCTTCTGCCATCCGAGCGAATCGCGGCAATGGTACCAGTACTGGCGCGACCGCAGGTATGCATGGTACGTCAACCTCGGCCTGTCGAAAGAAAACCTCATTCTCCGCGACCACTCAGCCGACGAGCTGTCGCACTATTCGGTCGGTACCGCTGACGTCGAGTACGCGTTCCCATTTCTCGAACCGGGCAATTACGGCGAACTGGAGGGGGTCGCCCATCGCGGCGACTTCGATCTCCGATCGCATCAGGAAGGAAAGCTCGTTCGCCAGGGGGATCAGCTCGTTGTCGAGACCGACGCCGACGGAAACCCGAAGCATCGAGGCAGCGGCAAGGATCTGTCGTACTTCGATGACCAGAGCCGCGAGCGGTACATTCCGCATGTCATCGAGCCGGCCGCGGGAGCCGACCGCGCGACGCTGGCGTTCCTCTGCGAAGCGTACTACGAAGATGAGCAGCCGGATGAGAAGGGTGAGATGCAGAAACGGGTCGTCATGCGATTTCATCCGGCGCTCGCCCCGATCAAGGTAGCGGTCTTCCCTCTCATCAAGAAGGATGGCATGCCGGAGAAGGCTCTCGAAATCTACCGCGACCTCAAGGATGCGGGGATAGCAGCCTACTACGACCAGCAGGCTGCTATCGGCCGCCGCTACCGTCGACAGGATGAAATCGGCACCCCCTACTGTCTGACGATCGACGGCGAAACGGCCGCCGACGGCTGCGTTACCATCCGCGACCGCGACTCACTCCAACAGGAACGCATTCCGGTGAAGGATGTCGTCTCGATCGTGCAATCGCGGCTGAAGAAGTGAGCGCGACGTCACGTCGCCGCGAGGAATGAGCTAAGTTGAACCGCGAAGAAATTGAACGTCTGATCCCGCACCGCGAGCCGTTTCTGTGGCTCGATGAAGTCGTCGCCAGCGACGACAAGACGCTCCACGCGCGGAAGTTCCTCGATCCTTCTCTCGACGTCTTCGCCGGGCATTACCCGCACTTCCCGGTCTTGCCGGGGGTGATTCTCTGCGAAATGGCGTTACAGGGGGGAGCGGTGCTGATCGCCAAACTCGGTGCCGCAACTGACGGCGCGGTGCCGGTCGCGACGCGCGTCAACAATGCGCAGTTTCGCCGCATGGTTCGACCGGGAGAAACGGTCGATATTCACGTCGAGTTGACCGAGCGGCTGGCGAACGCGTTCTTTCTGACCGGGAAGCTTACTGTCGACGGGCAGGTCGCAGCCCGTCTCGAATTTGCCTGCTCTGCCGCTCCGGCTGCCTGACGCCGCGTGAGAATTGCACGGACAGGAATGTCTGTGCTCCCGTGCCGATCAGAACAGCGGGTAGATAAACGGCGCCGCCGCTGTCCCACCCAGGAAGATGATGATCCCCATTAACAGAATCACGATGATAATCGGGGTCAGCCACCACTTCTTGTTGTGAACGAGAAAGTCCCAGAATTCCGCGATCAGCCCCGGCGGAGCCTCTTCCGCACGTTTTGCAAATTCAGATTTCACCTCAGCCTGCCGACCGTATTCATACGTGACCGTGACTTTTTTAACTTCGGGAAGATCGTCTGATTCGTTTTTGTCAGGGGTATTGGCCATAGCATTTCCCTCAATGATCATCGGCTCTCCGCCGATGGGGTTCCTCAAAACTGCCGGAAATACCTCGTTGTCTTCTCTTCCTTCGGCCGGGCGACCCAGTACGTTTTCGCCGCGCGGTCGAATGTCCGCTGCATCGGGTCGCGCCCCAGAGCGCGCATCAGCAGGCCGATCGGCGTAACCACCAGATAATAAATCACTCCCATCAATACGTGCGACATCACCCAGCCGATGGGATAAGCCGCGAGCATCCAGACCACATACACCGGCCGGACCCACGCCGGGACGCTCAGCCCGATGATCCCCACGGCGGTCGCCGCCGCGAAGACACCGGCCGCCGCGGTCGTCGAGCCGCTCTTGCGGAACACAATCCACGCCACCCCGGTAAAAAACACCCAGAAGAGCGCCGCGAAAATCCGCAGCTCTTTTCGGGATGGGTTGAGATTGAGATCAATCATTTGTGATTCAGCGCCCCAACTCGAAATTTAAGCACGAAGTACGAATGCCTAAAAAAGATCCAAAGCACGAAGCACGATATCGCGGCGATCCTTTTGGACTTCAGGGCTTCGGATTTCCTTCGTCATTCGTGCTTCGGATTTCCCAATCTGTTAACTCGCGAAATCCTGCTCAATTCAGTCCAGTTGAAACTCCGCCAGATACGCATCGATGTCATGTTGTTTCGCATTCGGCTGTTCTTCCTTCAACAGCACGAACCGCTCCAGCACCAGCACATCCATGTTTGTCGACATGAAGCAGCGGTAGGCATTCTCCGGCGAATGGACGATCGGCTCGCCGCGCACATTGAAGCTCGTGTTGATAATCACCGGCGAACCGGTCCGCTTCTCGAACGCCTTGAGCAGTTTGTAATACCGCCCGTGCCGTGTCGAGTCGACCGTCTGCACGCGAGCCGAGTAATCGACATGCGTGATGGCTGGCACGACGGACCGCTTCGTTTTCAATTTCGCAATGCCCGCGAGAGCCGCTTCCTCTCCGTTCCGCGTCGTCCGTTTCTCTTCCCGAACCGGCGCAACGAGCAGCATGTAAGGGCTCGGCTCGTTGGGCCGCATCTCGAAGTATTCGTCGACCCGCTCCTCCAGCACCGAGGGAGCAAACGGGCGGAACGATTCGCGGAACTTGATCTTGAGGTTCATCACCGACTGCATTTTTTCGCTGCGGGCATCACCCAGAATGCTCCGTGCGCCGAGGGCCCGGGGTCCGAACTCCATCCGCCCCTGCAGCCAGCCGATGACTTTTTCCGACGCGATGAGTTCCGCGACCGCATCGCAAAGCGTCTCATCGTCGGCATAGTAGCGATACTTCGCTCCCATGCCGTCGAGATACGCGCGAATCTCCTCGTCGCTGAATCGCGGGCCAAGGTACGAACCCCGTTGGCTGTCGCGCGGCTTGCATGTCCGCTCGTTGCCGAGCAACTGATGCCAGATGAACGTGGCTGCGCCGAGCGCCCCCCCGGCATCCCCCGCGGCGGGCTGAATCCAGATCTCCTCGAACGGGCCTTCGCGCAGGATACGCCCGTTGGCAACGCAGTTGAGTGCGACTCCCCCCGCAAGACAGAGCTTTTTCATCCCGGTTTCGGCGTGCACGTGCCGCGCCATCCGGAGCATGATCTCTTCGATCACCACCTGGATCGAGGCCGCGATGTCCATCTCCCGCTCGGTCAGCGGCGATTCCGGCGCGCGGGCCGGCCCACCGAACAGCTCCGCGAACTTACGCGAGGTCATCGTCAGACCTTCGCAGTAGTTGAAGTACGACATGTCCATCCGGAACGAGCCGTCCGGCTTGAGGTCGAGCATCTTGTCGAGGATCAAATCGACGTACTTCGGCTGCCCGTACGGGGCGAGCCCCATCAGCTTGTACTCCCCCGAGTTCACCTTGAACCCGCAGAAATAGGTGAAGGCGGTGTAGAGCAAGCCGGGAGAGTGCGGGAAGTGCAGCTCGTGAGACAACTCGATGCGGTTGCCGCGCCCGACACCGTAGCTGGCGGTCGCCCATTCTCCCACACCGTCGATGGTAAGGATGGCCGCCTCTTCAAACGGCGACGGGAAGAAAGCACTGGCCGCGTGCGATTCATGATGTTCGAGAAACACGTACCGCTTTTTGTAGCCGTGCCGCAGTCCTTTGTTCATTTCACGCGGCAGGTGCAGCTTCTGCTTGAGCCAGATCGGCATCGACTTGAGAAACGAGCCGAAGCCGCGCGGCGCGTACGCGAGATAGGTTTCGAGCAGGCGTTCGAATTTCAAGAGTGGCTTATCGTAGAAGCCGACGTAGTCGAGCTGCTCGGGAGTAAGCCCCGCTTCGCTGAGGCAGTAGTCGATGGCGTGGGTGGGGAACCCTTCGTCATGTTTTTTGCGGGTGAAGCGTTCTTCCTGGGCGGCAGCCACGATCTCCCCGTCGACAACCAGCGCCGCGGCGGAATCGTGATAGAACGCGGAGATGCCCAGAATGGCGGTCATGGAATCAGATTTTCGCCGAGAATTTCAGGATGGGTGCCATACCCGCAGCTTGGGCGGGGATGTCGCGCGACGAACGGGATCGAGATACCAGTACGACGCAAGACGTCGGAAGCTTTATCGTACCAAGCGTCCCATATCGGGGGACAGGGGAACAAACGACTGCATGGCAGGAACCTGCAAGACAAGATTTCTAACTCCCCTCTCCCCCGCGCGGGAGAGGGGCTGGGGGTGAGGGGGTATCGACGAACTGCAGGCTCGTCGAGCTACGTGCGTGCCCCCTCATCCGGCGGCTGCGCCGCCACCTTCTCCCGCGAGGGGAGAAGGGCGTTGTAGCCGCTTAAAGCGAAATTGCCCGGTCGCGACGTTTTACTTTGATGACTTGCTGACCGCTGAAAGCTGAAGGCTGAAAGCTACCCGCGCGGCGGGACGCCGAGCGATTTTCCGCCGTCGATCGCCAGCGCTGTGCCGGTGACCATTGCCGCCGCGTCGCTCACAAGGTACAGAATCGCGGCCGCCACTTCATCGGGATGGACCATCCGGCCCGCTGCCGCAGCCAGCGGGCTCGCGGCGATCATCTGCTGCTTGAGCGTCTCGGGATCGGCCGCGCGGGCGAGATCGTCGTTCATCATGCCGGTCTCTTCTACCGGGCCGGGGCAGACGGCGTTGATGCGGATGCGGTCCTTCGCATGGCAGAGGGCCAGCGACTTTGTGAGAGCCAAGAGCGCTATCTTGCTGATCGAATAGACCGGGTCGTGGGCTCGCGGCAACAGCCCCGCGTTGCTGGCGGTGTTGACGATCGCCCCGCCCTTGCCCGCCTGCATGTGGCGGATGGCATGCTTGCAGCCGAAGAAGGGTCCCTTGAGGTTCGTATCGACCGTGTTGTCCCAGTCTTCCTCGCGGACCTCGGTGATCTGTTTGACCATGCCGACGCCGGCGTTGTTCACGAGAATATCAAGCCGGCCATGCCGCGCGACCGCGGCGTCGATCAGTTTGCGGATCGGGTCTTCTCGGCGGACGTCGCATTCGGTCTGAACGATGCCGAGCGGAGCAAAGAGGGACTCGTTTTCCGATTTGGGTCGGTAATCCCCGACGACGACCTGCGCCCCATGCCGCGCGAGCAATAGCGCCGTCGCCCGGCCGATGCCGTCGGCTCCGCCGGTAATGACAGCCACTCGTCCAGTGAGATCAGGCTCGGGCATGTTTGCGATTTGCCTTTCGTACAGACTCAATGCACCTGCCGACCCGGCACCGTCCGGAGATTGATCCTGGTGGCATCAAGCAAAACAGCCTGCCGAATGCCGGCAGGCTGTGCAAGTTCGATTCCTGGCAATTCCGTCGTTTCAAGCAACTCGACGGCGGAAACGATAGCCCCCAAAACCACAAAGACCGAGACCAAGCAACGCGAACGTGCTCGGCTCGGGAACCGCTTGTACCTGCTCAAAGGAGACCGTGCCGCCGAAGATGGGTGTGTAGTAACCAATCGTGCTAAAGTCGCGGAACGGGTCACCGTCGCTCCAGGTGGCCAGGAAAGTGAGCGTGACGCCGGTGAAGGTGCGAACGACCGAGTCGTTCCCCAACGTGAAGGTGGGCCCCAAGTGGATCGCGCCGCTGCTTCCGCCCACGAGTTGAGCCGGGGGAAACTGCGTGCCTTGCGTGAGCCCAAGCAGCGAAACCGACAGGCCGGACCATGAAAACAAACCCGATTGACTGGGATTGGTGATCGGACCTGGAAAACCGTCAAGCATCAGCCAGGGGCTGAAATACCCGTTGCTGTTCCAGGTCAGCACTTGCCCGGGGAGAAAATCGATATTGATCGTCACCGTGTCCCCACTGGAGACCGAAACGGTGCTGTCGAGCGGATGGGCCACTCCGGTCCAGGAACTTCCCGTGATGGCGGAGTTCAAATCAATGGTTGCGTTGGCGGTGATAAGCGAGGCCTGCGCCTTCGACGATAGAACGATCAGACAAAGAAAACACAATACTCCCAACTGACGAGCCCGCATTGAATATCCCCCAACAAATTATGGATACACGATAGTGACACTCTCCCGGCGACCGAGGAGGCCCAACCGGTGAACACCCTAGTACGGACAAAATAACGGGTGTTCGTCTTGACTTCCAGAAAATTCCGCAACGTTACTCCAGATTCCTCCCGTTTGGATGGGGCAGTGTTCACGCGCACAATACGCCGGATGACATACGCTCATCGGCACGCCTGTGGGGTTAATGAACACGCGACGGAAGTCTAGTGCACGCGCTGTCCCGGGACCGCTCCGCTGTCGGGGCGGAGGACGAAGATTTCCTTGCCCCCGGCGCCCGCCGCCAGCACCATTCCCTCACTCACGCCGAACCGCATCTTCCGCGGCGCGAGATTCGCGCAGCAGATGACCAGCTGGCCGAGGAGATCTTCCGGCTTGTAGACCCCTTTGATCCCCGCGAAAACGTTTTTGCGGACGTCGCCGCCGAGGCTCAACGTGAGACGCAGCAGTTTGTCCGACTCTTTCACCTCTTCCGCCTCGACGACCCGCGCGACCCGCATGTCGACTTTCACGAAGTCGTCGTACGTGCAGTTCTCGGCCGTCAGAGGCTCTTTGGCCAGGGCCTCGGGGCCGTCCTGCGGTACGGCGGAGGTCGGTTGGTCCGTGGGCTGCTTGCTTTCTTCAATCATGGATTGCACCTGTGAGGGTTCGACTCGTTTCATCATGTGTTCAAAGCGATTGACTTTTGTTCCCAGTAAGGGACGCGACGCCTCGCTCCAGCTTCCGTCGCTGATGGGGCTGCTCAATAGCTCTCCCGTTTGTTTGGCGACGCGCGGCAAGACCGGAGCGAGATAAATCGCCAGTTGCCGGAACAGGTTGAGCGCGACGGTACAGACCTCGCGCAGTTCGTCCTGGCGTGCGGGGTCTTTTTTCAACGTCCAGGGCTGCTTGTCGTCGATGTACTTGTTCGCACGATCGGCTGCTGCCATCACGATCCGCATCGCAGTGTTATAGTCGCATGCTTCGTACGCGCGGGCGATCTCCTCGCCGTCGCGCGCCGCCTGCTCGAACAGCCCACCATCATCGGGATACGACTCCGCGAGCTTCTCCCCTTCCATCAGTTTGGCGGCGCGGCTGGCGAGATTCACCACTTTTCCGAATGGATCGGAGTTGACCTTGCTTACAAACTCGTCGAGGTTGAGATCGAGATCGTCCAACCGCGGCCCGAGCTTGGAAGCGTAGTAGTACCGCAGATAAGCCGGGTCGAGATGTTTGAGGTAGGTCGACGCCAGCACGAAGGTGCCGCGACTCTTTGACATTTTTTCGCCGCCGACAGTCAGGAAACCGTGAATGTGAACCTTCGTCGGTAAAGTGAAGCCGGCGGTTTTGAGCATCGCAGGCCAGAAGAGCGTGTGAAAATAGGTAATATCCTTGCCGATGAAATGGTGGATCTCGACATTTGGGTTCTTCCACCAATCGGCGAGTTTCTCACTATGGTTGCCGCACCATTCGCTGGTCGAGGCGATGTAGCCGATGGGGGCGTCGAACCAGACATACCAGTAGTTGCCGGCGCTATCGGGGATCTCGAACCCGAAGTACGGCGCGGGGCGCGAAACATCCCAGTCGCGGAGCGGCTCTCCGAGGAAGTGCCCCTTGAGATAGTTCGCGACCTCTTCCTGCAAATGCCCGCCGCGTTGTGTCCACTCTTCGAGAAAACCGTGCAGCTTCTCGATGTTGACGAACAAGTGCGCCGCGCTGCGCAGCTCGGGTTTGGCGCCGGAAAGAGTGCTCACCGGATCGATCAGATCGGCCGGACTGAACGTCGCGCCGCACTTCTCGCAGTTGTCGCCGTATTGGTTCGGCGATTTGCAGATGGGGCAGGTTCCTTTGACGAAGCGGTCCGCGAGAAAGGTCTTCGCATCGGGATCGTAGAGCTGCGTGACATCGCGCTCGGAGATGAGATCAGCCTTGCGGAGAGCCCCCCAGATTTCATGGCAGACTTCCCGGTTCGCAGGGCTGTTGGTGCTGCCGTAGTTGTCGAAAAGAATGTCAAAGCCGGCGAAATCGCGGACGTGGGCTTCGCGCATATCAGCGATCAGGGCTTCTTCACTCCGTTTCTCCTGTCGGGCGCGGATCATGATCGCGGTGCCGTGCGTGTCGTCCGCACAGATGAAAAGGGAGCGATTTCCGCGCAGCTTCTGGAACCGCACCCAAATATCGGTCTGGATGTATTCGACCAGATGCCCTAAGTGGATGTGTCCGTTGGCGTACGGAAGCGCCGACGTGACAAGGATTTGACGCGGGGCCATTCGTTCTCCGGGATTCGTGGCGGAAAGAAGCCGGCTGTTGATCCGACGCCTTCCCTTGCCGACTTAACGCTGCCGTAGCTTCTCGCTGGAAGCTCTGCTGCCTGAATAATCGAGGATGTTTGTAGGGCTGGGGTTCACGCCACTCGCCCCAACTGTCGTCGTCGTGCCCAAAAGGATGAAGCCCCCGGGATTCTGACTATTTCTGTTGCTGGGCGGCATTCTATTAGGGAGGCCGATTCGCCGAAAGGGACGGTGGAAAACAGTGAGAAATGGCGGGCTGGGGGACAAGTGAAAATGTGGATATCCCCTGGAAAGCATCGTGTATCATCGATGGTTCCAGAAATGAGGAATGTACGCGAACCTCGGGCGAGTGATTGTGTCCAGGCTGGGCGCTGGCATTTGGGGCTGATTTTGTAAGTGTTTTTGGTCAGGTAGGATGCGTCGACTCTGCTGATTCCCTTGCGGTTCAGAATTCCTGCAAAAAAATTTGCGGTGAGTGAGTTGACAGTCGAAATGACACTGCTAAGATGTCCCTTTGCCATCGGATCTGGTTCGAATCCCCGATGTGGGACACGGACTCGGTTCCGATTGTTCTTTGACAATTTGGTTGGTGAACTCCGACAAGTCTTTTGAGTATGAGATGCGGCGGTCGTCGGACGACCCCAGGGAAACTTGGGACGAACGTCGACCACAAACTCTTTTCGCTTTCATGCTGCGGCTGCCTTCGGGTGGCTGTGGTATAGGCATTTACCAAAAGGGTTTGATCCTGGCTCAGAATGAACGTTGGCGGCGTGGATTAGGCATGCAAGTCGAGCGAGAAGTTTTCCTTCGGGAAGACGGAAAGCGGCGAACGGGGTAGTAATGTGTAGGTGACGTGCCCTTGGGGCCAGGATAGCCACGGGAAACTGTGGGTAATACTGGATAACCTCCCCGACCTTGAACGGATGGGGAGCAATGGGTGTGATTCCACCCATGGAGCGGCCTACATGGTATTAGCTAGTTGGTGAGGTAATGGCTCACCAAGGCGGAGATGCCTAGGGGGTGTGAGAGCATGGCCCCCACCACTGGGACT
>CAZVJA010000031.1:0-35265 GCA_964626885.1 uncultured Planctomycetaceae bacterium | reverse complement strand
CGAAGTCATGGACTGGCCTCCCGGCGCGCACGCCAGCACGTTCGGCGGCAACCCGGTCGCCTGCGTCGCGGCACTCGAGACGATTCAGTTGCTCGAAGAAGGTCTGATCGACCACGCCGCGCGGATTGGTGATTTTCTCTTGGGCGAATTGAAGCGGCTGCAAGACCGGCATCAACTCATCGGAGATGTGCGCGGCAAGGGTTTGATGCTCGCCATCGAACTCGTTCGCGATAGGTCCACAAAGGAAATCGCTCCCGCCGAATGCGAGGCGCTGGTACAGACCTGTTTCCACAAAGGGCTGCTGTTGCTGCGTTGCGGAGAGAGCAGCGTGAGGTTGTCTCCGCCGCTGGTGATCGATGAGTCGCAGGCGGAAACGGCAATCGCGATCATCGACGAAGCCCTGGCGGATATCGCCGCCGGCCGAGGCCACGCGCGTTACGAGCGCGACTGGCATCGATCTTCCATGTCCGTTACCCCAAACCCGTGAGACTTGTTCGCCATGTTTTCTTTCGTCCTCGATCGGCTCGGTATAGGTGACGTCAACAGCGGCGTCTGTTGCGGCGAGTGGGTCGACGCGCCGCGCGGCGGAGAGCTCGTTTCCGAGTGCCCCGCCACTGGGAAGCCGATCGCCAGCGTGCAGACCGCCACGCGCGACGATTATGAACGCTGCATCGAATCCGCGCGAGAGGCGTTTCTCAAATGGCGAATGGCACCTGCTCCTCAACGGGGAGAGATTGTAAGGCAGATCGGTCTGGCACTTCGCGAGCACAAGCATGACCTCGGCATGCTCGTGACGATGGAGACCGGCAAGATTCTCACGGAAGGGCTCGGCGAAGTGCAGGAGATGATCGACATGTGCGATTTCTCCACCGGGCTCTCGCGGCAACTGTACGGGCTGACGATCGCCAGCGAACGCCCGCAACATCGGCTGTTCGAGCAGTGGCACCCGATGGGTGTCGTGGGGATCATCACCGCGTTCAATTTTCCCGCGGCGGTCTGGGCCTGGAATGCGATGCTCGCGGGGGTCTGCGGTGATAGCTGCGTCTGGAAGCCGTCGCATCTCGCACCGCTCACTGCCGTCGCCGTGCAGAATATCGTGAACAAAGTGCTGCGCGAGACCGGCCACCAAGGGATTTTCAATCTCTGCGTCACGGCCGACAAATCGGCGGGGGAATGGCTGACCGAAGATCGCCGTGTGCCGCTTATCTCAGCTACCGGCAGTTGTGCGATGGGTCGCAAAGTGGGCGAAGTGGTGAGCCGGCGACTGGGGCGATCGCTCTTGGAGTTGGGTGGCAACAACGGCGTGATTGTTACCCCGAGCGCCGATCTTGACCTCGCGTTGCGCGCGGTGTTGTTTGCGGCGGTCGGGACGGCGGGGCAGCGCTGCACGACGCTGCGCAGGCTGTTTTTGCACGAATCGATCGCCGAGGAATTTCTGGCCCGGCTGCTCAAGGCGTACAAGAGCATCCACATAGCGGACCCATGGGACGAAGGAACGCTGATGGGCCCGCTCGTCTCGGCGGAAGCAGTCAAGAGCATGCTGGCGGCGGTCGAGGCGGCACGGCAGCAAGGGGGCGAAATCCTCTATGGCGGCAAGAAGCTGGAACGAGCGGGGCACTTTGTCGAGCCGACGATTATTCGCGCGCGGCACGGCATGCCGATTGTCGCCCAGGAGACTTTCGCGCCGATTCTGTACGTAATGACCTACCGCGATATCGATGAAGTGATCACGTGGCATAACGGCGTCGACCAAGGATTATCGTCAGCCATCTTCACCGACAGCGTGCGTGAGGCGGAGCAGTTTCTTTCGCCGGTCGGCAGTGACTGCGGCATTGCGAACGTCAACATCGGCACGTCGGGGGCGGAGATTGGCGGAGCGTTCGGCGGTGAGAAGGAGACCGGCGGCGGACGCGAAGCAGGCTCCGACGCCTGGAAAGCCTACATGCGCCGCCAGACCTGTACCGTCAACTGGGGTTGCAGCCTGCCGCTGGCGCAGGGCGTGGAGTTCGACGTCGGTGAGTGATTGTTTTATGCTGACAGGAAGCTCTCCCGAGAGTTTCAGTATTTCTCTTCAGCAATAACGCGATATAATCAAATCATGAGACCGAAACTGACGAACGAAATGCGCGAAGCTCTTCAGCAAACCGAGGGACGGCCGGTTCAGGTCGAGGACGAGGAAACGCACCAGGAGTATGTCCTGGTACCACTCTCGATTTACCAGCGGCTGTCCATCCTTTTCGGCGATCAGTCCTTCGATATTACGGACTCATACGCAGCACAAAGCGCCGCGGCGGGGGCGTCAGGCTGGGATGATCCAGAAATGGACATCTACGACCAATGGGATTTTGACGCACGCAAGCCCAACCCATGAAGGTGCAACGCGGCGACATCGTGCTGGTGAATTATCCCTTTGCTGACGGTCAAGGGAGCAAAGTTCGTCCGGCACTCGTCATCCAGTCTGATCGCAATAACACTCGGCTGGACAATACGATTGTCGCGCAAATCACCTCGCGAACGCATCTCGCCCGCACGGAACCGACGCAACTGCTGATCGAGCTTGCAAGTGACGCCGGTCGGCAATCGGGATTGATTGCCGATTCCGCGATCTCGACGGAAAACCTCTATACGATTCGTCAGGATGCGATCCGGAGAAAGCTGGGCACGCTTCCCGAGGAAACTATGCAGGATATCAACGTCTGCTTGCGGGTTTCCCTGGATCTGATTGACGAAACGGTATGAAACCCCGCAGCCCCTCTTTGCTCGTTGGCAATCTGCCGCTGACGCAGGGCGTGGAGTTCGGCGTCGGAGATTGTTGAGGTTGCGCCAAAGCAGCGTTCCTCAGCCCGACGGAAAGGTGGCTGCTGGACTCCCCTAATTGGGATTGTGTTCGTATACAGGCAAGCCACCGATTTCTCTCTTTTCTGTGTTCCAAGCTGTCGCAACACATTTCTTTGAAATCTGTTGACGGAGTCAACTCCTGCATCAAGGTTGACATTGGCGGTATCTCGTCTCGACATAATCATGGAGATGGAGCGTTGCTGATCACGGTAGCAATGCTTTCGTCAAAATCGAATCTCAAAAGGAGCCTGGATGATGGACATGTCAGAGAAAATACGAATCTATCTCGACAACGATATTGCGTCTTCGATCTCGCGACGAGATCTGGAAGTCATGGAATTAGCTGCAGTCGATCAACTGCTTGATGCAAATCGTCACAGTCATGTTTCAGTCGAGGTTTCTCGTCAGTCGTGGCGAGAAATGGAACGTGCACCGGCCAAGTATCACGAAGGGCTCAAATCAGGCATAAAAGGCCTTTCCGTTTTGCGAGACGACCACACTGTACTTGGCTCTCACACAAATGTCGATCAGTTCGGTGGCTGCGTGTGTAACCCGATAGTCACCGACATCGTGAATGATCAACTGTTCGCGGATCTGTGTGCAGCGGGATTAAAATGTGACGACGCAAAGCAGTTGATGTATGCAGCACACAATGGATGTCAGTTCTTCATCACGTGTGACGGCGGCATTCTCGCTCGTCGCAATAAGATCGAGGTTCTCTGGGCTGCTATACAAGTCTGTAGGCCTTCGGAATGTGTTGAACAACTCACAAAACAGTGCCTTGTCGGCAACGGAGTTGTTGGTTGAACGAACTATTTCTCGAAACTGGTTTTCTACAAAAGCTCGTCCCTCGACGCTGTCTCCCAAGTGTGCTCTGATAGAGTGCACGAGTCATGCTTGCTTCTCCCGATGATACGATCGCCGCACTTGCTTCCGCCGCCGGACCGGGTGGCCGGGGGATCGTCCGCATCAGCGGCGCGGAATGCCACGCGGTGCTCGGTCGGCTGTTCGAACCGAAGGATCGACCCGTTTGGGAAACCGCCAGGACGGCTCACCGGCATGAAGGGCAACTGCGGCTCGATCGGCAGGCGATCGCGCTGCCGGGAGCGGTTTACTTTTGGCCCGGACGGCGGAGTTACACCGGCGAACCACTGATCGAAATTCACACCGTCTCGTCGCCGCCGTTGCTGGAAGCGTTGCTCAGCGAGATTCACGCGGCCGGAGCGCGCCCAGCGCGGCCGGGAGAATTCACGCTCCGCGCGTTCCTCGCCGGCCGCATTGATCTCGTGCAGGCGGAGGCGGTGCTCGGCGTGATCGACGCTGACGATCATCGGCAACTCGAACAGGCGCTGCGGCAATTGGCTGGGGGGATCTCCGGGCCGCTGGCGGAAGTCCGAGGCGGTCTACTCAACCTGCTGGCGGACCTGGAGGCGGGGCTCGACTTTGTTGACGAAGACATTTCGTTCGTCGGGCGCGTGGAAACTATCGCGCGCCTGGAGCAGGCGCGTTTGGTCGTCAAGCGGCTGACCGCACAAACGGATGAGCGAATGCAAACGACCGGTCGGCGGCGGGTCGTGCTGGCGGGATTGCCGAACGCAGGCAAAAGCACACTGTTCAATGCGCTCGTGGGTAGCGAGGCGGCTCTTGTTTCTGAATTGCGGGGAACGACGCGAGACTATTTAAAAGGGGAAGTCGTTTGGCAGGGAATGCCACTGGATCTGATCGACACCGCCGGTCGGGAATCGGAGACGGCGTTTGATCTGGCGACGGGAGAAATTTTCCGATCGGCGCAACGGCTGGGGGGTGAGCAACTAGAGCAGGCGGACCTGGTGCTCTGGTGTACGGCCGCCAATCTGGATGAGCCGGCAATCGCCCAGAATGAGCTCATGGTCACGGATCTGTGTGACCGTGGGCGAAGGTTGCTGCATGTGCGGACGAAATGCGATCTGGCGGAAGGGGACGTTCGCGCCGGCGAGGAAGCAGGGGGCAGAGATTCCGTTTCTGTCAGCGCCCTGACAGAAGGAGGTTTTGAGGAACTGCAACGAGCCGTGAGCGCGATCCTGTCGGATCGCGAAAACTCAGGCCAAAACGAACTGCTCGGTTCGACTGCCTCCCGTTGCCGCGAGAGCCTCCGTGGAACCGTGGAATGCTTAACCCGGGCGCAGCAAGCAGCCGACCAGAGTGCCGGCGATGAGATCGTCGCGATGGAACTCCGCGAAGCGCTCGAGCATCTCGGTCAAATCCTGGGGACGATTTACACCGACGACATTCTCGACCGAATCTTCAGCCGGTTCTGTATTGGGAAATGAACGTCGACAGTCTCTCGCGAATTGCATGAGACATTGACTGGTTTGCATCGACAGGAATTCCGGCCATAATGGGGTGAGCCCGATTCGGTCATCGACATGTCTGTGTGGCGGCCTCTCCACGATTCTTTCGCAGCCTCAGCATCGTGACTCTCTCACCACGGAAAGCTTCCCGAATGTTACCGAAACGCCTTTCCACGACTCTGCTTGTCTCGTCGTTTGTTGTCGTCTGGGCCTGCACGACACGCGCAGCCGAGCCGAAAGCCGACGATCAAGCAATCTCGGCCGCCACCACCGTCTTCGAGCTTGCCGAAGCCAACGGAAGCCAGACCGGTTATCGCATCCCCGCATTGGCAGTCTCGAAGAAAGGAACATTGCTGGCATTCTGCGAGCAGCGCGTCGGCTTGCGCGATCATGCGGAAAACGACATCGTCCTGCGGCGCAGCCTCGATGGCGGCCAGACCTGGCTGGCGATGCAGGTCGTCGCTGAAGAAGGAGGAGACTCGCTCAACGATCCATGTGTTGTTGTGCTCGAATCGGGACGCATCTTGCTGCGGTACACCCGTTTTCCCAAAGGAGTGCACGCGAACAAAAGTAAGCAGACCGAAATCGCCGAGCCCGGCTACGGCGGGCCGAAGAATGTCCGCATCTATCTGACCCATTCCGATGACGAGGGCGAAAGTTGGTCGTCGCCGCGCGACGTCACCCGCGTGATGCGCCGCGAAGAAGCAATCTCACTCGGCAGCCCAGGCGTCGGCCTGGTCCTGACGCAAGGACCGCACAAGGGGCGGATTCTCTTCCCGAATTACGAGGTCTATCACCTCGGCGGCGGGAAAAGGAAATCGGCTAACAGCATCTTGTACAGTGATGACGGGGGCGAATCGTGGCATCTCACCGCGACAATCGCCGAAGCGGAATCAGACGGATTCGGCGACGAGGCACAACTGGCGGAATTATCGGACGGCGGCGTGTTGCTTACGGCCCGCGACGAGCCGGGGGGAAAGTTCCGCAAGCTTTCCGTGAGCCGGGACGGCGGGGAGACGTGGTCCCCCCATCGCATCGCAACCGACCTGATGACCCCGCCATGCATGTCGAGCGTTTTAAGGTATTCCTGGCCGAGCGAGGGCAAGCCGGGCGTGTTGCTGCACACGTTGCCCCACCGGAAGGATGATCGCCGAGAGAACGGTACGATCCTTGTGAGCCGGGATGAGGGAGCGACCTGGACCGCGGCTCGTGTGATCGCGCCGGGGGACTTCGCCTACAGCTGCCTTGCGCGGCTCCCCAACGGGGACATCGGCTGCCTGTACGAGACCGACGATTATCATCGCATCGTCTTCGCGCGGTTTACTGCGGATTGGCTGTCGGGGAAGTAAACGGCGTCTCGCGTCCCGATCTCGTCAAAACTGTTCCGGATTGCACATTTGGAGCAATTTTTAAGCCGCTTTGTCCCGTGGCGTGGTGCCCGCGCGGTGGTAATCGAAGGCGTGGTCCCACGCTTTGTCGAGCGCGGTGAGAGCCGCGTGGAGGGGGATCCCCCGGAGTTTTCCTGGACTGCATTCCTCGACAAGCCGGAAGCGGATGAGTTTTTCGATGGCGTCACCGATCTCGAAATCGACTTCCAGCCCGGCTGTTTGCCGTAACCAGTTTTCGATTTCATCGTCCAACTGCGCGCGGGTCCAGCCGTCCGAACCAGTGCGGGTCAGCAGCATGAAATACGCGAGTGCTGCCTCGCGAAATTCCTGTTCTTCCGCTTCATTGAGCAGCAGGAAGAGGGCCCCCGCGTTGTTGTCGAGGTTTTGAAAATACAGGCTTTGCGTGAGGTTCAACTGATATTTCTGTTTGGTTTGCAGGTAGCCGTAGAACGACCGCAGCCCGTAGCCGACCGTGCCGCCCACCAGCCCCAGAAACGCCAGGCTGGAAGAAAGCCCGGAAATTGCGAGCGTCACTGCCCCCTGCACCAGTTTCCACACGGTGATGGCGATGCCGCTGAGGGTGGGGAGCAGAATTCGGCCGCGGTCGAAGTGACTCAGTTGTACTCGCGTGCCGGGAAGCAGCATTTCAAGATCGAGCTTGGGGATCTCTTTGAACACCTTGATGTAGACCGATTGGGTGTCGACGAATTCGCCTAACTCCCGCTGTTCTCGAATGCGCAGAATGAGCACCAACCGTTGATAAACCGGAACCGGCACTTCTTCGGCCTGAAACCAGGTGCGCCACGTCCGCCGAGTTCGCTTCCCGAGCATATCGCCGCGGGCGAAGATTTCGAGACGATCGAAGACATCAAAATCGACAGCGAGATTCAGTCCCCAGTCACTGGCCGCCGTGAGTGCTTCGGTGACATGGGCTCGCGTGAGTCTGAGAAAATTTGCCCGTTCCAGAAGTTCGACGAACCGATCGAAGAGCCGATCCAATTGCTGTTCATTATCGGACGGAGTGGTTGTCAACGATTTGGTGTCGGCATCGGGGTCGAAGGGGGCGTAGGCGTCCTTCAAATCTTCAAGCCGTGAGTGATATTCAAAGTGAAGCGTGGCGTCGAGAAGGCGGCACATCTGCCGGAATGGATCGCGTTCTTCCGCACTCAATCCAGTTTGCCGGCAGAGCAATTCGACGAGATCGCTCTTTCGGATCGGAATGAAATGCTCACAGTCCGCGCGATGTGCCATGGCTCGTTCCACACGCATTCCCTATTCATCTGGACGTAGTTTTCCGGCGTTAACCGTCAGAAAGGAGAGGGAAAATAGCACAGCGGCTGTGTGTACTCCAAGAGCGGGTCGGGCCTGCTCTCGCTCGAGATCGATGCCGATTGCCAGGGGCAATTCGCGCTCTGAATTCCAAGTTCTAGCCCCAAACATTGCGGACCGCTCCCCTGTAAATCCTGGGAGATTCCGGGGGATTGGCAATCTGTCTTCCTGGGTTTCAAACCGGGCAACCTTGCTGCGAAACCGGCCGTGTTCAAAAGACTTTGACAGAATTCCCCCCTTCCGCTACAAGACCCCCCGGAAAGGAGGGGCCCGCGACCGGATATTCTGCCGAGTCGCGAGGAGTCGCACCCCGCTGTTTCCTATTTGGGCGTGCATTGAATGGCTGATGACGTATGACCCGTCTCGGCAAACGCCCATTGAAAATTGAGACTGATTGCTGAGCGACCCGTCTGCGGGCAACGAGATCAATTCGACCCAACACGTATCGTTGAGTTCCAATCGAGAAAGGAGTCTTGAGGTGAATCACAATCTTCGGGAACTGCGGGAATGGGGGCCGGCCAGCATCGATCCTGCCGCGCGTCCCGTCGTCCGGTTTTTGGTCGGTCTGGCGGTTGTGGCGGCCTTGCTGGCCTGCGCGGCGCCGAAATCCGTCTTCGGTCAGTCCGGTAGCGCTGCGAACAAAGAACGACGTCAGCAGATTGTTGACGAGCTGCTCCGCGGGTTGAACAAAATGGATATGACCGGGTTTCCCGACGTTTCCCCGGTCGACCCGGTGGCGCCGGCAATCGCTTCCCAACGGTCGGTCGACGATCGCACCATTCAAAGCATCCGCCGCGGCCTGGATGATTTTGCCAATGAGGCCGGGCAATTGTCGACCGGGCTTAATACCGACCTGGATTACATCCCCGAAATTCGCCCATTGTTTGGCGACATGCTGGAGATTCGGCGGATTGCTTTCGTCCTGCAGGAAAAGGCCAAGCAACGCTATGACCATGGAGTGATTACCGCGGAGTTTGTCTCGCTGGACCAGAAGTGGCGCGTGCTGTCGTACAAACTCAAGCAGGTGCAACGGCTCGACAAGGTCTGCCAGCAACGGGTCGATAAGCTTGATCAGATTGATCGCTCCCTCGGGGAATTGTTCCAGCTGAAGGGACAGATCAATTACCGCGAACTCGCCTCGAGAACGGCATCGTTGGCCGTTGACCTGCAGAACCTGCAGGATGACCTGACGCTCGAGCTGGAGCCTTCAGACCAGAGGACGCAATTGGTTCTCACGACGCAGCAGTTGCGGCAGCAGGCCGAACATATTGCCGACGTCATCCTCGACCAGGCTTCGTATGAAACGATTGTGGCGGAGTACAAGAAGTTTCAGCAAATCTGGGCCGCACACGTCGTGAAGCTGCGTCCGATTGAAAATCGTTATGTCGATCGAAACGTTCGTCGCGTTGCGGATACGAATCGCAACATTCATGAACTATTGTGGCTGCCACAGCAGGTGGATAGCTCGCAATTGCTGTATCTCACGGAGAACTTGAAAAAGACGACCGATGAGTACTTCACGCGTGCCCCGCTCAAGCTGTTGATTGAATTGCCGACGCCGGAGCAGGCATTGCCCACCGCCAATGAGTTCTACGGCCTCTGCGAAAATTTCGTCGACAACGTCGAGGCAGGAGGCTCGCGTGCCGATCTGATCAGCGCCTTCCGCTGGATCGATGAAAGCTGGCGATCGTTTGACCGAGTCTTCCGGCCGCTGAAAAGCTCGAAAGCCCAGGTTGTCCTGAACCAGATTCAGGAAGCCGTGGGCGCATTGCGCACGGCGCTGAACATCGAGAGTGAGCAGTTCGATCGCAACGCCGCCGTCGAACTCGCTGCGACATTGGCCAACCTCGCGGATCACATCGATTACGAGTCGAACAAATGGTTGGACAAAAGGAATCCGAATTATCAAGCCGAAGCACGGTCCGCGGCGCACAGCTTCATAGTGCGGACACGACGTATCCACGAAAACATCGTCAAGGGCGCCAGTGTCACCCAGTTGCGCAGCGAATGTATCGAGCTTTACGAGCAGTGGCGCGTGTTGTACGGCTACATCTCGAAGTGCGATACCGAGGAACGTCCGCAATTGGGGCGTCTCGCCGCGAAGACCACTCCGGCTTTGGTTGAACTTCGGACCATGTTGGAATTGTAATTTACGCGGCTGATGGCCATCTCAAGAACCGATGACGCCGGCCGGTGGAAACGCTGCTCGTTTTCACCGGCCGGTTTTTCGTTTGCGCGGCGAGTGGTTCGCGCCATACCGGGCGGTCTCGTTGCCACTGCATCATAAGGGTTCCAACTCGGGTGGATCCTCGTCCGATTTTCCAGGTCTGCGATACCTTCATTACAATCGGCATAATCTCCGCGTTCCGCGCGTTTCACGGCAACGCTTCTTCAAGGCAAGGCTTCCATGACGGTTTCCTGCGGGCTCCGAGTTCAATATGGCGATACTAGGTCAGCGCCAGCGATCGTCGCGATTGGCGATGATTCGGCAATTGTTCCGAGCAGATAGACCTTAGCGATTGGCAACATCCCCTGAGGAAGGAACGAACCGTGGAACGAGCAGAAGCCGCCGGTCATCGGCCCGCAGGAATGGGATTCAGCGATTTTGTGAAATTGACATCCTTGCTGCTGGTTTCCAGCATTTTCGCGCTCAACCTTGCCGTCGTGCGACCTCTCAAGCAGAGGCTCGATAACATCCAGGAAGAGATGGCGACCGTTCACGGCCAAATGGAGATGCTAGTGGCCGAGCGGGACCAGGTTCGAAACGCCAACGATCTTCTATCGCTGCTGAGCGCACAGCGGTCCCACATTCAAAACTCGTATGCGGCTCTCAAGTCGATTCGGGAATTCCGGTCGGAGGTTGAGGCCGAAGCGGCACGGATCACGGATGCGACAGGCTCGCTCGATCGACTGGGCGAACTTCAGCAGCAGCTTGTCGAACAGCAACGATACGCGGCCCCAGCCAGTCGCGTTCTCGAAGAAACGGTCTCGATGCAACGCCTTCTGGCCGAGCAAATCTATAATGTCGAGGAAGCGGGGCAAGTACTCCAGCGGATGCTCGATATTCAACAGCATCTTGTCGGCGAGGCGGATAACGCCGAACGGGCACAAACGGAACTCGAGCGGCTGAGTGAGCTCAAGCGAAGAATTCTCTCGCAGTCGCGCACTGTCGAGCAGGCGCACAAGAGCGTGGATTCGGTCGATGGGCTGCTGTCGAACCTTATCCAGGAGACGGACGACATCGAGCCGGCGCAAACTGCCGCCGACGCCCTGTTGAATCTCAAAGACCGACTGGTCATCCGTGGGGCGGGGATTTCGATGGCGCGGAACCACGCGGAGCAGTTGCTTGATATTCGTGACCGCTTGGTCATCTCGCCTCAGCGCTCCGATATCGCGGGGCAAAGCCTGGAACAACTGATTGCGATGCAATCGAAGCTGATCAGCATCGAGGGCTCGATCCCACTCGCACCCCCTGCCGATCGCTGGAACCTCGCGAATCCCAATCAACTGCAGCAAGCGATCGCCGCATTGGACTTGTCGCGCCAACGACTCTCCGACTTCACGGCCGTGAATTTCCCACTGCTGAATGCCGTTTTCCGTATCGAATTCTGGAAAGAAATGGCACGGCCGGCCGTTTCCGACTCAGCGAAGAAGAATGTCCGGTCCGCGTCCCGCGCAGGCCAAATCATTCCTCAACGCAAACAGGGAGATCGCACGTCGCAGAGAGAGAACGCATTCGGTCCTCGACATTTCCTGCCGTGCGATGCGGACGCGTTCAACGAGGACAGCACTCGTCTGATTTGGCCGGTTGGAACTTGAGCCGCCGCTCGGCCTCCTGATCGCTCCGAAAACCATAGGCTGTTTTCGATGCGAGCCTTCAGCGAACGTCGCTGTCGAAGATCCGGACTTGCTTCCAGCTTGCTTTGTTCTCGTCAATGAACTGCAAGTGTTGCGGATGAGCCTGGTAAGCGTCGTGTGCGGCACGATCTCGAAAGACGACGTGCAATCCGACATGAAAGCCGCGATCGTTGACCGGGCGGCTTAGATCCGGAGTGAGAGTGCCTGCGGCAAAGAATACCACTCCTGGTATGCTCTTGAGATGCTTGTGACAGGAGTCGACGAGCTTCGATATGGCTGCGGTTGAATCGTCATGCAGCGTGAAGTAGACCATGTGGGCGAGCAGGGGTGTTGCCGAGTTCGAGCCATCCGACATTCGGGGAATTCCTTGGTATTCGAGACTTGTGGAGATCGGGTCGGCGCAGGCCGAACGATCCATCACGAATGACCCAGAATGCCTCCCCGCGAGGGAAAGTGCAAGCAATCGGCAGGAGATTGATCCCGTCTTCCAACAACTGGGTGATTCAGGCCGCGCGACGCACCGAATGCCGATAAGTCGTCCCTTTCCAGGTGACTTCCTGTGTGCGGCACATGTGGATCGAGCGCCGCAGCACACGCAGCATCACAAACACGCCGATTATCCGCAGTGGGATGCTGCGCAGCGACGTACCCGACATGGCGTACAGCTTCGCATAGAGAGCCCATTGACTCAGTTCGTGGATGCTCGCGAGCAAAATCATTGCTGTCGTAAAAGATACGTTCCAACCGCAGCAAAGCGCGATTCCGGATGCGGCGAGCATGGAATAGGGCAACAGGCTGAACAGGCAGAGTGCCGCGAAAAGCAGCCAAAGTTTTCCCGGCCGACCTTCAACGGCTCCGTAGAAGATTCGGGACCAACCCGAAAGTATTCCAGCCAGAGATGTGTACATGCGGACTTTCGAAATCGCCGCCCCGACGGCGACGCGGAGCTTTAACCCCGCTTGGCGAATGTTCCGCCCGAATTGAATGTCATCCTGAATCTGGTTGCGGACCGCCGCGAATCCACCGGAACTCTCATAGGCCGATCGCTTGATGAGAATGAACTGCCCGTTCGCGAAACCCATATCGCGGGCCGCGTCGTTATTGACCCGGCTGAGAGGGAACAGGAGCATCAGACAGGTGGACGCCAGCGGCTGCACGGCTTTTTCCCAGAACGACCGTAGCTCCAACCCCGGCATCAGCGAAAGCATATCAAGCCGCTCGTTAAGACATTCTCGCATCGCCACGCTGAGGCACGACGGGTTTTGCAGCGTGTCGGCGTCCACGAACAAGAACCATTCTCCGCGCGCGTGACGCCGGCAAAGATCGAGTGCGTGCGGTTTCCCAGCCCAGCCCTCGGGTAACTCATGAACCCGCACTAACCGAATACGACCATCGACACGAGCCAGTCGCTGCACGATTTGTGGGGTATCGTCGGTGCTGCGATCATCCACGACGAGAATCTCAAACCGCTGGTAGTCCTGGGCCATCAGCGATCGAACACATTGCTCGATAACGGCTGCCTCGTCCTTCGCGGGGATCATGATGCTCACGAGCGGCACGGTGTTCCAATGGGCACGAGGATGGTCCGGAGTTAAGAACCGAATACGTTTTGACTCTCGGGAGCAATAAAACAGACGAAACACCGCCAACAAGACGACGCAGCTGTAAGCCAGCAAACAAGCTATCTGCCATGCTGGCAGAGAGGAAATGTGAAGCATGCCGGTCCCTTCCTTGGGAAAACCACCATGTTCATTCGTCCTGCCCCTCGGGGTCGCGTGAGTATCAGAGGCAGGATTATGCGGGACAAGCCGGTTCCTCGGGATTTACTGACGGTGCCGCAAAACCGCGAATCTTTGCCGTTTCCAGAACAGAAGCCAACCCCATATGTCCAGATTTCCCAAAGCCACATTTGGCATAGTTGTCTCGGTCTGAGGTGTAGATGATAAACCCTTTGTCAGTATTCAGATACGACGAGCGTGACGGTTTTTTCAAAATAAATCGTGTGCGAAGTGTTTTTCGATTAGTGCGACTCTTCCCGTTGTGCCGATAAAGAAGGGCAGGGGGGTGCTCGGCACGGCTTGATGGTTTTTAGCTGTCAGAGGCGGCCCCCTGGTTCGTTTCTGAAGCGGTAAAACGAAGCGGCTACGCGACGAGTCCCGACGTCAATCGTCGGAACTGTTGCGTGGAATGGTGTCGGGCCACCCTGAACACAGTTGCCTCATCAGGAGATGGACCGATGAAGAAACTTTCCGCCGGTTGTCTGTTTTTCGTGGGATTGGGTGCGATTTTTCCCGCCCTCGCCGCCGCGCAGGGGCCTGTCGCCGCCTGCGGTCCCAGTTGTGCTCCCAGTTGCGATCCGATTTGTCCTCCGGCCAAACAGATCTGCACTTGCACCACGCTGAATCCCATCGTGGACACTCGATATCACAAACAACAAGTTGTGAACTACGTCGACATGAAGAAGACTTGCTATCGCAAGGAGCAGTTCTGCTACAACGTGCCGGTCACGAAGTACGATTGCGTCACGGTCGATGAAGGTTGTTACAAAACGATCTGGGTGCCGAAGCCGGTGACCAAGCAGATTCCCCGGACGGAATACCAACAGCGTGTCGGCTGTCGCACCGTTCCGTACGAGGTGTGCCAGAAGGTTCCTCAAGTCTCAACGATTTGTGTGCCGGAACACCGCGTGCGTTACGTGCCGGGCGGCAGCTGCACTTCAGTGCGTGAAGTGCCGGGTTGTGCTGCCCCGTGTGAGCCGGTGTCGATGGCACCGCCGACGGGAGCCGCCCCGTGCCCGACATGCACCGCAAGTCGATCCCCCGGATACGGTCCGGTTCCCGATCCGTCGTTTCACGATTCTCAGTCACATGCGAGCGGGTATCCACGGCATCAGACCGCCGGTCGAGATTGGGACGATCACGCACCATCGTTCAAGACCGCATTGCGGTCTCCCTCCGATGTGCGGGCTCCGTCTTCCGCCGTCGTCTGGCAGACGCGCAGGTAACATCGCCTGATTCATTGCGGTTTGTCCTTCAGGCCGCACTTCAAATCACGTCTTCCGGGACGCGATGCGTAAAACCACGACCGGTATCCCCGGTCGTGGTTTTAGCGTTTTTTACGGGCGGAATGGCGTTTTATTCGAGATTCTCAAGGCATAAACGGGGGGATCTCCGCCACGTTCTTTCCGGTAATCATTCCTTCCACAAAGCGAGTGACTTCCCCCACGATTCCCTCGATCAGCGCTTGTCCTGCTTCGGCTGTTGCGGAGAGGGGCTCTTTGTCGACCTGATCGCGCATCGCTTCGTGACGCACATTCTCCGGAAACGCAGCCAGGGCGAAAGCAGTCTCGAATTCCTGCGCGTGGCCGGGAACTCGGCCGGTTTTTACGTGTGTTTTCGCAACGTCCTCGGGAAGAAATTCCCAGTAGGACGCGAATTGCAAATTGATCTCCAGCCGCTGCACGAATTGTGGCCAGATTCCTTGGCAAGGGGCAATGTTCCCGCCGTGGCCGTTGAGCACCAGAATGTTCTTGAAACCGGCGTGATGCATGCTGCGAATCGTATCGAAGAGCACCCCGAGCCAACTCCCGGGCATCGCCGAGAGGGTGCCGATGTGCCGCATATGATGCTCGCTGATGCCGATATTCATGGCGGGTGAGACGATCACGTTTGGTTGCAGTCGCTTGGCAACCTCGACCGCGACGTGCATCACGCTTCGCCAATCGTGTTCCATGGCGAGATGTTCCAGGTGCTGCTCGGTGGCAGCCACTGGAATAATGCACCCCTTCAACTCCCCGGATCTCATCCGCTCGCGGAATTCGCGACGGGTGTGTTTAATCAATAAAACTCGGTTTTCATCAGCAAGGGGCATTTTAAGGTACTCCAGGTGGGCGTCTGGTGAGGATTTTCGATCGATCTCGGGTGCAGGTCGCAGTCGATCTTACCAACCCCGAATTTCCCTGAAAACAAGGCGTTACCGGTTTCCATCGGCTGAGGAATGTTTTCGCATTGGGGATGCCTGTTACCGGTGGAAATCGCCGTAACCTGCAAGTTGGCGTGCGTTTTTGAGCCATTGCGGCTGTGCATGTTCCGGGAATGGCTGCGGGCAAAACGGGCCTTCGGATTCGGCGGGAATCCGTCTGGACAGGCTCGGCGGGATTTATTAAGAATCCGCCTCACTTCTCTCCTCTCCCTTACGTCACCCCTTCGTCACTTCCTCCCTGCCGATTCCGAGCGGAGACACGGATGTCTTTGCCTGAAGAAGCCGGTTGGCGCGGATTTCTCGCGCGCACCCGGGCGCTGATCTTTCCCGTGCTGATTGTCACGGCGGTGCTGGTCATTGTTGCGCCCCTGCCGCCGGTATTGATGGACCTGCTGCTCTCCTGCAACATCACTATTTCGGTGGTGGTGCTGCTGACGACGATTTACGTCAAACGGCCGCTCGAGTTCAGCGTCTTTCCCGCGGTGCTGCTGGGCACGACGCTTGTGCGGCTGGTGCTCAACGTTGCCTCCACGAGGCTGATTCTCTCGCGCGGGGCCGAAGATGGGACCGCCGCCGCCGGCGGCGTCATCGAAGCATTCGGCGAGTTTGTCGCCGAAGGGCAGATCGCCATCGGATTGACGCTGTTCATCATCCTGCTGGCGATTCAATTTCTGGTGATCACCAAAGGAGCCACACGTATTTCGGAAGTGGCTGCCCGGTTTGCCTTGGACGGCATGCCCGGCAAGCAGATGGCGATTGACGCCGACCTGAACGCCGGACTGATCTCGCAGGAGCAAGCAAAGAAGCGACGCGCCGAAGTCACCGATCAGGCCGACTTCTACGGAGCGATGGACGGTGCCAGTAAGTTCGTGCGCGGCGACGCCATCGCCAGCATCGTCATCACGTTGATCAACATCGCGGCCGGGTTGGGTCTCGGCACATTGAAATACGGTATGGAATTCGGCCGGGCTGCCGAAGTTTTCACGATTCTAACGATCGGCGACGGGCTGGTGACGCAGGTTCCGGCGTTTCTCATTTCTCTGGCTGCCGGTCTGATCGTGACGCGAACTTCATCGGAGAGCAACCTCCCCGCCGATGTCGTCAACCAGTTGTTCATGCATCCCGAAGCGCTCGGGCTCTCCTCGGTATTCCTGTTCGCGCTGGCCTGGAGTCCGCTGCCGACAATTCCGCTGTTAATCCTCAGCGCCGGCTGCGGTGCGATGGGATTGACTCTGCGGCGTGACCGCAAGGTTGAGGAAGCCGTCCGACATCAACAAGAAGAAGTGAAAGCCCAGCAACCACCTGAACAGCGCCCTGAAGATAATCTCGCCGTCGATCCGTTGGAGCTCGAACTCGGGGTCGGTCTGATCCGTCTGGCCAATCCCGCCTCGGGAGGGGATCTGCTGGAGCGGGTCACGCGCATCCGACACAAGATCGCCCAGGAACTCGGAATCATTCTGCCCAAGGTCCGCATCCGCGATAACATCCGCCTCGATCAACGGAACTACCAGATCAAGATTCGCGATGTTCCCGTGGCATGGGGAGAAGCTTATACCGACGGGTTGTTGGCAATCGATACCGGCGCCGCGGCGGGAGAGATTCCGGGCATCGCCACGATCGAACCAGCCTTCGGACGACCCGCCAAATGGATCGAGCAATCGCAACGCGAGCGGGCTGAGTTGCTCGGCTATAACGTTGTCGAACCTTCCGCAGTCATCATCACGCATCTGACGGAAGTCGTGCGCTCGCATGCCCACGAGTTGCTCACTCGGCAACAGGTTCACCAATTGCTCGACAATCTCAAGCAGAACTCACCCAAAGTTGTCGAGGAACTGATCCCCGACGTGCTCAAAACAGCGCAAGTTCACCAGGTGCTCAATAACCTGCTTCGCGAACAGGTTCCTGTTCGGGATCTCGAAACGATCCTCGAGACTCTGGGCGACTACGCCGACCGGACGAAGGATTTGGGAATTCTCACCGAATACGCGCGAAATGCTCTCGCTCGGTCAATCTGTCAGAAATACCGAGACCGCAACCGCGTCTTGCGGGTCGTCACACTTGATCCCGCGCTCGAGGATGTTCTGGCGGCAGGGTTCGATTACGCCGATCGCGGGCTGGTGATCAAACTCTCGCCGCAGGTGGCGGAATCGGTCACCCACGTACTGGCGGACCAGCTCGAAAGACTGGTCGCCGCGGGGCATCATCCCGTGGTGCTCTGCAGTCCGCAGGTACGGGCGGGCCTGAAGCAAATCACGATGTCAGCGCTGCCGAAGCTTGCGGTGATCAGTCTGAATGAAATTACGCGCGATACGGAAGTGGAGTCCGTCGGACAGGTTTCCGCCGAGGCACTCCAGGGAATTCTCAGCGGAGTTTGACCGACGCAACGCTCCGAAATATCTAGAGAAAACTTAGTCAGAGAGAACATCGTCCGGCCGAAAGCGGCAAACGCGAAAAACCATCCAGCAACGGAATCACGTGAACATCGAGCGTCCCAAGGAAGTTCGTTATGAGTGAAGTGCAGACATTTCGAGCGGGCACAATGCAGGAAGCGCTGGATCTGGTGCGGCGAGAGCTTGGGCCCGACGCGGTCATTCTACATACGCGGGAAATTTCCCACCGTCGTTTTCTCCCGTTTCGCAAACCAAAACGCGAGGTCGAAATCACTGCCAGTCTGGAGACGAACGTCAGTGCGAAATCGATGACACCGAGAACGGCCCCCGTCGGCAGATCGGGTATGGCCAATGGAAACAGATCGCGAACATCAGGGGGCTCGACGGCAACCGCACTCAGGCCGGCATCGGGCACGAGCATAAGAACACCAGCATCGAACGGTTCCGGAAAATCCTCATCCGGAAGCCGATTGGATGTCTCTTCGGAGCCTTCTCAGACTCTCGCGGAACTTCTGCGGAGTCACGGAAAACCCGACGTCGCACCTCCGGAAAAACCGCGATCAGGGGCACCGCCGCGGATCTCCACCAATAACACATCTGCCGAAAATCCCTCGGACATTTCGGACCGTCCGCGATTCAGTTCGAAAATCGGTCGCCGAAGAGCCGCGCTGGACCGCTCGGCGGGCCCTCGAGCGTTTGAAGCTCGGTTGGCTCAGCAGCAAGTCAATTCCGCTGAGCATGCCGCCCGGTTTGCGGCAAAGTTGGACGCCATTCACAAAATGATCGAAAGCCTCGGCAGGTCGGGACAACTGGGACACGTTGAGGAGATCCCCCCGGAATTGTTTCAGCTCTTTACGGAACTGATTGATGCCGAAGTCGAGGAGAACCTGGCCCGCGAGCTGGTTCTACGGTTGAAGAAACATTGCACGCCGCAACAATTGGCGGACCCGTTTGCGGCGAAGGCTCTGTTGACCGGCATGGTGCAGTCGGAAATTGCTTGTTGTGAGCCGATTACAACGCGTCGCGGACGGACGAAAGTCGTTGCGCTGGTTGGTTCGACCGGAGTCGGGAAAACGACGACGATTGCCAAGCTGGCGGCGAATTTCCGTTTGCGCGATGGAATTCGCATGGGACTGATCACCGTCGATACCTATCGCGTGGCCGCGGTTGAGCAGCTGCGCACGTATGCGGAGATTATCGACCTGCCGATCAAAGTTGTCACGAACCCGCAGGAGATGCGCCGGGCGCTCGATGAGTTGGCCGGACTCGATCTGATTCTGATCGACACTGCCGGACGCAGCCCTTGCGATGACCTGCAGGTGCAAGAACTCAAGACTCTGTTGGCCGAGGCGGATGTGCACGAGGTGCATCTCGTGCTAAGCCTGACATCAAGTCCGCGGCACCTGGAAGCAACAGCGAAGAAATTCGCCGATGCGAACGCCACAGCGGTAATTCTTACGAAGCTGGATGAAACCACCGGGCTCGGCTCGTTGCTCTCCATTGCACGGCGAATTCCCTTGCCGATCAGCTACATCACGACAGGACAGGGTGTTCCGGATGATATCGAGCCGGCTCGGCCCGATCGCCTGGCACGACTGATGCTTGGGCTAGATCAGCTCGGCACCTGAGTGGAGTTGATCTCAGGATCGTGATGCAGACCATTGATTACGACTCGTTGAAATAATATTTGCCTCTTCGGAAAATTTTCCATGTCTGACCAAGCTGCTGTTCTTCGCGACATGATGGCCCGCCGGAAGATCCGGCAGGAATCGCTCTCTTCCCCGGCACGTCATTCCCAGGCGTTTACCGTGGCGGTCACGAGCGGCAAAGGAGGAGTCGGCAAAAGCAACATCGCGCTCAATTTGGCCATCGCACTTGCTCGCCACAAGCACAAAGTCGGTCTCTTCGACGCCAACCTTGGTTTGGGGAACATCGATTTGCTATGTGGACTGAACGGATATTGGAATCTGTCGCACGTAATCACCGGTGCACGCCATTTGCACGAGATTGTTCTGAATGGGCCGGACGGCATTCACGTCGTTCCTGGTGCCAGTGGTTTGGCCGAAGTTGCCGACTGTCCGGAATCGGCTCAACGGGAGATCTTCAGCGAGCTGGAGGAATTCGAGCAGTCCCACGACTTCGTGATTATTGACAATGGTCCGGGGATCCACCGCATCGTGCGGGAGTTCGTCACTTCGGCGTCGCTGGTGCTACTCGTGACGACGCCTGAACCGACAGCGCTCGCCGACGCCTATGCGACCGTCAAAGCGCTTCCCTGCGATGAAGGCCCCCGAATTGAGGTACTCGTCAATCAAGCCGCCTCGATGCACCAGGCGGAAGCGATCATTCAGCGTCTTAAGCAAACATCGCGACTGTTTTTGCATTCAGAGATCGGAGCCGCCGGAGCAATTCCACTCGATCCCTTCGTGCCGTCAGCCGTGCAGCATCGTCGCCCTCTTTTGGTGGAACATCCACAAGCGCCGGCAGCGCGTGCGCTGGTGCAATTGGCGCAACGCATCGAGCAGCTTGCGAAGAACCAATCGGCGCCGAGCGAGTTCTTTCCGCGTATTCGAAAGCGATATATGGCTTCGGCTGCTTGAGAACCAAGCGGACTCCTTACCCATCGTTAACAACCTCTACTCTTGTTGTACCCTGTCTGCTTAATCTGCCCCGTTGACCACAATTCCGGGTCTTGCTTACAGCATTCAGAATATTCCGATCAGAGAAACCGTACGTTTTGCCAAAGAAATTCTCAATGAATCTGTCGTATCGGCCGATAACACTCTTGGGGGAAATTGCGCGTGTGAGCAAATGCACCGTGACACTTGTTGCGGAGCATGCTCTCGAGACTGGTGGGAGTGTCGCCGGTGGCCAAGCAATTCGCCTATCGATTGTCGCTGATCGCCTTCGCGACGATGACGGTGCGCGGCCTGCTCGCCGGAAGCGATTTTCACGGAACAATTCAGACGGCCCTGCTGGCTGTCGCCCTGCTGTATGCAGTGGGGCTCATCATCGGCGAGTTGGCGCGGAACGTCGTCGAGGAATCGGTTGACGCCGAAATCGCCAGAAACCTTGCCGCTTCGTCGCAGCAATCATCACAAACAACTTAGTTGCTTGATATTTCATCATGGAGGATGGCATGGCCACACGGGTCACTGAGGACATCACTGAGATCTGGAAGACGTACAAGAAAGACCAGTCGAACCAGGATCTGCGGAACGCCCTCATCGAAAACTATCTCCCGCTCGTGAAGTACAATGCGGAACGAGTGTGGGCCAAGCTGCCGGACGGAGTCGACCTCAATGACCTGATCTCGGCGGGTGTCTTCGGCCTGATGGACGCCATCGACGCGTTCGACATGGACCGCGGCGTGAAATTTGAGACGTATTGCGTGCCGCGCATTCGGGGTGCCATGCTCGACGAGCTGCGCACCATGGACTGGGTACCGCGACTCGTCCGCAGCAAGGCAAGCAAGCTCGAGGCGGCCCGTAAAGAAGCGGAGGCCGAACTGGGACGCCCCCCGTCAGATACCGAACTCGCCTGGAGAATGAAGCTCCCGATGCCCGAGTTCGAGAAGCTCAAAAGCGAAGCCAGCGCCGTCAATCTCGTCAGCCTAAACAAAAAATGGTACGAGACCGACAGCTATAAGGATGTTCGCGAGGTCGACATTCTCGAAGACAGCAAAGGAGAAGACCCGACGCGCGGAATTCAGAAACGCGACCTGATGAAACTGGTCACGAAGGGACTGAATCGCAACGAGCGGCTGATCATCATCCTCTACTACTATGAAGAGCTGACGATGAAAGAAATCGGCATCACGCTCGGTCTCTCCGAGTCACGCGTGAGCCAGATGCACTCGAGCATTGTCGCCCGACTGAAGGATCAACTCCGTCGTCGCCGGCCCGAATTCGGCTGAGAGTCGGGAAGGTCGCTCAGCAAATTCAATCCGTGCCGCCTTCGCCGCGGCGCGGATTTTTTTGTTCCGTTCGATCCCGCCTTCGCTACGCTCCGTCGGCTTCCAACGGCAGAGCGGTCAAAAGGAAAGACTACCACTTAAAGACTGGTACCATACCCGGGGGTGGGTCAGGGGCGATCTCAAGAATAGCCCTGGTGTCGCCAAGCCGTTCGAAGGCATACGTGATGCAGAATGACGGGTATGCGACTTCTCGCAGATCTGAAGCAGCGGCACGCCGCGCTTCGTCCAGTATGCGCTTCGCTTCAGCGTTATCGCCCATTTCGAAATATGACGTTCCGATGATAAAGAGTGCAGACCCACGATCGTGAATTGCTGTCAATTCGCTGACATCTTCGGCCGCCTCCTTCAAAGTTGCGATGGCCCCCGATTTGTCGCGAGATTCGAATTGCCCGCGCGATCGAGCATTTTCGGGAGATTCGATCTGCACTGCTTGGACTTGCGAGTGCAATTGACCGCGCCTTCTCCAGCTCTCCGTTTTTCGCATGAAGATATGCCACATAGCAGTAATAGCTTTCCAAGTTCAATTGTAATGACCACTTGTAACCCTTCTCAGAACCGGAAGGCTCTAGCAATGCGATGGTCGACTCGGATTGCTGGAACATCCCCACATCGGCCGCACGTTCTGCGATCATCCGAAGCAGAATTGGCGCAACCTCGCGCATAGGACTGGCCGCCGCCAATTCAGCAGCCGAAGCAAACAGGATGCTTGCGATCTCCCGATGACCGGATTCGGCCATTGCAGACGCCACGTCGGCCAGATAATCCGCTCTGGTGGAATCCCTGGCAATCGTGAGCGTGTTGTCAGCCTCCTTGAGAAAGAGGTTGGAAACCTGGGGATCACGTACGTCGTTCTTGAGCTTCGCGAGTTCCGCCAGGTACTCTTGCGATACTGTTGCATCTTGGGCTAAGCAGGCTTGCGGGATGCCGGGGCTGCTGACGACAGCGAAACAGACCAAGCCAATTGTCAGCGCCCAAAGGTTTGTTCCGTACTTCTTCCCGTTTGCAAAAACAGGTTGGCGAATCGACTTAACGAGCCGGCTTTGGCGAGGACGGAATCCTGCGCCGGCCATCAATGCGACTAACGTGCGTAGGTGCATTCGCCATACGGCCATTTCGCGGCTCCCGCAGGGGTTCGGGAGAGGCGTTATGCCAAAGGTGCTAAAGCCTGTAAATAGCGGTTGACGAACCTGCTTGGAGATCTCCCGCGAGTGGAGAGGGGCATATGCAAGCTTGGAACTGCTTATTCAGCCCGTAGTCCACAATCCGCAATTCCTGAAGCCCGAAGCCTGATCGCCGGAAGCCTGCGTCATTATTTCAGCCCGCAGCTTTCGCCCGGAGCCAGCACCACCGGCTCTGTCGAGGTCTCCGACTTCACCCGTCCGGCCCAGGCCTTGACGTTTTGCGCGATGAGCGGCCAGGTGTCGTAGTGGTCGGGGATCACCCGCTTCGGCTGGATCAGCTTCACCGCGCGGAGTGCGTCGTCCGGACCCATCGTGAAATTGTCGCCGATCGGCAGAATCGCCAGGTCGATCCCCTCTTCGCCGATCAGCTTCATGTCGTAGAACAGACCAGTATCGGCCGCATGATAGAGCGTGCCGTCGGCCAGCTTGAGAATCACCCCGCACGGATTACCGCCGTAGGTGCCGTCCGGCAGCATCGAGCCGTGATGCGCGATTGTCAGCTTGAGCGTGCCGAAGGGATGCTGATGCGCGCCGCCGATGTGCTGGGCATGGACCTTTTCGACACCCTGCTTCGCCAGCCATTCGGTGATCTCGAAGTTCGCGATGACGAGCGCCCCGGTCCGCTTGGCAATCGCGACAGTGTCTCCCACGTGGTCGCCATGCCCATGCGTGACGACAATGAAGTCGGCCACGACCTTGTCGGCCGAGACTTTCGCCGACGGGTTTCCGGTGAAGAACGGGTCGATGAGAATCGTCTGGCCGCCGGTGACAACCTGGAACGCGCCGTGCCCCAGAAAGGTGATCTGTGTGCTCATGATGTCACTTCCCTTCCAGGATCGCGGTCATGTTCTGCTTGTAGGCCTCGACCCCCGGCTGCCCGTAGGGGTTGATGCCGATCAGCCGCCCCTCGACGACGGTCGCCAGCATGAACATCTGGAACACCTGCCCGAGCACGTACTCGTCGAGCACCGGCAGCAGAATGTTCGCGGTCGGCCGCTCGACGTCGGCGTACGCGCGGTTCGTGCCAGCGATCGCGGCGCTCAGAATATCGGGAACAGTCTTTGTCGAGAGCTTGTTGAGATCGTCATAATCGTCCGTCCTCTTCGGAATCGACAGCGGCGGAGAGGACGAAGCTTCGACAATCAGGTTGGTGATGACCTTGTCGAGCGTCCCTTCTTGATGCTGCTGCCCACGGCTATGCAGGTCGCGCGAGTTGACGACGGTGATCGGCGTCGCTCCTTTCTCCTCCTTGCCGAGACTTTCCGAGAGCAACTGGTCGTACCAGAGGCCGACTGCTTCCAGCCGCGCGCCCCAGGTTGAAAGGACGCGGATATTCATGCCATGTTCTTCTTCGAGCAGATGACAGACTGCCGTGTAATCGAGCACCGGGTTCTGGCCGAACGGCGCGGTACGGGTCCGCTCGGTCATCGCGGCCGCACCTTCCAACAATCGGACGATGTCGAGCCCGAGCATCGCCGCCGGGAACAACCCGACCGCCGTCAACACCGAGAATCGCCCGCCGACGCCGTCCGGAATCGGGAACACGCGCGGATACTTTTGCGCGTTCGACAGATTGCGTAGTTTTCCTTGTTCGCCGGTGATCGGCACGACGAACCGCCGGCTTTCATCGGATGCTGCACCGTAATAATCTTCGAGTGCCGCGCGGAACAATCGGAACGCCGCCGCCGTTTCTAACGTCCCCCCCGACTTGCTGATGACCGTGATCCCCCAGCGTTCGTCGACGTTTGATTTATCGCGGCAGTGGGACTTGAGGAGCCCGAGCAGCGCGGCGATGGCATCGTTGTCGACGTTGTTCCCCTCGAAGTAGACTCGCGGCACTCCCTTCCGCTCGTCGCGGGTCAGTTCGTTGTGATACTTGTGACAGAGTGCTTCGAACAGCGCCCGCGCCCCCATGTACGACCCGCCGATGCCGAGCAGCACCAGCCGATCGATGTCGCGGCGAAGTTCCGCGGCGGCGGCTTGAATCCGGCCGACGAGGCTCGTCGCGCCGTTCTCGTGGAAGTCAGCCAGCAGCTCGGCCGGCAGCTCGATGAAGCCGCTGTCGAGCGGGCGCTTGGCTTTCGGGATCTTGCCGCCCAATTTGAGGAGCGCGACGTCTTTGTAAGCTTCGTCGCGAGCGGCGCTCAGTTCGGGCGCGATCCGCTTGAGATGTCGATTTTTGAGAAGCGTGTGGGCCGCCGAGGCATCGTAGCGAAGTTCGTGGTTCATGCCGGTTATTAAAGCGGATCGGCGGGGGGAGATCCACGGAAGCGGGGTGACAATCAGAGACGACGTGAAGCAGCAGCAAGCTGTCACTGCCTCCGACGGTTCAAGAGTTCCGGGTCACGCCCTGCCGCCGGTGCGCAGCACGGATTCGGCCATCTCCAGGGCGTCGCCGTTAATGCCGGATTCGCGCATCTGGCGGAGCGTGGCGTCAACGTCGTACTCGACACGGCGGAATTCCACCTTGCCGTTGTCGATGACCGCGTAGGCACAGCGGGGGTCGCCGTCGCGTGGCTGGCCGACGCTTCCCGGATTGATGACCTGCGTGCGACCGAGATCGAGATGAAACTGCACGTGCGTGTGCCCGACGCAGACGAAGTCGGCGTCGATCGTTTCCAGTCGATTGCGCCACAGTGCAATGTCGTCGGTCAGATATTCATCGAGTGGATCGCGGGGCGTGCCGTGCACGAGGTAAAACGTTTTGTCATCGAGCAGAAGTTGCCTCGTGAGCGGGAGCCGGGCGAGATACTTCACGCGGGACGGGTTGAGGATCTTCCAGTGGAAGGGGCGGGTGGCGGCGGCGAGCGCGCGGAAGCCGGCCCCTTCCCGTGCGACGATCCGCTGCGCGACGGCATGATCGTGATTGCCCCGCACCGCGGCCGTGGCCCGTGTGCGCACCCAGTCGATACACGGAATCGGGTCGGTTGCGTATTCGACGAGATCCCCGAGGAACAGGCAGGCGTCGTAAGATTCGTCGATCGCCGCCAGCGCGGGCCAGTTGGAATGAATATCAGCTAATAAAAGTATCTTCATGCGTTTCGTGATTTTTTCGCGAAAATCATGTCGAAATTCAAGCCGTAAGTCATATTCGGACAACGCATCAGGAAACTGCACCTTGACCATCGCCGGTGGCAGTGTGTCTAATACATCATACGGTCAGGCAGAGGGGGGACACGACGTTGGAACGGCCCATCGGGCATTTGACGCTGCGGGAAATGTTCGTCGACGCGGAGCGAATTACGCGCGAGTTGCTCGAACATCTCGATCAGGGTTTCTTGCCGAAGACGCATGAGCTCGCGCGGCTGTTGCGCCCGATTCATGGCGAGCCCCCTGGTCTGAACGTGTTGGAAGACATCACGGTTCGAACGCAGGCGCATCGACTCCTTGAGAGTGAAGCCTTCACGGACGAAGTTTTCATCCGCTTGGGGGAGTATTGCCGGGCGATTGATGAATCGGTTTCGCGCATTCTGACGGAAGGATAGACCAGCTCCGATTTCTCATTTCTGTGATTTTCATTTCACGAAACTCGGTCAGTATCATACGTCCTCGATTCTAGAGGACACGATGGATGAGGCAGGGAGGCTCGAATCGACATGAAGTACGCGTTCGCGCGACGGGCTCGGTTTGCGGTGATGGTGCCGCGCGCCGACTGGCCGCGCGCGGGGCTGGACCATGTTGAAGAGATCGCCGAGAGAGGATCACCCTGATTTGTTGTGTTTGAATTCCGGTATGGCGGAGCCATGAGCCAGACTCCAGATTCCGAACAGTCCTCGAGCGTTCAGCAGGTGACGGCGTCCTATCCGTTCGTCGGCGGGCCGTTATCGCCCGACGGCGGCGCGACCGTCATCAATCCGGAGCGCCGCGGTTTGGGTGGGTCTTCGCTGGTGTTTCCGCCCGCACCGACGGGCTCGGGTTTGTGGAACCGCCTCTTTCCGGCGCAGTCGGCCGTGGAAACGGATGGTCAACTTCCGAGTCCGGCCGGTTGTCGGCTCGAGCATTTCGTGATTCAGGAAGCGATTGGCACCGGGGGGATGGGGGCGGTGTTCCGCGCCATCGATGAGCGTCTGCAGCGGGTGGTGGCGCTCAAAGTGTTATCGCCGGGCTTATCGCGCGATGTCGCGGCCGTGCAGCGGTTTCAAAATGAGGCGCGTGCCGCGGCCCGTCTCGATCATGACAACATTGCCCGCGTGTTCTACGTCGGCGAAGAGCAGGGGCTGCACTTCATTGCCCACGAGTTCGTCACCGGGCAGAACGTCCGCGACATGATCCGCGAACGGGGTTCGCTCGATCCCGCTGAAGCGGTCAATTTCACGCTGCAGATCGCCACCGCGCTGAATCATACGTCCGCCGCGGGGGTCGTGCATCGCGATATCAAACCTTCCAATATCATTATCACTCCCAAGGGGCGGGCCAAGCTGGTCGATCTGGGATTGGCCAAAAAGCAGCAGACGGAGTCGGTCGGCGAGCTGACAGTCGCGGGAACCACCCTCGGCACGTTCGATTACATCTCCCCCGAGCAGGCCAAAGATCCGCGAAATGTCGACGTCCGCAGCGATATTTATTCCCTGGGCTGCACGCTGTACCACATGCTCACCGGCGAGCCGCCCTACCCGGAAGGAACCGTGCTGCAAAAACTGCTGGACCATCACGGCAAGGGAACGCCCAATCCGTCGGAGAAGAACCCGCGCGTGTCCGACCGGCTCTCGGAAATCACGCGCAAAATGATGGCGAGCGATCCGCGCGATCGATATTCCGATCCGGACGAACTCATCCGTGATCTGCTCCCCGTGGCGGCGTCATACGGACTGCGCGGCACGAATCCCGAGGGGCTCGTCTGGACCGCGCCGAAACCTTCACGGGAACGGTTCTGGGAACGGAATCTCGGCGTTGTGGTGACGGCTTCCATCTTGCTGCTGATTGTCGCGATCATCTCGCAATTCCCCCCCGGCACAGGACGCCAGAATACGCAAGTCGCAGCTGGGAAGTCCGCCACGAACGACACTCCCCCCGCAACGAATAACGGCAGCGCTGACTCGACCGGTCGTGAAGCGGCGAACACGAAGTCTAGCGATGCAAAAAATAGCGGCGCCCTCGATGCCAGCGGCGTGGCCTCGCCCGACGGTACCAATGTCGCGGTAAAAGCCTTTGACGAGATTCCTTCCGTCGTACCGCCAGCGAGTCAACATCCCTTGTCGGTAAATACCGGATCGCCGGGAAAAACCGCATCCGGAACCGCACCTGGTAGCGGTGGGTCGGCTGCAGTGGCTGCAAACCGCCGCAAACCGATCGAGGCGGAGCGGCCAAAGGTCAGCAGAAACGACACTCGGGTTGTCGGCTCGAACACCACGCAGAATCCGGAAGTTGTTGCCGCACCCCCTCCGTTGATTTCCATCGTGACCGAGGAGGGAGTTCCAAAAGCGTACGCCACGCTCGAGTCCGCCGCGGCCGATGCCAAAGACGGGGCTATTATTGAACTCCGTTACAACGGTTGGCGGGGCTCGTACGACAAGCCGCTGCGCATCACTGGGAAGAAGATTACGATGCGGGCCGCGCGTGGCTTTCGCCCGCTCGTGCGGTTCGCGCCGCGCGAGATTCCTCCGTTCGACTACGACACTCGAATGATGACAGTCAGCAACGGCTCGCTGGACCTCGTGAATCTGGATTTCGAGGTCGTCGTCCAAGATCTTATTAACACGGATCGCTGGGCGTGCCTGTCGCTGATCGATGCCGCGCGCGTCCGGCTTGAAGGGGTGCACATCGCGGTGCCGAACCAGGGGGGGCGTGCGGCCGCGGTCGTCGAGATTATTTCCGGGACGAATCGTGCCGCTAACAAAATGAACATGGTGAAAAAGGGGGCTGCGGGAGTGCAGCCACTGTTTGAGTTTCGTACGGTCGAAAGCTTCGTCGCCGGCGGTTGCGATCTGATCATTTCGCGCGACAATTCTCCCTGCTCGGTCGACATTCAGCGATCCGCCCTGGCTCTGACCGGTAGCCTGATTTCCGAATTCGGCGGCGAGGATGCACCGTTGGAAGACGCGGAGCTGATGCTCAATCTGGAACATGTCACCTGCCTGCTCGGGACGGGGCTGCTCCGCATGGATTCGGACAAATTGCCCCGCTTTCTGCTTCCGGTGAATGTCGTGGCGCGCAACAACATCTTCGCCGCGGGAGCTCCACAGCCGCTGATCTCAATGACCGGTAATACCAGCCCGGAAGATTTCCGCCATCTGCTCCGTTGGGAGGGAGATCACAACTTCTACGATCGTTACGAGACCTTCTGGCTGATTGCTTCGCAGCAGGTGATGGGCGCCGAGAGCGCGCTCCGGTTTGAAGACTGGAAACGAGCGATCAATGATGCAGACTCGGGAGCCAACAACGGAGGCATCGTGTGGCGTCGCCCCTGGTCCGAAACGCTCCGCAGCAACGCGGCGGAGATTTCCGTGGGTGACCTGTCGCTTGCGCGCGGCAGCCTGGCGGTCTCCGGTGCGACCGACGGGAGTGACGTGGGAGCCGACCTCACACGCCTTCCGCGCAACGCGCAACCTCGCTGAGACGGTGAGGAACGCTTGCGGCCGATCCACAGAGCTTCCGTTCCGACGGCATGAAGCGCGTTGGTCGTTTAACTCAACAGCGCTTCAATCTCCTCCGGCGTGAAGCGGCGTTTCAGCCTGGCTCCCAGCTGTTCGACAATTCTCGCCGCGGCATGGGACGCGACGTGTCCCGCCTGCTGCCAGGTCATGCCGCAGGTGATGCCGTAGAGCAAACCGGCCGCGTACATGTCGCCGGCGCCGGTGGTATCGATCGCCTTGACGGGAACCCCTTCAATCGGAATGACCTGCCCGTCGTGCATCAGGATCGAGCCATTCGCCCCGAGCGTGAGAGCGACGTTCTCGGCGTGCTTATGAATTAGCCGGGCACATTCGATCGCGTCATGCTTCCCCGTCAGGCTGCGGGCCTCTTCCAGATTGCAGAAGAGCAGGTCGATCGGCCCCTCGATCAACCGCCAGAACTCGTCGCGATGGTCGTGAATCAGAAACGGATCGGAGACGGTGAATGCCACCTTGACATTGTTCTTCTTCGCCAGTTCGATGGCACGCAGTGCGGCCGCACGCGTCCCGGGGCCGGCGAACAGATACCCTTCCACATAGACGTAGCGGGCTTTGCGAATCTCTTCCTCGACAATGTCGTCGGCCGTGAGAGTGGCCGAGACGCCGAGATTGGTGAGCATGGTCCGCTGAGCGTCATTGGTGATGAGCACCACGCAGGTGCCGGTCGAACCTTTGGCCGGAGGAACTTCGATTGTCACCTTCATCTTTCGCATGTCATCGAGACAGAACCGGCCGAGCGGATCGTCGCTGACTTTTCCCACGTATGCGGCATTGCCGCCGAGGTCCGCCACGCCGATGACGGTGTTCGCGGCCGAACCGCCGGCGCAGCGATGAATGGAGAGGCCGTCCAGCTCCGAGAGGACGCGCTGTTGCGTCGCTTCATCAACCAGGGTCATGATTCCCTTGGGGAACTTCAGCCGCTCCAGCACATCGTCTGAAACCTGAGCCTGAATATCGACCAGGGCGTTGCCCACTCCCAGAACGTCGTATGTCATCTGATTTCCTCTGAATCCTCTCGCGAGTCATACTTGGCACCGACGAGGCGAGGGCATTTTATCGATTTGCGGCCGACAGTCACAGCGTTGCGGCGAAATGGGTGGTTACCAGCCGACGACGCGTTCCTGCTCTCACGCCGCGTTGCAATTCGGCGCGCGTCGGATACGATACAGTTCGTCCGTTCGTCTGAAGTCGCTCAGTCGCCGTCGGTCTGCAACGTCGAGTCATTTGTGGCGGCTGCGTGCCGTTTGAAGGAAGAGATCCATGACACATCAGGAAGCCGGCACCGAGTCGTACCGTTTGCCGGAAGTGGGAGGGAATCCGTCAACTACCGGCACGGGAACCACTCCCGGCAGCTTTGCCCTTCCGGCGAAGATCGTGCCGGGGAAGAACGGCTGCTACACGTTTGCCTCGCCCGATACTCCCGGCATGCCCGCTCCTTCGGAGAAGACCGCCTGGGACTTCATGCCTCCCGATTGGAGACTCCGGGACGGATACGAATCGAATTATGAAACCCCCGAGGCGTGGATTGCGCCCGAAGGTTTTGAGCCGATCACGCAGCTCGAATCGGCCCGGCTCGGCATCATCACTCCCGAGATGCAGCGAGTCGCCGAACGCGAACCGCATTTGACCGCGGAGCAGATCCGCGACGAAGTCGCCGCCGGGCGGATGATCATTCCCGCCAATAAGACACATCTCAAGTATCAGCTCGACCCGATGTGTATCGGCCGGGCTTCGTTGACGAAAATCAACGCGAACATGGGAGCCTCTCCTGTCTCCTCAGGCACCGACGAAGAAATTCTCAAGCTCCGCTGGGCGGAAAAGTGGGGAGCCGACACGGTCATGGATCTCTCCACCGGGGGAGATCTCGATGAATGCCGCGAGGCGATCATTCAAAACAGCACCGTGCCGATCGGAACGGTGCCGATCTACTCGATGATCATCGGTCGCCGGCTCGAAGATCTCGATCGCGAAACAATTCTTGAATCGCTCGAACATCAGGCACGTCAAGGGGTCGATTACTTCACGATCCACGCGGGGGTTCTGTTCGAGCATTTGCAGTTCGTCCGCAAGCGATTGATCGGGATTGTCAGCCGCGGCGGCTCCTTACTCGCGAAGTGGATGATCCACCACAACCGTCAGAATCCAATGTACGACTTGTGGGACGACATCTGTGATCTGATGCGCCGGCACGACGTCAGCTTTTCCATCGGCGACGGTCTCCGCCCCGGCGGACTTGCGGATGCCACCGATCGCGCGCAGCTGGCCGAACTGGAAACGCTCGGCGAGTTGACGGAACGCGCTTGGCGAAAAGGAGTGCAAGTGATGATCGAAGGGCCGGGACATGTGCCGTTCGATCAGATCGAATACAACATGAAGCTCCAGCGCCGACTTTGTCACGGCGCGCCGTTCTACGTGCTCGGTCCGCTCGTGACCGATATTTTCCCCGGCTACGACCACATCACCAGTTGTATCGGCGCGACGGCGGCGGCGTATCACGGGGCGAGCATGCTCTGCTACGTCACACCGAAAGAACATCTGGGCCTGCCGAAGAAGGACGACGTCAAGCAAGGCTGCATCGCCTACAAGATCGCCGCGCACGCGGCCGACGTGGCGCTCGGCATTCCCGGCACGCGCGACAGGGACGACGAATTGACGAAAGCCCGGGCCGCGCTCAACTGGGAAAAGCATTTCGAGTTGAGCTTCGATCCCGATACCGCCCGCGCGTATCACGACGAGGATCTCGACGTCGATACCGATTTCTGCGCGATGTGCGGACATGACTGGTGCAGCGTCCGGATCTCGAAGGAAATCGTCGAGTTCGCGTCGGGGAAGGAGACGGATTACTCGTGGGACAAGGCGCGCGTCTCGGCTGCTTTGACTCCGGAACAACGCGAGATACTGGAGAAACGCGGAGTCCTCAGCCCGGGGGAAATTCACCAATTGGCCTCGAAGACGAGAAAAGGCATGGGTGCCGACGCCGGCAAGGCCTCCTGCCACAGCGACTATGTCGACGACGCGAATGCACAGCGAATGCAGGATGCGACGCTCCCACTCGTGACGCTCGATGCCGGATTGAACGTCCGGCCGAGCCGTTAGCGATACTCGTATAGGTAATGTTTCTACCGCAGAGTTCGCGGAGTGCGCAGAGAAGAATCAATCGGAGGATCGAAGAAAGAGAACGGAAAAGGAGTCATTCCACGAATGATAGCCTTCTTCGGTCCTCTGTCTTCCCCCTCTCCTTCTTCCTCAACTCCGTGCTCTCTGCGTCCTCTGCGGTTAATGAAAGAGCCCGTAGAACGGAACTCGCATGGATGACGGTCAATCCCCGCCGGCTGCCGCAATAAAGGAGACATCCGCCCCGTCGCTGAAGGGGAAGGGGACGCGCCGCGAGGTGTTCGCCTGGGCGATGTACGACTGGGCCAACAGTGCCTATTCGACATTGGCGATCACGATTCTGGTTTCCTACATCAAGGACGACGTGTTCCCCGGAAAGATGGGAACTATTGTCTGGGGTTGGGGACTCGGCGGGACGATGCTCGTGGCGGCGGTTCTCTCACCGATTCTGGGAGCAGTGGCCGATGCCCACGCGAGCAAACGCCGCTGGTTGATCGGCACCGCAGTTCCGGGAGCGATCGCTTCCTGCCTGATGTATTTCAGCTCTCCCGAGCAACCGTGGATCATGCTCGCGTTGTTCTTGACCGCCAGTCTCTGCTTCGAACTGTCGTTCGGTTTCTACAATGGCTTTTTGCCGGAGATCGCCGACGAATCGACAATGGACCGCGTCTCGGCCTGGGGTTTCGCCCTGGGCTACGTCGGCGGCGGGTTGGCGTTGCTGATGGTCATTCTGCTGTTTCAGTTCGGAGCGCAAATCGGGCTGAACGGCGACATCGCGCAGATCAAGCGGATCGGACTGGCGATTATGGGGGCGTGGTGGTTCCTGTTCGCCTTGCCGATGTTCGTCATTGTGCGTGACAAGACACCACCCGCGCGTCATCCGGAACCATTCCGTATGGCGGCCCGCCGGGCAGTGGGCGAAGTGATCGGTACGATTCGTCACGTGCGCGCGTATAAAGTGCTGGCACTCTTCCTCCTCGGATTTCTGTTTTACAACGAGGGGGTGCAGACGATGATCAGCCAGTCATCAGTCTTTGCGATTGAAGTGCTGGAAATGAAAGCCGGCGAGCTGGCGCAGGTCGTGCTGATGATTCAGTTCATTGCGCTGCCAGGTTCACTGCTGGTCGGCTGGTTGTCAACCCGTCTGGGGCAAAAGTCGACGCTCATCGGCTGCCTCGTTATCTGGATTCTGCTGTTGGTGATGGCATTCTTTGTGACGAAGAAATGGCAGTTCTGGGTGATGGCGGCTGTGGCGGCGCTGGTGCTGGGAGGGACGCAATCGGTCAGCCGGGCTGTGATGGGTATGATGACGCCGCCCGAAAAGTCGGCGGAGTTTTTCGGATTCTTCAATCTCTCCGGGCGTGCGGTGAGCGTGATGGGGCCGGTGGTCTTCTCGACAGTGCTCGTCGCCACCGACAGCCCGCACTGGGCGATCTTGAGCCTGTTGTCGTTCTTCGTGATCGGCCTGCTGATCACGCTGCCGTTGAACGTTCGCCGCGGACAGGAGCAGGCCCGCACCGGCCAATAAGCCTGGACACGGAAAATCGCCGGCTCGCACACGTCCTCACGAGGAAGATTCGCACTGGCAGAGCCAGTGGCACACGGGTTGTCGCGCCGTGGTGGATCACTACTCTCAAGATCAGGCGACTCGTTTTAATGTCGTCCCCAGGTTGCTCGCGAATAGCTCGCCGGCGACCGCGCGGCGGTTGCTTGATACAGCGGAAAGAGCCGGGGATGGCTGGGCGAAGATCGCTGAGAGCGTCGCGTAGCTGTTCTGGGTATTCGTGTTTTCTCCGGGGTGATCGTGTTCGGGAAAGCTCTGATTGAGGAACTCGGCATCCGATCGTGCCAGCGCGGCGAGGCCGTTTTCCTCGAAGGAGAGTCCCATCAGGTCACCAGCTCCAGCGGCGTCGACGTGTTGAAGTCCCCAGGTATGACCTGCTTCATGCAGAATCAGGTTCGACAGGGCGCGGGCGTTGTCGTCCAGGTTGTCGCCGATGAAGAACGGGAGCACGAAGGCGATGTCGGTGGCATTGTCGTTACCGGCATCAACGTCCGACGCCAGGCCAAGCCATTGCTCGTAGGCACCTGTAATCTCCGGGATTCCGACAAACACCGTCGTTGCACCCGTACCCGTGACCTCAGCGCCGCTGTACCGGGCGACCTTCACGCCGAATGCCGCGAGTTGATCTGATGTCATCGCGAGCCCACGGGCGATGAATGCCTCGCATTCCGTGCAACCGAGCAGAAAACCTGCGCTGCTCAGGCC